>JAAYTF010000139.1 GCA_012518125.1 Bacilli bacterium | reverse complement strand
TTTTTTAACGATACGGTTACTTTCAGCTTGTTACATGATTTTCCGTGAAACATCGATGCTACGACAAGATTCATCCGAGCCGCCGAGCAAAAAGCATTGTCTATCACGGTGACGGCAACACTGATTTTGTTGAACGTTTGATGCGTCGTCGTCATTTGTTCCGACCTTTAATCGAATTCTTTATACCCATCGCGAAAGGAATTGGCGACGTTGCTTGATTCGCTTTGAATGCGGATGAATTTCCATGAATAGGAAGCAGCACAAACTTCATTGTAATGAGCAATTCAATTCTTGCGATACGATTCGATTCGCAAATAAAAAAAGCACCTACAAGGATAGGTGCAACAAACCTTTTACAAGAGATGAAAAAACTAATCTTTGTAATAAACCACCTGCGTCGTCGTGGCAAGCAAATTTCCATCGCGCGACCAAATTTTGGCGAAATGATCGAAAAAGCCATTGTAATAACGGATGCCTTTCGCTTCGCCTAACAGCGGTTCATGCCCGACCGCATCGAGCTCCTTCTCTTCCGCGTGGTAGTAAATTGTTAGCGACACGGTGCTCGCCGGGGAAATTTCATTTTTCCGTATATACACGCGCGGGAAAAAAGCATCGCAAATCGACGTCAAGGACAAAAAGTCGAGCGGCCGGTCCGGCTTGTCCTTCACCCATTGCAACGTCACCGAATCGATGTTTTCTTTCGGCTCTTTTGCCAAAGGATCCGGAAATCCTTTTATGACTTTGATGTCATAACGGCTGACCCATTTCGGCAAAGGCAAATTTTCCGTCGGGAGGCTCGCAATCTTTTCCGGCTCCGGAACGCGGGGAAATGAAGCCTCAATATCCGACCATGTTTCACGGCGGAGCGCCGTCACCGCCGTTCCGGTGCAAAGCGTGTCTTGTCCTTGAAACAACTCAAGCACCCAATGCTGTGTCGAGCGGTTCGTGCGGGCAGGTTTCGCTTTGATGAAAAATTCCCCATCTTTGATCGGCGCCGTAAAATTCACCGTCAATGAAAGTGGAGCTCCGATCCGGTCAGGATGGTCCAACACTGCGCGGAGCATTGTCGCAGCCGTGATTCCGCCGTATGGGCCGACCATGTTCGCATACGCTTCGGATGTTTGTCCGCGAAACGTCCCCGATTCATATGACAATTCCGTCGCCAAGTCGAAAGGATGTCCCACCATTTCCATACCCCCTTGAAGGTTCAAAAGCGAATAAACCAAACCTGTTTTGTTTTCCCAATTATTATGATTATACCGGATTTTCTCATATAAGCTAAGCCAAAAAAAAATGACCCGAGGTTCCGACAAGAACCTGGGTCCAGAAAAGAGAGAATGTAGTGATGACTAAAGAGTGCCTAATGAAGAGAGAGTGATGATTTGGATCACTTCTCAATGACACTTTTGCACCTAAATAATATTTCGGCAAATATTTTTATTTTTTTAGGATAACATAAAAACCCTTTTTAAACCACCCCTTTTAGAAAACGTTCCAACAAAGAGTTTTTGTCGATTTTCCCGACGTCCGTCTTTGGCAAGGAATCGATCACGAAAAACTGTTTCGGCACTTTGTAGTCACCTAAATATTTTCTGCAATATCTCTTCAATGTATCTTCATCAAACGGCACGTCGTCTTCCAACGTGATGAAGGCGACGACTTTTTCGCCCCACTTTTCATCCGGCACCCCGATGACGGCCGCTTCGTTGATCCAACCATTGCCCAATAAACAATTTTCCACTTCTTGCGGATAGACGTTTTCGCCGCCGGTGATGATCATATCCTTTTTCCGGCCGACGATGTAGTAATCCCCGTCTTCATCATATTTTGCCAAGTCCCCTGTCTTGAACCATTCCCCGCAAAAGGCTTCTTTCGTTTCTTTTTCTTTGTTCCAGTAGTGCGAAAATAAATGTTTCCCTTTTAAATAAAGTTCGCCGACTTCGTTCACACCACAAGGTGAACCGTCTTCGCGCACGACTTTCACTTCGTTGAACAACATGTTTTTGCCGACGGAGCCGATTTTTTTCGCCGCCACCTCCGGGCGGATGAAAAAGTTGTTCGGCCCTGCTTCCGTCAAACCATAGCCTTCTTTGAATGCCAAACCTTTTTCCTGGAACGCCCGGTATATTTTTGGCGGACAAGGGGCGCCTCCGGACAAAAACACATTCATCGATGGGAAATCGGATTGTTTGAAATAATCCGTTTCGATGATCCGTTGGTACATCGTCGGCACAAACAACGATATTGTCGCTTTATATTTGTCGGTCGCTCGAAGTGCTTCTTCCTCGTCAAACGTGCGACCGACGACGACGGTGCCGCCTGCCATCAAAATCGGGATGCTCAGTGCATTGATTCCACCTGTATGAAAGAAAGGCATATAATTGATCGTCACATCTTTTTCACTCAAGCCCCAGCTTACGATCGTATTGATCGCGTTCGTGTTGACCGATTCGTGCGTCAAAATGACGCCTTTCGGTTTGCCGGTCGTTCCCCCTGTGTAAATCATGAGCCAAGGGTCGTCTTTCGATATGGTTGGGGCGTTTGCCAACTTCCCGTCGGCAGGGGGCACCGTTTCCAAAGGATGCGACTCCATGAAAGTGAACGGTTTGATCCTTTCTTCAAAAGCGAACTCATAAATGAGCAATCTTGCATCCGCATCTTTCAATAATTCTTCCCATTCGATGACACTTAACCGCCAGTTCAACGGAACGTATATCAACCCTAAAATGCCACATGCAAACATGATGGCAAACAGCTCTTTCCGGTTGTGCGAAAGTACGACGATTCGATCCCCTTTTCTGGCGCCTTGTTGTTCGAAAAATTGCACCCAGTGGTTGATTTCCTCTTCCAACTTTTTATACGTCCAACGTTCATCATTGATGATATCGATCAATGCGACATTTCCCGGAGAAAGTTTCGTTCTTTGCAATATCCAATTCGGTTTGA
>JAAYTF010000017.1 GCA_012518125.1 Bacilli bacterium | reverse complement strand
GGCTCCGCTTCCGGCGTGTCATCTTCGTAGCCTTCCGCGTCGATGCTGATCAACGGATCGCCGACGACTGCAACTTCTCCTTCTTGGACATGTATCTTTAAAACTTTCCCTTCTACCGGAGAAGGAATTTCGACGACAGCCTTGTCGTTTTGCACTTCACATAAAACATCGTCTTCTTTTATTTCGTCGCCTTCTTGAACGAACCATTTCAGTATTTCGCCTTCGTGGATTCCTTCCCCAATGTCCGGAAGTTTAAATACAAATGCCATGATGATTCCCTCCTATCAATTAAAAGTGGATGACTTCCAACACTTTTGCGACGATGTCTTTTGCATCCGGCAGCCATTCATTTTCGACAGCCGCGAAAGGATAAACGGTATCCGGCGCGGTTACACGTAACACCGGTGCTTCCAAATGTAAAATCGCCCTTTCTTGAATTTCCGCAACGACATTCGCCGCCACGCCCGCTTGGCGCTGTGCTTCCTGGACGACTACCGCACGATTTGTTTTCTTGACGGAATTGATGATTGTTTCGACATCGAGCGGGGAAACGGTACGCAAATCGATCACTTCAGCGGAAATGTTTTGTTTCTCCAACTCTTCCGCCGCTTTCAAGCTCGAATGGACCATCGCCCCGTATGCGATGATGGTGACGTCTTTACCCTCACGTTTCACGTCCGCTTTGCCGAGTTCAATCGTATATTCGCCTTCAGGAACTTCTTGGCGGAAGGAACGATACAATTTCATATGTTCCAAGAATATTACCGGATCGTTGTCACGAATTGCAGAAATCAATAAACCTTTTGCATCGTAAGGTGTTGATGGAATGACCACTTTCACGCCCGGCGTCTGCGCCATCAATCCTTCGAGCGAGTCGGCGTGCATCTCCGGCGTTTGTACGCCACCGCCGAAAGGTGAGCGGATCGTAATCGGCGCTTGCTCCGTGTTTCCTGTGCGATAACGCATGCGCGACATTTGCCCCGCAATCGAGTCCATCACTTCAAACAAGAAGCCGAAAAACTGGATTTCCGGCACTGGGCGAAAACCTTGCAATGCTAAGCCGATCGCCAATCCGCCGATTGCGGATTCCGCTAAAGGCGTATCAAAAACGCGATGTTCGCCGAACTGTTTTTGCAAACCATCCGTCGCGCGGAAAACTCCACCGTTTTTGCCGACGTCTTCCCCAAAAACAAGCACGTTTTCATCGCGCTCAAGTTCTATTCTAAGCGCATCTGTAATCGCTTGAATCATCGTCATTTGCGCCATATTAGTTCGACTCCTTTCGCTTGTATTCTTCCAACTGTTCTTGTAAAGTAGGCGGCAATTCTTCAAACATGAATTCGATCAGTTCAGAAACTTTCTGTTTTGGCGTGTTGTCCGCTTGCTTGATCGCCTCGCGAATATCTTCTTTCGCTTGTTCGATTACCGCTTCTTCCTCTTCATCGGTCCAGAGGCCCTTATTTTTCAAGTAAATGCGGAAACGAATCAATGGATCACGTTTTTCCCATTCATTATCCAAGTCTTCCGTACGATAACGAGTCGGGTCGTCCCCCGCCATCGTATGTGGTCCGTAACGATACGTGATCGTTTCAATCAATGATGGTCCTTCCCCGTTAATCGCACGTTCACGCGCATGTTTTGTAATTGCATATACCGCCAAAGGATCCATTCCATCAACCTGGAATCCTTCAATTCCTGCAGCAACCGCCTTTTGAGCTAACGTCTTAGCTTTCGACTGCATTTCCCGCGGAACGGAAATCGCAAAGAAGTTGTTTTGTACGAAGAAAATGGCCGGAACATTATAAACTCCAGCGAAGTTGAGCCCTTCATAAAAATCCCCTTGCGATGTTCCACCGTCTCCGGTGTATGTGACGGCTACGGATTTTTTGCCGCGCAACTTCATTCCCATGGCAACGCCTACCGCCTGGATGTATTGCGCACCGATGATGATTTGTGGGTGCAGTGCCTGCACACCATCCATCTGGTTTCCGTGATAATGGCCGCGTGAATATAAAAACGCTTTATATAACGGAAGACCATGCCAAATCAACTGCGGAATATCACGGTATCCCGGCAAGATGAAGTCCTCTTTCTCCAAAGCAAAATGGCTCGCGATTTGCGACGCTTCCTGCCCTGCCGTTGGAGCATAGAAGCCCAATCTGCCTTGACGGTTTAGCGCGATGGAACGCTGGTCTAACACTCTCGTATAAACCATGCGGCGCATCAATTCTCTCAATTGTTCGTCCGACAAATCGGGTACATGCTCCTCGTTTACGATTTCACCTTTTTCATTCAATATTTGAAACATCTCGAATTTGCTCTCAATTTCATTCAGCACATGTTTCAACTCTCTTCACCTCTTCCTCATGTTTCTTCGTCAATCATTTATGAAAGCCTTTTACTAAACTGTTTCGTTTTTAAAAGATTCTTGATTGATACAATTCGCTTTACAACTAGTGTAAACTAAAGCGTATAAAAACGTCAATATATTTAGCTTTTTTATATCGTTATTTTTTCGTGTTGCTACAGAAAGCCTATCTGTATCATTATTTTTTAAAAACTGTATTGATACAGTTTGCACCGATGATGAGCTGTACTAATACAACAAAAAATGCTACTTGTTTCAAAACAAACAAAAAAGAGTTAATCCATTGTTAACTCTTTTCATTATTCCCCCATCATGTCGTAATATTCTTGCTTCAAGCGGTTGTACTGTTTTGTAAGGACATTGAATTTGTCGTTCGCCTTGAACAATTTTTCATAGCTTCGATTCACTTCTTCGAGCGTCTCATACAACACGGTATACGCCGCTTCGTTTTTAAGATGGTTGTACAAATTTTCGGTAAGATAGAGCGATTCCACATACGTTTCATAGACTTCGTCATAAGCTTCATAACGCTCCATCATCGTTTGAAACAAATTTTCCAATTTTTCTTTGATCGCGTCTTTTTCGACTTCTTCGATCAACGGTTCAATTTTTTGAAATTCCTCTTTTGATTGGATGATGCTGTTGCGTTCTTCTTCCAAAAGTTTCATCCGTTCGGAAACGTTTTGCAGCGCTTCATCCGTCAACGATTGAAGGCGGCCTTCATCCACGGCGTCAAGTTCCATCAATGCATCGTAAATCTCCATGTCCCGCTCTTCCAATTCATTCAATTTTTCCTGGCTTTCGATAAACTCTTGCTCTAATTCCAAAGCCGCATCCAGATGTGTAAATATTTCGTCATGGACATTATGCGAGCATGAAACCAACATACAGGCGACGATGGACAACAATATGAAACCGACGAAATTTTTCACAGCCATTTCTCGAACACCTCCGCGGTCGCTTGTCCGATTTTCTTTCACCATATCCTTTGCATATTATATGTCCCGCATCTAAAATGTATGATAAAATATAAGTTGGGCTTGGATGCGAAAGACAGAAGACCGGTAAAATAAGCTAGATAGGAGTAGGCATGGATCATGATTTTGATGGATGATATCGTCCGAGATGGACATCCGGCATTGCGAAAAAAATCAGCTGAAGTTTCTTTGCCTCTTTCCGAAGAGGAAAAAGAACTGTTAAATAAAATGACCGAATTCCTTAAAAACAGCCAAGACGAAGAAATGGCGGAAAAATACAAGTTGCGAAGTGGCGTCGGCCTCGCCGCCCCACAGCTGGGCATCAACAAACGTTTAATTGCCATCTATTTCGAATATGATGATAAAGTTTACGATTATCAACTCGTCAATCCGAAAATCATCAGCCATTCCGTCCAGCAAGCTTATTTGGCGAATGGCGAAGGCTGTTTATCCGTCGACGAAGTGATTGAAGGTTACGTCTTGCGCCATTACCGCGTCACGGTGCGCGCTTATGACCCGGAAGGAAACGAAGTGAAACTCAGATTAAAAGGCTATCCAGCGATCGTCATTCAACATGAAATCGACCATTTGAACGGGATTATGTTTTACGACCATATCAATAAAGACAATCCGTTCTACGCGCCGGAAGATGCGGTGAAAATCGGTTAACATTTTCCCAAATGGTGAATCGCTCTTCATCATGTCGAATGAAGAGCGTTTTTCATGTTTGTTTTCCAAAACATTTTGGAGAATGAGGCAACAAAATCGTTGTTATTGATTTCCTAAAATGTGAAATCATATTATAATAAAAACTGAATGGATGGATCGGCAAATCGGAACGTTTTTGAAGTAGACAAACGGATTGAAGCCATCGTTGGACGGAAACCAACAGGGTTTTTTTATGAATGGTCGGTTATTTATGTGTTTACATGTGAAATGAAAACAAAACAGATCGTGTTACGGAAAGTATAAAGTAAAGTATTAGGGAGAGATAGAATGATTTATAAAATTTTATATCAAGAAAGATCGGAAGCGCCGCAACGTGAAAAGACGAAGGCGCTCTACATCGAAGCAGAATCCGAACGGGAAGTTCGTCAAAAATTAAAAGATCGTGATATTTTGATCGAGTATATCCAGCCGCTAAGTGAAGCACATTTAGCGTATGAGAAAAAATCCGAAGACTTTAAGATAGAGAGCGTATAAACGATGAAGTTGGTAAAAAATAATCAAGTTGCCGTTTTTGCGCTCGGTGGTCTCGATGAAATCGGCAAAAACATGTATTGCGTGCAATATCAAGACGAGATCATCGTGATTGATGCTGGAATCAAGTTTCCAGAAGACGAATTGTTGGGGATCGATTACGTCATTCCCGACTATTCGTATTTAGTGCAAAACAAAGATAAAGTGCGCGGATTGATCATTACGCATGGTCACGAAGACCATATCGGCGGCATACCTTATTTGCTGCGCGAATTAAATGTGCCCATTTACGCTGGAAAACTCGCGATCGGTTTAATCGTCAACAAATTGGAAGAACACCATTTGCTCAGAAAAACAAAATTGAAAGTAATCGATGAGGATACCGTCATCAAATTCCGTAAAACGTCTGTTAGTTTTTTCCATGTAACACATAGCATACCTGACTCATACGGGGTGGTCGTCAAAACTCCTGTCGGCAATATCGTTCATACGGGAGATTTCAAATTTGACTTCACTCCTGTTGGTCAACGTGCCAACTTGGCGAAAATGGCCGAAATAGGAAAAGAAGGCGTCCTTTGTCTACTGTCGGATAGCACGAACAGCGAAGTGCCAGGATTCACGATGTCCGAACAAGT
>JAAYTF010000138.1 GCA_012518125.1 Bacilli bacterium | reverse complement strand
TTCTTGATTTTGTTCCGCTTCCAGCACCACTTTCGTCAGCGGCCCCGCCTTAAATTTTCCTTTAATATCTACGTATCCAAGCAAATCCGATCCGTCGTTCTTGTCGGGGCGGACAGGAATTAGCGTAAACCGTCCGTTATCTTCCGTTGCGCCAACACTCTCGGCAAGCCATTGAACGATTTTTGTTTTCCCGGTTCCGGAAATCCCCGATAAGATGACAAACGGTTTCGTTTTTAAAGAGACGAATTGTAATATGAAGTGCGACAGATAAAAATAAAGGAGCCTATGGATGGATTCGTGTAAAATGGAAGTCACCACAACACCCATTCGTACAGGAGGATCCATTCATGAGCTACTCCCATCTTAGCATAATTGAGCGCGGACAAATAGAGGCTTTGCATCGACTCGGCTGGTCGACGAGGAAGATCGGCAAACAGCTTGGACGCCACCACTCCACGATCGCCCGTGAACTTGGCAGAGGGCAAGTGAATGCGTGCTATGAAGCCGCGTCCGCACAAGACGCCTATCAAGAGCGACGAGCTTCATGTGTACCCGCTGGCAAGTTCACACCCGAGCTGGCTGCGGAACTGCAAGAGAAGCTGGAGCAGACCTGGTCACCCGAGCAGATCGCAGAGAGGCGACGATGTGAAGGACAGGCGTTCGTATGCTTCAAGACGATCTACCGCTGGCTATATGATGGCAAGCTGACCGTATGTGAAACCAAGGTGCTTCGTCACAAGGGAAAGCGACGCAAACCCATCGAGACACGAGGGCGTTTCACCATCGGCACCCCTATCCGTCAGCGCCCGAAAGAAGTACGCAAGCGTTCAACTTTCGGCCATTGGGAACTGGACACCATCGTTTCGAGCCGAGGGAAGAGCAAGGCGTGTGTGGCGACTTTTATCGAACGCAAAACCCGGCTCTATTTTGCGGTGAAAATGCCGGACCGCACAGCTCATTCCATGGAGATCGCCTTTGGCGTGGCAGCAAGCCAGTATCCGAAAGGGACCTTCAAGACGGCAACAACAGATCGCGGCAAAGAATTTGCTTGTTATACCGAACTTGAACATACGCATGCCATCAAGGTCTACTTCAGAGATCCTTACTCATCATGGCAACGTGGTTCCAATGAGAATGCCAATGGCCTGTTGCGAGAGTTCTTTCCTAAAGGACACGATTTCGCCATTGTTACAGACGAGGAGCTTGCGCGGGCTGTTCGCCTCATCAACAACCGCCCTCGAAAATGC
The DNA here is from genome assembly GCA_012518125.1 of Bacilli bacterium. Classification (GTDB taxonomy): domain Bacteria; phylum Bacillota; class Bacilli; order Bacillales; family Amphibacillaceae; genus Pseudogracilibacillus. Next base: position 4,954 of record JAAYTF010000138.1, on the reverse strand, counting down.
CTGAACTGGAAATCTGCTTACGAAGCATTCATGGATAAACTGTCGCAATTAGCTTGACAATCCGTCTTTTAAAAAAACAAATAGAGAGAGGGGAATCAAAAGGAAAAGGATGACGTTAAAATTAACTGATGTTCGGCTCAGTCCACAGCTCTGGTTGGTCGAAGGGTTGTGTGAAACGGTGTCAATCGACCTGGCTCTCACGATGGTACTTATCGAGCTTATTCATACAGGCTAAGCGTGAGCCACACGAGTGATCGATGATCACTCGCTACACTTGCAGTCGAAGACTGCACGCAAACGTTAGTTTGCGAATGTGTGGATTGGTGCTTGACGCAGGCAGATACAACTTGAATACTGCTGCATATGCAGCGAGATTCGTTTCATTCTCACTAGCGAAGCATAAAAAGCTGAGCGCAAAGAGATTTTGAATGAAAGCTCTAGTGAGAATGAAATGAAACGTTTCTTTCATGATTTCAGAAAATCTTACTTCGTGATTGAAAATGTTAGATGCCTTCCCATGAAAACAAGTTCACAGCTTTGTCGAACTTGTTTTTTTCTGGTTCGTAATGAAATTTTTTTGTCTTTTTTTATGTTTTTATGAAATTTTTATTGCATTTTTTCTCTGTTTTGCATATACTATGTACTGAGACGACGATGAACGAAATGATAAGCGCATTTGCAAACTTCCCTCTTACTTATCATTTCGGATTCGTTAAAAATTATGAGTGAGGAGAGAGTCAATTGGTTACTGTGTCCAGTGACGACTACACATTTCAAAAACCGCAATCATTGAAATTGTTCGAGGAGGCGAAAGCGTTTATTCCCGGAGGGGTGACGGCGAACATCAAACATTTTGCACCGTATCCAATTTTTATGAAAAAAGGGTATGGCAGCAAACTCGTCGATGTCGACGACACGGAATACATCGATTACTCGTTGAGCTACGGCGCCCTGATTGCCGGCCATGGCCACGAAGCGGTCTTAAAAGCGATCATCAAACAGATGATCGATTCGGGTACGTTCGTTTTCGGCACGCCTCATGAACTGGAAATCCAAATGGCGAAAAAAATCAACGAATTGTATCCGAGCATGGAACAAATTCGTTTTACAAACTCTGGAACGGAAGCGGTGTTGCTCGCGATTCGTCTCGCGATTGCATATACAAAGAAACCGAAAATCGGCAAATTTGAAGGACACTACCACGGTGGTTTAAACCAGGTGCTCGTCAGCATCAACCCAAGCCAAGAAGTGGCGGGCGACGCGAAAGAACCGACGCCTGTCTATGAATCGGAAGGAATCCCGGAAGATCAAAAACATCAGACGATCGTGCTTCCTTTCAACGACCTTGAAGCGACGGAAGCATTGCTAAGAAAACATAAAGATGAACTGGCCGCGGTCATCATCGAACCGGTGCAAGGAGGATTCATCCCGGCGGAACAGTCGTTCATGGACGGTTTGCGGAAACTGACGGAAGAGTTGGGCATCTTGCTCATTTTTGACGAAGTGAAGACGGGCTTTCGGACCGCATTGGGCGGTGCGCAATCCGTCTATGGCATCAAACCGGATATCACGACGTTGGGGAAAGTGTTGGGCGGCGGCATGCCGATCGGAGCCGTTGGCGGCAAGAAAGAAATCATGATGTTGAGCGCTGCGGACAAAAAAGGCGACGTGTTTGCCGTCGGAAGCGACAGTTCCAAAACGAGCAAAGTCGTCTTCCACAGCGGCACATACAATGGACACCCGCTCGTTTTGGCGGCTGGATTAGAGACGATCCGCTTGTTGGAAGATGGCAACCTGATCGATCGTTTAATCGACCATACGATGGATTTGCGCCGGCGTCTTGAGGACTTATATCATTCATATCATATCGATATGCAGACGGTCGGCATGGGCTCCATCTTCAATATCGTCTTTACGAAACAACCGATCAAAAGCTATCGCGACATGTGGCAGGCGGATACGAAATTGCGCGAACAAATCGACCTCGAATTGTTGACCAGAGGCGTGTACGTCAAACCGTTAAACCGTTATTCGTTGTCAATCGCCCATACGGCGGAAGATACGGAAAAAACGGTTCGCGCACATGAAGAAGCGATCCAAGCCATTTTCCACTTGAACACGAGCATGAAAAAAGCGGCAGTCACCGTGTAAATCACTCCTCATCCGATAGAAAAGCTTTCATGCAATCTCTTTCCTTGTATAATAAGGAAGAGATTGCATTTTTTTGTGCATCTAGCAAAATAAACGGAGGAAACGGCATTGAAACACGTTCATATCATCGAAATCGGCGGGACGATTTCCGCCAAAGGCCTTCATCGGCTCGATTACAAAGATTACACTTCCGGCTTGATTCAACAAGATGATTTTTTGGCGCAAATCCCCGAACTTAGTTCCATTGCGAAACTCACGTTTACGACATTCAGCAACATAAGCAGCACGAAAATCACGACGACACATTGGCTTAAGCTGCGAAACCTCATTTTGCAAAAGTTGGCCGAAGAAAAGATCGACGGGTTCGTCATTTCGCACGGCACGAGCACGTTGGAAGAGACGGCGTACTTTTTGCATTTGACGGTGCCGACGGAAAAGCCGATCGTATTTGTGGGTGCCCAACGTCCGTTTACCGCATTGAGCTCGGACGCCCACTTGAATTTACTCCAAGCAGTGCGCGTTGCAGCAAGCGATGAGGCATACGGAAAAGGGGTGCTCGTCGTTTTGAACGACGAAATCCATTGCGCACGCGAAGTGACGAAAGGAAGCACTTACCGGCTCGATACGTTCCATTCGAGCACGCACGGCCATCTCGGCATCATCGACGTCGACCACACCGTCCAGTTTTATCGCGAACCGACACGCAACCATACAATCCGATCTTTATTTTCACAGCTCGCAATCGATTCGTTGCCGGAAGTTGAAATCGTTTATTCCTACGCGGGCGCAAGCGGCTTATTGATTGATGCGATCATCGAAAAAAGAACACATCAAGGGATCGTCGTCGCCGGGACGGGCGCCGGCCTCGTTTCACCGGCACAACTGGACAGTTTAAAAAAAGCTGTCGACAACGGGATATACGTCGTCCGCACGAGCCGCACCGGCAACGGCCGGGTCGTAAACATCAAACCTTATGAAGCGTACCCTTTCATCAGCGGGGACGATTTGCTGCCGCAAAAAGCTCGCATTTTGTTGATGTTAAGCATGTTGAAATACGATGCGATCGATGACATCCAACACGTTTTTACTACACATTAAAAAAGCGCTCAATTTTTTGAGCGCTTTTTTAAGGCAAAAAACGTTTTTCAAGTTCCAGCGGTTCCAAATAATTTCCGTTCACGTCATAAACACGCATGTTGCCTCCGGAAATTTCGTCAATCAACATGATGTCGCCCGTCTCCGGATTGCGTCCGAATTCCAGTTTGATATCGTACAACTCGAGCCCTTTTGTGGCGAGCTCCGCTTTTACGATGTCTGAAATTTCTTTTGTCAATCGATGCAATGTCTCATATTCCGTTTCCGTCAAAATGTCCAACATGACGAGCGCATCTTTTGTGATGAGCGGATCGCCGCGTTCATCATCCTTGATCGTCACTTCGACATAACCGTCGAGCGGTTGGCCTTCCTTGCAATAGGCGCCATAACGGCGGTAGAAGCTCCCGACAGCGCGGTAGCGGCAGATGAATTCCAAACCATTTCCGAACATCGCCGCTTTTTTGACATATAGGGCATTTTCCGCCAAGTCCGCATTTATGTAATGTGTGTTTATTTGTCTTTCTGCCAGTTTTTCAAAGAAAAATGCCGTCATCTTCAACGCCGATTGACCTGCGCCTTCCATCGTTAAACCGACCTGGTTGGCGCCCGGGTCGAACACGCCGTCTTCACCTGTTACATCATCTTTAAAAATCAGTTTGAGCGTCCCATCTTCCAATTCGTAAACGTCTTTCGTCTTACCTTCATAAATCCGTTTCATCTTCTTTGATCCCTTCAAGTCCATTTTTTATTTATAGTATAAAATAATCCGCCCGTTTCAAAAAATAAAAACGGAAGAAACACGTTCTTCCGTGCAGTTCAGGCATTAATGAAAGATCGGAAACGACAATACGATCATCAATCCAAACACGATATTTAAATAGCTCAACGAAAAATAAAACATCGTATCGGCATATTTTTTGTTATCTTCCATAAACAGTCCGTAAATCGCATAAATTAACCATACTAAGTTTATACCGAGTGCGACGACCAGAAAAAAGATGCCGAGTTCATACAAAAACACCGTAAACGGCAACATCGCCGCAATCCATAGCACGTTTTGCCGCTTCGTCACGTCAAACCCGTACACGACCGGCAACATCGGCACTTTCGCCGCTTTGTAATCGTCATGGCGACGCATCGCTATTGCAAACGTATGCGGGATTTGCCATAAGAACAAAATGACGAATACGGCGATCGGCACCAATTGCAATGCCGTATCGACGACCGCCCAACCGATGAGCGGTGTAAACGCCCCGGAAATGCTTCCGACGATCGTGTTCAACGTTGTGCGCCGTTTCGTCCATAATGTGTATGGCACGACGTACGTAAACCATCCGAGAAACGCATAGATGAATGCCTCAACTGTCGTAAATAACATAAAAATGAAGCCAACCGCTGAAAATGCAATGCCGATGTAGAGAATGGTTTGCATCGACAACGTGCCCGTCACGGTAGGACGTTCCTTCGTCCGATGCATTTCACGGTCCAAATCGACTTCGTACCAATTATTTAAAACAAGCGCTCCGGCGATGACCAACGTTCCGCCAACCGCGACGATGATGAATTTATCCCAAAGAGCGGAAAATGATGTATTTGTAAAATAAAGTGCGATCCAAAAGCCGCTGATGATCGGCAAAACGTTCGCCACCAACACGAGCCCTTTGACTAACAGTTTCAATTCCCGCAGAAATGATCGCATTCTTTGTTT
>JAAYTF010000016.1 GCA_012518125.1 Bacilli bacterium | reverse complement strand
GCCTTGCTCGAAGTCATGGAAGAAAAACATGTGACGGTCGATGGTAAAACGTATCCATTGCCAAAGCCGTTCCACGTCATCGCTACGCAAAACCCAATTGGTTCACATGGCACACAACCGTTGCCTCAATCACAATTGGACCGTTTCACCATGAAAATAAGCATCGGGTATCCTGATTTTCAAAGTCAGGTGGACTTGTTGCGTGATCGTCAAACGGAGCAACCGTTAGATCAAGTGCAAAATGTGCTGGGCAAAGAAGAATTGCTCGACATACAAAAAGAGGTCAATTTTGTGCATGTTTCCGATCACATTTTGGAATACATCACTCATTTGACTTTAGCGACAAGAAACCATCCGTCGATTATTCAAGGTGTCAGTCCACGTGGGGCCCTCGCATTAAGCCGAGTGGCAAAGGCGAAAGCTTATATCTTAAACCGGGATTATGTCGTACCGGAAGATGTGATCGATACTTTTGTCGATACGTGCAATCACCGAATTGTGTTGAAAGCCAAAATTTCCGAAGAACAATCGAAAGAAGTGTTAAATGAAATTTTAAAAGAAGTGAAAACTCCTGATATACAAAATGTTTAAACGAAAGTTAAAAGGTGCTTTACGCATTCACCAAGAGGGGGAGTCGCTTTGCGGATTAAATTTGTGAATATCCTGCTTCTCTTAATGTTGGAGACGGTTTTTTACCTGTATTCCGATACTTATTTCGCCTTTTTTCTCTTACTCTTTACCGGTTTGCTCCTTTTCGTCTCTTTCGTTTACCTTTTTCTCGTCAAAGGAAAAATGCGCATAACGGTCGATACGGCCAAGGCCGCATATAAACGGGAAGCGATGCCGATCAAATTGCAAATCGACAATCGTTCATTTTTACCCGTTGTAAAAGCGGTCTGTCATATTCACATGTACAACAGGTTGACAGGGGAAGCGGAAAATGAAAGGATCGCTTTTTCGATCCTTCCGAAATATCAAAGACAAGTTAAGCTGCATTTCACAAGCCATTACAGCGGATACATCCAAATGGAAGTGGAAGCCATTACGTTTTATGACATGTTCGGTCTGTTTTCATACACCGAAAACATACATGCCTCCACTTCGTTTTATATTTTGCCCAATGCTTACCACATGAACGTCAAAGTAAGTGACGAGGTATCGAAAATAAACGAAAACCTCGACCGATGGATCAACATGGTTGGTCTGGGACAGGAATATTTCAACTTAAAAACATACGTTCCAGGGGACAACGTGAAACAAATTCATTGGAAGTTATCGAGCAAATTAAATGACATCATCTTAAAAGAAAATAGTGCGACGGTTTCGGAGTCGTATCTTGTGTTGTTTGAAACGACTTACCAAAATGACATGAAGCGACCGAAACCGAAAGTCATTGATGCGATGTTGGAAGTTCACCTATCGATCAGCAAAGCATTGATCGAACGCGGAAAAATGGTTTCGGTAGGCTGGCAAAGCAGGCGTGGCGAACCATTACATGTGGTCCAAGCATCTTCATTCGCGGAACTGCAACAATTGTATCCCCGATTATTGGAAATCGAATGGCTTAAAAGCGATGAAACGGTGCTAGAAGCGTTTGCAAAGCAGGGGCGCGAAGATTTTTCGTGCATCATCTACATTACGACCGATGAACGAGCGGAACGGGACGGCTTGTTATCGACAGACATGAACTTGTATGTTGTAACAGCATTGGACGAAGCAAAAATTGAAAACATAGTTGAAGGTGATATGGCGTTCGTTCCTAAGCGGATAAATGGGAATATTTATGAACTATCTGGATAAGGAGCCGGTTACGATGAAAGCACAAGGTGACTTGTCGTTAAATCTGCGGTTAGCGTCGAATCCACTTGAACGGAAAGAGAAACTTGCCATCGATCTCATTAAAACGATTCTTTCAAGTGTTTTATATTTAGCTTTGACATTGTACATGTTAAATATGTTTCACATCGAACATGTTTCGTTCATCACGATTGTCTTTAGTTTCGTTCCCATAGCGAGTATGTACCTCATCAAGAGACGAAACGTGCAACAAATGTTTATTTTTGGTTTTTTGCTGTTGTTTATCATCTTTTTTTCGACCCAATACCGTTTAATTGTCAACGGCTTTTTATTAACGGTCAATCAAATGAATGATGTAATCGGCACCCATACGGGGATGATCTTTCCTCGATATGAGGTGGCGCTCGATGAAAGTTCCCGTACGCTGACGGCAAATTTATTCTGGTTCATTGCATTGCTGTTTGTCGCGTTTTTAAGTTTCTTGACGGTCTATGCCAAAAAAATATACGTCATGTTGCTTACAGTTTCATTTTTTGCCCTGATTCACTTATTTACAGGAATCAGCGGAACGTTTATCCATAGTTTGCTGTTATTGTTTTCCGTCTTGTCAATCGTGAGCCATTCGTTTCTCTATCGTGCAGAAAAAGAACGGTTGCACGTTTCAGAGGGCAGTATCGTGTATGTATCCATCATCGCTCTTGTAGCCCTTGTGCTCGTCATTTTTTCGACGGCATTAAATGTCATGCAACCAATCGCCGATTACCAAAAAAGCGCTTTTATTTCGGCGCTGGAAAAGACCACCAAAGACGTGTTGGATGGATTACGCTTCGAGAAAGAACAAACGAACACTTTCACACATGGAGATTTTACGAAATTGAATGAGTTGAAATTATCGGATCTCACCGCTTTGGAGGTGATCATGGACAAACCGGCTTCGATGTATTTAAAAGGGTTTGTCGGCGCCGAATACACGCCGAAAGGATGGTTGCCATTGGAACCATCCGTACGTTACTATTCAGACGGACTGTTTTATTGGTTAAATGAAAAGCATTTTAACGTCTATAACCAATTGCATCACTTGTTTGCCCTGACGAATGAAAGCGAAGCAGCAGAAAATGTAGCCAATATAACGATTCATAATGTAAATGCCAATAGCAAGTACGTATATTATCCGTATGAATTGCGGACGAACCCCCATGAAATCGAAGGAGTGGACATGTTTGCGGATAGTCATCTGCTGGGAGAGTCATTTTTGGGCGAGCGGAATTATCGGTATGCGATCACCCCTAGACTGGTGCCGCGATATCCGGAACTGGCAAACCATTTATATGCATTGGAAGACGAAGAAAAGGTTCAAGACTATTTGAAACATGAAAGTCATTACAACGAATTCGTATACGAACATTATACGGAAATTCCTGACCATATACGTCTGTTCATGGAAAATCTATTGGATATCAACGTCCCCGACGGAAATGGTCATGTAAATTATGAAATGGCCATCCATAAAATCCGAACGTATTTATACGATAAAATCAAATATGACACAAACGTCCAAACGATGCCGGAAGGGGATGATTTTCTCATTTATTTTTTGGAGGAATCGAAAGCGGGATTTGCCGCCCATTATGCTACTGCGGCGACCGTCATGTTTCGCCATTTGGGAATTCCGGCCCGTTATGTCGAAGGTTTTATCATTACACCCGATGATGTAAGAAACGCGGAACCTTACGAAAAAATCACGCTTACCGGAAAAAACGCGCATGCTTGGACGGAAATTTATATCGACCGTATCGGTTGGATTCCGATTGAAGTGACGCCACCTTATTTGGATAAGATGGAACCAATCGACTTAACCCATTATCCTGAAGGAAACGGCGAACAGTTGGAGGATTTTTCCACAGGGGAATTGGCGGACGATTCGGAAGGCGTACAGGAAGTTTTTGACGAAGAACAATCGAATCGTAACGATTTGCGGGAAGAAGATCCATTTAACATGATGAAATTTCTTTTGTTCTTATTGGTATCTGCAATCGTGATCTCCGTTATCGTTTATGTATGTTACGTTTATATAAAACGCCGGGAACTTCATCGTTTAAAACAAAGCTTTGTCGAAGAAAATTGCCGTGACGCTGTGCCGAAAATGTTCTCTTATACGATGAAATTACTGCATTATCATGGGATCGAGCAGCAAAATGGCACCATCGCATCGTATGTGCCGTTGTTAAAGGAACAATTTTCCAAAGACTTCGCCGAGCGGTTTGAACAGGCAGTTAAAATTAACCAAAAAGCATTATATAGTGACAACACCATTCAACGTGATGAATATGATATCGTCAAAACTTTCATGGAACAAACGTTGACGAATGTGATGGCATCCAAAAACATGTTCCAAAAGTTCAAAATGAAATACGTGGATTTTATCATATAATTGAAAAAAATAAGTCTGAGACAAATTTGCAAGTTCATCCCGCATGTCCTGTCTCAGACTTATTTTTTATTTGCGAATCGTTATATTCGCGGAAGCCTTTCCCCAGTAATGGTTCGCCGCGGCGATCGTTTGAAAATAGGTCGCCACAACTTGCGAGGCGGCGATTAAAAGTTCCGCATTTCGAGAATATTTTGGACGCAGTCTTTGTCTTATTGCCCGGTCTGGTTGGATGGTTCCAACCGTCTTTTGCGCCAACCG
>JAAYTF010000137.1 GCA_012518125.1 Bacilli bacterium | reverse complement strand
TAAAAAGTGAACAAATTCATCGCAACGGCCCATATGCCATATTTCAGCAAAGACGTTACCGCCAATGCTTCAATGTATGGGACATGCTTTTCCAACATGAAGCATAACAAAACAATGGTAAAAAACAAACTTGCTGTTGGGCTATCCGGAACAAACGGCAAAAAAATGGGAGGGGTGATGGCAAGCTGCGAACGATACCAAACATAGCCATAAATCGTTCCGAGCAAGTTGATGATGAACAACAATAGCAAAAATGGTTTTTGAAGCAACAATTGTTTGTAAAACAAATGCATCATAGCCCCTCTTTTCACCACATCGTTAAATGCAAATTGATATAAAAACACCTTCCTAAACATTCATTAGGAAGGTGTTGACGTTTGTGATTTATTCTCCGCCTTCATTTACAGACAAGATGAAGTCGACCAATTCTTCGAGCTCTTCATCTGAACCGGTGAAGAGTCCTGGAGGCATGTTGCCGGTACCGTTGACGGCAATATCGGCGATTTCCTCTGCACTGTATTCAATTCCGATCAATGTCGGACCTGCAGCCGTTCCTTCCATCGATTCGCCGTGACATGCCAAACAGTTGGCTTCATAATGCGCATATCCAGGATGTGATGTATCGATTTCTACTGTTTCACCTGGCGGAATAGGCTTGTTCATTTCTTTTCTTGCTTCCCAATCGACTGCTGCGGCAGATTCGTATGTCAACCAGATGGTTGCAATGAGTGCCAACAACATCATGGACACCGCAATCGGTCTTTGCGGCGGTCTACGTCCTGGACCATTGTCGAGGAATGGCGCCAAAAACAACGCTCCGAAAGCAAGGCCAGGAATGACTAAGATACCGATTAAAACGTAATCGCCACTTGCGAACTGATATTTTAACAATTGATACAAGAATAAGAAATACCAGTCAGGCAACGGTATGTATCCTGCGGCAGTCGGATCCGCAATACCTTCCAATGGTGGAGGGGCTACAACCGTCGCGGTCAAAAATCCAACTAGAAACACTGCGCCAACGAGCCATTCTTTAAGCAAGAAGTTTGGCCAAAATGCTTCTGTTCGTCCAGGATATTCCGAATAATCTTTAGGTACTTGTGACGTTTTGTCGGCACTGATGCGCGAGTCGCCGACGAAACGCATTCCTTTACCTCTCTGCACAGCTTTCCCTCCCTATTATAGTGGTCCAGAGATACCTTGTCTACGGATCAAGATAAAGTGTACAGCCAATAGTGCGAATAGTGCTGCCGGCAAGAAGAAGACATGGATTGCAAAGAATCTTGTTAACGTCTGTGCACCTACGATGTTAGGGTCGCCAGCCAACAACGTCAATAAATGTTCACCGATGAATGGAACTTGTTCAGCAATCTGCAAGCCGACTTGTGTTGCGAAATACGCTTTGTTGTCCCAAGGCAACAAATAACCTGTAAATCCTAGACCGAGCATGACGAAAAAGAGCAAGACGCCGATCATCCAGTTCAATTCACGAGGTTTTTTGTATGCCCCTTGGAAAAAGACGCGCAATGTATGTAACAACAACATGACGATGACGACACTAGCTCCCCAGTGGTGCATACCTCTTACGATTTGCCCATGAGCAACTTGCGTCTGCAAGTAATATACCGATCTCCAAGCATTTTCAATGTCTGGAACATAATACATCGTCAAGAACATTCCTGATAATACTTGAATGACTACAACGAAGAACGTCAGACCACCAAAACAATATACGAAAGCTGAGAAATGATACGCCGGGTTGACGTGTTCCGGCACTTCGTGGTCCGCAATATCACGCCAAATCGGAGTGATATCTACACGATCGTCAATCCAATCGTATATTTTTTGAATCATTGCCTCTTATGCCCCCTCTCTTGGTTTCGGTTCGCCTAGATAGAGCATTCCATTTTCGACAGCATGCTCATAAACGTCCAACGGTCTTAAAGGCGGTGTACCTGGTACGTTGGTGCCGTCTTTGTAGTAACGGCCGTCATGGCATGGACAGTAAAATTCGTTCGGATAATCTTCGCTTCCTTCCCAAGACACAAAGCAGCCCAAGTGCGTGCAAATCGGGGAAAGAGCTACGATTTCGCCGTTTTCGTCTTTATACACCCATGCTGTTCGATTAATATTTGATTCGTACCAACCGTCAACTTGCTGAACTTCCCAGTCAACTCGTTGTGGAGTATCAGTGATATCATCTACCGAAAGGTTTACGTTCACTAAATCACCGGATTTTTCTTGAGATTGCAAAACAGGATCGATGGCAAAACGAATCATCGGCGCCAACAAGCCAGCTGCCATGAATCCTCCTAAACCAGTAAGTGAATAGTTCAAAAACTGTCGACGGGATACTTGCTTCTTCTTGTCGCTCATGAAATTCCCCCCTCTTAACGTCATGATTACGGACAAACAAATTCAAAATAAATACTAGGACATTACCATGATATCGCAATATTAGGACTTGGTCAATTATTAATGCAAATTATAAAAAATTTGTGATATTTGTCGAATTTATTCATATTATTTACCAATATGACCGAATTAACTCGCTGATTTGTTCAATTTGACCACGAATTACTTGAACGGCTTCCTGCGATTGCAAATTCGTCGGCTTCAAACCAGGCAGCCAAAGCAAATTGGCATCGAGGGAAGCTTCGCTTTTTTTCCATTGCATGTCGAGCGTCAAAACGAAAATGTGCTTAAACGGCTGTTGCTTTAAATGTTTGATCCATTCATTGAGCCGCTCGGCTTCACGTCCGAGATCGGCCCCTTTCACATATGTATAAGCAGGCGCAAGCATGACGCGCCCGCTTAATTCCTTTTCGATTTCATTGGCGAAAATCGCCAATACTTCGCTATCAAACGAATCTTTCTCAAGCTGGTTTTCATCGACGACTTGAAACATTTGCACCGGGATGATGACTGTATCGACATATTCTTTCGCTTGGACATATTTTTCCAAATCTTTTCTTAGCCACTTCAAAGGAATGCAACTCCTTTTATTTACGTCTGGGATTTTTCCATTAGCTTTTTATATTCCGTCGTGTAAAACATGAACATCTCTTTGTTTTTCGTATCCAAGGCCCAATCGATTTTCTCTTGCAATTGTGCCTTTTTCTCTTTTTCCAACAGATAATCCAATAAATGTGTGGCAATCGCCTTGTTCCGCTTCATGTATGATTTTTCTTCACGCAGGAGCATTTGATACAGCCTGTTCGTTTCGGCGGATGGAAATTTGATCTTCACGTACAACGGTTCATCATTGTACAACTGCAGTTCATGATAAGCGGTGTAAATGTTGTCGGATTGTACGTTTCCTTTAAAAAAGATAAACGGCTCATCGCCTGGCAACGTTGAAATGATCATCCCTTTCGGGCTTGAATCGATCTTGTCGACGAAGCGGATGCGGTTAAGCATACTTTCGTCGGCCAACAAGTCGTCTAAAAACCAACTCAAATCGTCGTTTTCTGATAGTTGATGGTTGATAAACCACCGTAAAAATCGCTTTTTGTACTTTATTGAACTTGGAACGCTTTGCATAAAGTATATCTTCCTCCCTGAGAATATCGTATCACAATTCCCCCTCATTTGAGAAATGAATACGTTCGAGAAACGCAATGGTTTCTGCATCATCCGGCTGTTTTTTGACATAATTTGTTAACAATTTCGTTCCTTTTTCAACCGAACCGTCTTCGACCAGGAAAAAGCCGTAGTCTTTTAAAAATTCGGCGTCGTCGGCCAAGTGGAAATATGCTTCTTCATAACTTTCTTTCGCTTTATCGTACTCTTCCAGTTCGTTGTATGCTTTTGCTAATTCCCAATCGTAATATGGATCGGCTCCGCCCAATTTTTTCACATTTGCTAACAACCGAACGATTTCGTCGTATTGATTGTCTTTCTTATAAATATTTATAAGGAGCATGATCGCATCTTTATAATCTTCGTCCAACAGCACCGCTTCTTCCAAATATTGAATCGCCGCTTTTTCATTGCCTTGTTTTAACGCCAATTCACCTGCCAAATAGTATAAACGTTTATCGAATTCGTCATACGACAAGCCTTCCTCGACGATTTTGAAGGCTTCATCGAGTTTGTTTTGTTTACGGTATACGTTTGCCAATTCATAATAGACAGGTGAATAATGTGGGTCGATTTTCAATGTTTTGCGCCACAATTGGATGGCGCGATCGACTTCGTTCGCCTGATAGGCGACAAAGCCGTGTTTAAACAAGCGGTGCGGGTTTTCATCGTCGATTTGGTCGTAATAGTAGAGCGCATGTTCGTACTTGCCGATCAAAGAATAGCTTTCGGCAAGCCGCTCCAAAATGGAAACGCCGTTTATTTCTTCCCGTTCTTCGTCGAGCAATTTTTCATAAAACGTCACCGCACGCTGCGGTTGATTTGCTGAAAACAACAACTCGGCCAACGCAAAGTCGATGACATACGCTTCGTCTTTGTCGACGACGTTTTTCGCCTCCAACAATTTTTGCTCCGCCACTTCATACAACCCTTCCCTCTCGTACGTATCGGCGAGCAGCATGAGGGAATGGACGTAATAATCATCAGCCTCTTCGATTTCGTTCAGTAATTGGATCGCTTTTTCATCTTCTTCGAGTTCGATGTAAATTTCCGCCAATTTCGTGATGAGTTGCCCTTCTTTCGGATATTTCTTTAACAATTTTTCTAATATATCGCGCGCATCTTCGAAGTATCCCCACTCAAAAAACAACTCGACGATTGCGTATTTTTTTTGGTCCGTCGTTTTTCTCGCTTTATCGAGTAGCAATTCGTGCGCTTCTTTCACCTGTCCCGTTTCAACGAGCTGAATCGCCATTTTTAAATCTTCCATTATTTGCCACCTTCCGTTAACTAGTGTGCTCTATGAACGTAAAATTCATTCAAAAAAGACTTACTGCATATCGTGCAATAAGTCTTTCCCTTCACAGTGATAAATGTTATTGATAATTCGTTCGACTTATTTGTCCTAAATGCTCAAAAAACGTCGGATACGAAATGTTGATGGACGATACATCATCTATTGTAACAGGTCCGCTGGTAATGAGCGAACTGATTGCACCGAGCATGGCCATGCGGTGGTCGCTGTAGCTTTTAATTGCCCCGCCTTTTAACGGCGTTTTTCCATAAATGATCATGCCATCATCTTTTTCCTCGATATGAGCACCTAACGTTGTCAACACTTCGACGACGGCATGGATCCGATCCGTTTCTTTGACGCGAAGCTCTTCGGCGTCTTTGATGACCGTCTTGCCTTCGGCTTGCGTCGCCAATAAGGCGATGATCGGGATTTCATCGATCAAACGGGGGATCATGTCGCCTTCGATTGTCACAGCTTTCAACGCACTGTGGCGGACGGTAATATCGCCGAGCTTTTCACCGCCGCTCGTGCGAACGTTCGTCACCGAAATGTCGGCGCCCATTTCTTTCAATACGTCGATAATGCCCGTCCTCGTCTCATTCAAGCCGACATGTAACAACGTCACTTCACTATGTGGGACAATGGTTGCTGCAACGATAAAAAACGCTGCGGAAGAAATATCCCCGGGCACGGTGACGTCGACAGCCGTCAACTCTTGTCGCTTCGTAATCGCAATTTCATTCCCCATGACGTTAATGTCGGCGCCGAACGCGCGCAACATGTTTTCCGTATGATCGCGTGTTTTGCTGCGTTCTTTTACACGTGTCGTTCCTTCTGCAAACAAACCGGCTAGAAGAATCGCCGATTTCACTTGGGCGCTTTTTACCGGCAGTTCGTAATCAATCCCTTTTAACGTTTTGCCACGTATCGCAAGCGGCAAATAGGAGCCATGACCACGCCCGTCGATTTGAGCGCCCATTTTGCGTAATGGTAGGACGACACGGTCCATTGGCCTCACCGTCAAATGGGGATCGCCCCAGACGACCGTATGAAACGGTAAACCGCTTAAAATACCCAACATTAAACGGGCGGTCGTCCCGGAATTGCCGAAATAAAGCGGCTCTTTCGGTTCTTGAAACGCCTTGAATCCATCGCTTGTAATGATCACATTCGTGCCGTCCTGTTCGATCGACACACCGAGCTTGCGGAACGCATCGACCGTGTGCAGGCAATCTTCGCCGTCAAGAAAGTTTTCAATCTTCGTCGTCCCTTTGGCGAGCGAACCGAGCATCACCGCCCGGTGGGAAATCGATTTGTCTCCGGGAACTTCGATCGTTCCGCAAAGAGGATGTTTTTGAATCGGGAACGTAACGGACATCACATTTCCTCCCATAGGCTTACACTTCGATATAGACATCATAGCCATGTTTTTTCAACAATTTATATGCATTTTCTTGATCGCGGTGATGCGTAAAACTTAAGCGCAACGCACCGTTGATATTGTCGCGGATTTCCAGGATGCGGATGTTGCGCAAGTTGATTTTTGCATCCGCCAACAATTGTGCGACTTTTGCAATCGAACCTGGCTGGTCTTTTATGTCGACGTATACATCGTAGTAGGACGGCAATGCGCCGCGTTTGCGGTCGACGCCCAAACCGTCGCGGTATTTTTTTGCTTGTTCCAAATAAGTGATCATTTCTTTTTTGCTGTTTTTGTCCAAATATTCCTTCAATGTGACCATTTCATTGATCCAATCTTGGAGCAACCGGGACATTTTTTCGCTGTTGTGCTGGAAAATGTCTTGCCACAATTTCGGATCGCTTGAAGCGATTCGCGTAATGTCGCGGAACCCCCCTGCGGCTAATTCGGGCAAGAAAGCATGCACTTGTTCCCATTTTCGCGCTTGATGAACGAGCGATGCGGCGATCAAATGCGGAAAATGCGAGATGACGCTCGTCATTTCATCGTGTTCTTCCGGCTGTAAAATGACGAAATGGCTTTTCGTTTCTTTTAACGCATCTTTCAATTCCTCGATATATGTTTTGGAACATGTTTTTGTCGGCGTCAAGACGTAAATCGCGTTTTCAAACAGATGTTCTTTTGCGGCATGAATCCCCGCTTTATGTGAACCGGCCATCGGATGGCCTCCGATAAAGACGATTTTTTCATTTTTAAGCGCGTTCGCCGCTTCAAGCACCGAACCTTTTACGGAGCTTACGTCTGAAACGATGACTTCACGCTCAAGCTCCACTTCATCGAGTCGTTTGATCAGTTCGATCGTCGATGAAGTCGGCGTCGCAATGATGACGATATCGACTCGTTTTACTGCATCCAAATAATCGTCCGTTTTTTCATCGATGATATGTTCTTTTAACGCATATGCGAGCGCTTCCTCATCTAAATCATAGCCGATAATATAATTGTTCGCATCCTTTTGCATCGCTTTTGCCAATGATCCGCCAATTAAACCTAGTCCTGCTACTAACACTTTGCGAGCCATATTCCTACCTCTTTTTTTATCTATTTGTAAATTGCAACAAAACATCTTTTAATTCAGCCATATCTTCTTCCGTGCCGATGGTGATGCGCAGCGTGTTCGGATACCCTAAATACGTGCCGGAACGGACGATGAAGCCGTGCTTCAGTAAATATTCCGCCATTTCATCGGCATCGGTCGGTGTTTTAACGAGCAAGAAATTCGTATGAGACGGGTAGTATCCCCAACCGATCGAATCTAAAAATTGTTCGAATGATTGGCGGACTTTCTCATTTAATTTGCGCGTTCTTTCAATGAAATCATCATCTTTCAGCGCTTCTTGACATACGCGTTGACTGAATGACGTCGTGTTGAAAGGGCCGCGGACGACATTCAATTTATCGGCAATTTCGATGTTGGAAATCGCGTAACCGACGCGCAATCCTGCAAGCCCGTAAATTTTAGAGAACGTGCGGAGCATGACGACGTTCGGAAAACGTTCCAACGTTTCAAGGAACGGATAACGCAAACCCGGGTCGACGTACTCGTAATACGCTTCATCCAAAACGACGACGACATCGTCCGGTATTTGTTCCATAAAATGAACGAACGCTTCATAAGGAATAAGATTTCCAGTCGGGTTATCCGGCGTGCAAAGCCAGACGACTTTCGTGTTGTCGTCAATCGCTTTTTGCATATTTTCCAAATCGTGTTGACCGTCTTCGCGCGTCGGAATTTCCCTTACTTCCGCACCTTCAATGAGTGCATGATGGCGGTATTGCGGGAACGTGGGCTTTGCCATTACGGTATTGGTGCCCGGAGATAAAAAGGCACGGCAAATGAAAGTGATGATTTCATCCGAACCGGCGCCAAAGACGAGTTGGTCCGGTTCAACCGAAAGTTTTTCCGCCAATTGATGGCGTAAATCAGCCGCGTAACCATCCGGGTAAAAGGCGAAGTCTTGATCAATTTCGTCGAAAAATTGCTTCACTTTTTCCGAATAACCATACGGATTTTCGTTCGAAGCTAGTTTGACGATTTTGTCCAAATTGTATTTTTCTTTTACTTCTTTAATTTGCATTCCTTGTTTATATGCGGTCAATTCATTCAAAATCGGTTTGCCGAACATGTTTACCCCTTCTTTCCATTCATTAAATCCGGACGCAACTTCACCGCATCGTTCAAAAACACGTGCTCCACTTCATCCTGCTTCAGTTCGGTTTCGGCAACAAGCATGACGCGGATACATTTCTCCAAACTGCCCGGAACGTCAATTTCCCGCATGCACATGACCGGAACGTACTTCCAACCGGGAATGCGGCGGCTCACTTTCGCCGGAAACGTCGCATTCAAATCTTCCGTCACGGAAAAAAACACGTGGGAAATTTGCTCGGGCTTTATATCGTTTTTTTCGACCATCATTTTGACCAATTTTTCTGTCTCTTCTAAAATTTCCGCTTCGTCGTTTTCTTTTACGGTCGTAGCACCTCGGAACCCGCGCATCATGCTTCATTCAACTCCTTTGCGAAAGCTTGCAAATGTTTTTCGATTGTTTCATCGGTAAAATCGAAAATTTCCGGTTTTCCGATCGCTTTCAACAACACCATTTGAATTTGCTCGTTTGCTGCTTTTTTGTCTAATTTCATTTTTTCGATGATGTCGTCATGCGAGATGCCGTACAAAGAACATGGATATCCGTTCCTGTCAAGCCATTTTTTGTAGCGTTCCGTATGTAAATCATGATCGGTATAATGTTCGCTCACCCTCAACGCAAACAGCATGCCAATCGCAACCGCTTCACCATGGGTGATCGTACCGTAGCCGAGTATCGCCTCGAGCGCATGGGCCAACGTGTGGCCGAAATTTAAAAATTTACGGACGTGCGATTCTTTTTCGTCTTCTTCGACGATCTTTTTTTTGACGGAAATGCCTTCATAAAGGTACCTAATGAGCTCCTCTTCGGAAATGTCAGTCAATTTTTTGTGAAGGAGCTCTTCCAAAAGTGGTTTGTTTGCAATATAAGCCTCTTTGACAATTTCCGCAAAGCCGGAACGAATTTCATGATCCGGGAGCGAGCGAATCGTGTCGATGTCGTAAACGACCGCTTTCGGCGGATAAAACGCCCCGATCATGTTTTTGCCCAATTCATGGTTGATCGCCACTTTGCCGCCGACGCTGCTGTCATGTGCAAGGATCGTCGTCGGCATTTGCATGTAATCAATGCCGCGCATGAACGTCGCCGCAACAAAGCCGGCCAAGTCGCCGACGACGCCTCCGCCAAGCGCGATGATCAAGGAACGGCGATCCATATGGTTTTTTAAAGCGACTGTTTGTAGCCGATAATACTCTTTGATGCTCTTGGACGCTTCGCCGCTTGGCACGACCGCTTCGATGACAGGGAAATGTTCTAAACTGTTTCTCACATCGTCCAAATATAAATCGGCGACGACGTCATCGGTAATGATGAGCACTTTCGTATACGACTCTTTGATCAATTCGTTCAACTTAAAACGAAGCGACTTACCGATATAGATCGGATAATCGTGTGTCGACGTTTTCACCAGCATTTGTTTCATGTTAAAAACTCCGTAACTCCTCACGGTATTTGTCTAATGCCTCTTTCAATTGCGGGAACGAATCGCTCGTGAACTGTTCGGTGATCGCTTTAGCCAATTCGAAAGCGACGACATGTTCCATGACGACGCTCGCCGCCGGAACAGCGCATGCATCCGATCGTTCAATGCTCGCGTTGAACGGTTCTTTCGTTTCGATGTCGACGCTTTTTAGCGGTTTGTACAACGTCGGGATCGGTTTCATCACGCCGCGGATGACTAGCGGCATTCCGGTCGTCATCCCGCCTTCAAAACCGCCGAGTCGATTCGTGCGGCGATAGAAACCTTTTTCTTCGCTCCACAAAATTTCATCATGCACTTCGCTGCCGCGCCTGCGCGCCGCTTCAAACCCGATACCGATTTCAACACCTTTGAAAGCGTTGATGCTCATGACGGCTTGGGCGATTCGACCGTCCAATTTGCGGTCGTAATGGACGTAAGAACCGATTCCTGCAGGCATGCCGACGACATACACTTCGCAGACGCCGCCGATGGAATCGCCGTCTTTTTTCGCTTGGTCAATCGCATCCATCATCTGTTGTTCGACATCTTTGTCCAAAACGCGCACCGGTGACTGTTCCGAAATCTCCATCCGTTCTTCAATCGTCAAATGCTCGATCTCTTTCGCTTTGATGCCGGCGATTTCTTTCACGTAGCCGACAACTTCGATGTCCAATTGACGCAACAGGATCTTTGCGACAGCCCCGGCTGCAACGCGCGCCGTCGTTTCTCTCGCTGAAGAACGTTCCAAGACATTCCGCATGTCACGGTGGCCATATTTCAGCGCCCCGTTTAAATCGGCATGTCCTGGACGAGGCCGGGTGACGACACGGCGTACTTTCGCCCCTTCTTCGAGCGGTTCTTCGCCCATGATATCGATCCAACTACGATAGTCGTCGTTATTGATTTCCAGGGCGATCGGCGAGCCGAGTGTGTACCCGTGGCGGACACCGCTTGTTATTTCGACCAAATCCTTCTCAATTTGCATCCGGCGGCCACGGCCGTAACCCTTTTGTCTCCTTAAAAGTGATTCGTCGATATCTTTCTTTAACAAAGGCATACGCGCCGGTACACCTTCGATGATTGTCGTCAATTTTTTTCCGTGGGATTCACCTGCAGTTAAGTAACGCATATACATTCCTCTTTCCATCCATCTATTTTGACTTTTTCTCGTAAAAAAACGTATCGAATAAAGTTAAATGATATTTTGCCGGATTGAATATTTGCTCGGTGCTTCCGACAAATAAGATGCCGTTTTCAACCAATGCGTCGCTCAATTTTTGGTAAATTGTCTCTTTCGCATCGTCGGTAAAATATATCAAAACATTGCGACAAACGATTAAATCAAGGTTTCTCGGATACGGATCTTTCAACAAATCATGTTTTTTGAACGTAATGATCTTTTTTAACCGGGAGTCGATATGGTAAGCATCGTTTTTGTATGTAAAATATTTCGTTTTTTTTTGATTCGGCAAATCTTTCAACGCTTGTTCATGATAGACGCCTTTTTCTGCTTTTTTAAGCGCTTTTTCATCAATGTCCGTCGCCAAAATCGCCGCATCGACGTTCGGGAAATGTTCATGAAGCATGATCGATAAACTGTAGGGCTCTTCGCCGGTCGAACAAGCGGCGCTCCATATTTTCAGTTGCCTGCCGCGGCTTTGTTCAATCAATTTGGGAAACACTTTCTCGCGTAAAACGTCCCAACGTTTTGGATTGCGATAAAATTCTGAAACATTGATCGTGATGCGGTCGATGAATTCTTCCAACAACGCATCGTCTTCCCGCAGCGCCGTAAAATAAGAGTCGAAATCGCGAAACCCCCGTTTATTGCGAAGCGACGTCAAACGCCGTCTCATTTGCGCTTCTTTGTACAAACTTAAGTCGATGCCCAAATAGCGGTGCACTTTTTCGATGAACGAATAGTAATCTGGCACGGATATAACTCTCCTTATGAACATATAATATAAAGCCTCCGTTTCACAACAGAGGCCTAATCATCGGATTAATAAATCCATGAATGATCTTGTTTGTCGTAAGCCACCAACTCATTTTCGTTGAAGAACAAGTTGATTTCGCGTTCTGCGCTTTCTTTTGAGTCAGATCCGTGAATGACGTTTTTGCCGACGGTCACACCGAAATCGCCACGGATGGAGCCTGGACTTGCTTCAGCCGGATTTGTCGCTCCGATCATCGTTCTGGCGATGTTGATTGCATTTTCGCCTTCCCATACCATCGCAAAAACCGGTCCGGAAGTGATGAAATCGACCAATTCACCGAAAAATGGTTTTTCTTTGTGCTCGCCGTAATGCGTTTCGGCAAGTTCTTGCGAAACTTGCATCAATTTCGCCCCGACGAGCTTTAAGCCTTTTTTCTCGAAACGGCTGACGATTTCTCCAATCAATCCTCGTTGCACTCCATCAGGTTTTACCATAATAAACGTTTTTTCCATATGTTCATTCTCCTCTATCGTCATGTATAGTGTTTTTTCAATTTGTCGATAAGATTTTATCAAATTATGGTATAGAATACAATAAAACTTACGCAGTTCAAATGAAAAGAAAACGGGCGCGCCGTTAAAATTTTCGTTTTCCGATGATGTTTGCGATCATTTGCAATGTCTGTTTTGCGTCGTTTTGCGGCAGTTTCGCCAATGCTCGATTCGCTTTTTTCAAGTAGGCGTCGCTTAAGGCGTACGACTTTTTGACCGCATCACTGTCAATGATCATGTCCAAGATATGTCCAATATCGGAAGGCTTCAGATCATGCCGGTTTTGAAACACGCGTTTCAATTCGTTCAGAAACGTCGCATCTTTCATCGCAAAAAGGACCGGCAGCGTAATATTGCCTTCTAACAAATCACTGCCTGTAGGTTTGCCGAGCTGTTCGGGCGATGATGTGATATCTAAAATGTCATCGATGATTTGAAACGACATGCCGACATAATAGCCGTATTTGTATAATTGGTGAACGTGCTCTCTTTTGGCGCCGGCAGCAAGTGCACCCAATTTGCAGCTGATGGCAATCAAAAGCGCAGTTTTTCGTTTGATCCGTTGCAAATAATTTCGGAGCGTTTGATTCAAGTTGTATTGGTCTTCGATTTGGTCGACTTCGCCTTCGACAATTTTCACCAATGTGTTCGACAATTCCTTGTGAATTTCCAAATTCGAAATCGACGCGATCACTTCTAACGCTCGGGCGAGTATGTAATCGCCGGAATACATCGCGATCCGATCGTCATACATATGTTTGATCGTCGGGATGCCGCGGCGGATCGTTGCATCATCGACGACGTCATCGTGCACCAATGTCGCCATGTGGATCAGTTCCAAAGCCACCGCCGTTTTATAAATTTGTTCCTTATTCTCTTTGTCGTCGCCAAATTGGCTTGACAACAAAACAAAAACCGGACGGATTCGTTTTCCACCAGCTTTAATGAGTTGGATCGAGCTTTTTTCTAAAACGGGATGTTTGGCGTCGATTGCTTCGATGAGCGTTTCTTCAATTATTTGCAAATCATCTTGTAAAGGATGATAAATCGATGATAAGTTCATTCTGTTCACCTTTTACTTTACGGAATAAAATGCAAAATGCATCACAATCTATCGCTGCGAACGAATTACTTAATGGCCAAATGCATCGCGGCGACACCACCGCTGTAACTTTTCACTTTCACTTCTTTGAAACCGACGTTTAAAAACATTTCTTTTAGTTCTTCCTTGCCGGGAAATTCACGGGCCGACTCGTTGAGCCAAGCGTATTCATCATAGCTTTTCGCAAAAATTTTCCCAAATAACGGCATGATATGTTGAAAATAAAAATAATACAATTGACGATAGCCGAACAATGTCGGTTGCGATGTTTCCAAGCAGACGACTTGTCCGCCCGGTTTGCATACACGATGCATCTCTTTTAATACGCGCTTGTAATCCGGGACATTTCGGAGTCCGAAACCGATCGTCACATAATCGAAAGAATTGTCGGGAAATGGCAAATCCATGGCGTCTCCGTTGATGAACGAAACGTTTTTTAACGATGTTTTCGCCAATTTCTCTTCCGCGACTTTCAACATGTTTTCGCTGAAGTCCAATCCAATCACGTTCCCTTTATCTCCAACGGCCTCGGCCAATGCAAGCGCCCAATCTCCCGTCCCCGTGCAAACGTCGAGCGCTTTTTTGCCTCGCTCAACTTTCATGCGTTTCATCACATCTTTGCGCCATGCGCGATGACGGTTGAACGAAATGATTGAGTTCATTTTGTCATAATGGTCTGAAATGTTTTGAAACACGTTGTGAACCCGTTCTCTTTTTGTTTGTTGTTTCATCATTTATCCTTCTTCCACTGCCGATAACATCTTTTTGCCGAAAATGAAATGAACGAGAGGGTGGAATGCAACATTATCTTTCAGCAAATGATGGATTTTCGCTTTATGCCGCTCGATTTCCATCTCCAAACTGTAAACGAGCGACGGATGCGGTGGTTCAATGATATTTTGCTCAATATACGGATCGATTCTACTTGGCAAACCGTTTTCGATGGTATCGAGTTCTTTCATCAACCGGTTGACGAACAATGCAAGCCGGATCAATTCTATTTCTTCATCCGACAGTTGGTAATGTTTCGCGACGGTCGTAAACAAAACAGATTCGACGCTTTCAATCAATTGCATCAAATGCCGCCAACTTTTCGCCTCAAGCCGGTATAATGACATTTTTTCTTCCGTCACTTCTTTGATGGCATTCGCCAATGAACGGATCAACGGAATTTCCCCAAGTTTGGAAAGCGATTGATAATATAGCCCGCTGTAAAAATCCCCCGCCAAGACGTTTAGTTGACGTTTTTTGTCGTCAAGCGGGGTGCGGGACTCGTTCGTGACACGGTCGTGTGTGTCAAGCGCCACTTGCACCAACATGACGGAAATGATATATTCATATTTTCTTTGCGTGAGCATATCGACTTCATCGAAAATGTACAGCAACAGGCCAAGTTTATCTAAATCGATCTCCGGTTGATCGATATATTTTTCGATGTACGGATGGTGTATTTTGATTTCTATCATCTTTTTCAATTTTTTACTATTAATAGCGAACACGTTGAACCACCTATGCCTTTTTAATCATTTATTACTTTTAAGTATAACATAGTTTCGTGTTGGTGATTGATGTTTTATCGATAGGAAAATATACTTTTACCTTATTTACTATCACTTATTTTACGTTGATTGTCAATGTTTTTGTAAACATAAAAATGAAGCGGCATTTTATGTAAATGGATGCAAAAAATAAAAAAAGAGTACAATAAATGTACCCTTTTTTCTCCAGCTCTATGTAGATTTATCTTCTTACTGCATCCCTAAGAGCTTTGCCAGCTTTAAATGCTGGAACTTTGCTTGCCGGAATTTCGATTTCTTCACCAGTTTGCGGGTTGCGTCCTTTACGAGCTGCACGCTCACGCACCTCAAAGTTTCCAAAGCCGATAATTTGAACTTTTTCTCCTTTTGCAAGTGAATCCATGACAGTTTCGAAAACTGCATCAACCGCTTTTGCAGCGTCCTTTTTGGAAAGTTCGCTTTTTTCCGCTACAGCGTTGATTAAATCTGTTTTGTTCATGATATTCACCTCCTCTTAAAATCTTTAAACAAATTGCGAATGTAAGGCTATTACCATTTGTTCACCAATTAAGTGGTTTTTATACGCTGGCAAACAAATTAATTGATGATAAGCCTTATACTAACCGACTTTGCCATAAAATTCAATACTTATCCGTTAAAATACAAATATTTTTTATTTTTAAGGAAAAATGTCGAAAAACTCGGTGAAAATCGGCTTTCTACCCTATATAGTAGAATATTATCGGCTTTGTTTCAATCATTATCGTGAAAAAAATTTGAAGAGGTGAATATCGAACCAAAAAATAAATAACAGCATGTTTCAGCTGTTATAAAATAATCGCAATCAACCCTCCTGATCCTTCATTGATCATCCGCTCGAGCGTCTCTTTCAATTTGTAGCGGGCATTTTCCGGCATGAGCGAAAGTTTTGCTTGAATGCCTTCGCGCACGATCGAACTTAACGAACGGCCGAAGATGTCTGAGTTCCAAATCGATAACGGATCGTCTTCAAAATCTTGCATCAAATATTTCACGAGCTCTTCGCTCTGTTTTTCCGTACCGATGATCGGCGCAAACTCCGATTCAACTTCCACTTTCACCATATGGATCGATGGCGCCACCGCTTTTAACCGGACACCGTAGCGCGAGCCTTGTTTTATGATTTCCGGTTCATCGAGCTGCATATCTTTCACGGATGGCGCGGCAATTCCGTAGCCGGTTTGTTTCACCATTTGCAAAGCCTCGGCAATTTGGTCGTACTCGCGTTTTGCATGGGTGAATTCTTGCATGAGCGCCAACAGATGGTCTTTGCCGGTGATTTTTTCACCGACGATTTCTTTTAACACTTCTTCGTACAAATGTTTCGGGGCGTGCAAGTCGATTTCAGCAATCCCTTCGCCCATTTGGATCGATGACAACTTCGCATGGTCGATATACTCATATTCGCTGAAATCATTGATGATATAGCTTACATCGCGCAAACGTTTAATATTGCGCACCGTCGATTCGATCGCTTCTTCATAATTGCGTTTTAGCCAGTGATCGTCTTTCAACACCATCACCCAGCTCGGCAAATTGACGTTCACTTCTAGCACCGGGAATTCATAGAGCGCTTCGCGTAAAATGTTTAACACGTCATGTTCGTTCATGTTTTCCACACTTAACGCTAGAACCGGCACGTCATGTTCTTCTATCAACTTTTGACGCAACATTTCGGTTTCTTGGCTCGTCGGCTTTGCTGAGTTGATGATGACGATAAACGGTTTTCCGACCTCTTTCAATTCTTCGATCACTTTTTGTTCCGCATCGATAAAGTTCGGTCGCGGTATTTCGCCAAACGAACCGTCCGTCGTAATGACGATGCCGATTGTCGAATGTTCTTGCACGACTTTGCGCGTACCGATTTCCGCCGCATCGTGAAACGGGATCGGTTCATCGTACCATGGTGTATGGACCATGCGCGGGCCGCTTTCATCTTCGAACCCTTTCGCCCCTTCAACCGCATAACCGACACAGTCGACAAGGCGGATGTTTATGTCGACCCCTTCTTCAATCTCGATTGTCACCGCTTGATTCGGGATGAACTTCGGTTCGGTCGTCATGATCGTTTTGCCCGCGGCGCTTTGCGGCAATTCGTCGAGGGTGCGCGCGCGTTCATGTTCTTCCTTGATGTTCGGCAAGACGACCAATTCCATGAAACGTTTAATGAAAGTGGATTTTCCCGTTCTTACTGCACCGACAATACCTAAATAGACATCCCCGTTCGTCCGTTTCGAAATGTCTTTGAAAATATCAATCCGATCCAACAAGTACCCCCTCCTTTAATGAAGAAAAACAGACAACTTTCTTTTTCGCTGTTAACATTGTATGATGTTGTCCGAACGATTTATGCCAAGAAAACAAAAAACCTTTAGAATAATTTATATTCTAAAGGTTTCAACTTATGCTTTTTCCCTTTTTCAATTTTATTCTTGAAACACAATTTTTTCATCTTCGATCGTATATGGCAACGAGTAGGCCGGGACGAAATGATAATTGTCTTCCAAAACGAAACGGATATCCTCTCCTTCTTTCACATCCGGTTGAAATTGTTCCAACGCCAACTGCAAATCGACACGGTAGTCGACGATCAAATCGCCTCCCGTCGTCAACAAAATCGGCAGTTCCTGGTTGGAATATGGGCTTGTCACCGTCGGTTCTTCTTTCATCCCCAATTTTTCATAGTTGATCGTAAATACGTTATCGGCGATTTTTTCCCCAAACGGCGGATATACATGTTGCTGCCGGTATATATCAAGTTTAAAATAAATTTCGCGCAGCTTTTCGCTAATGCGCAAGTCGATCAATTTCACGCGCGGATCGTCTTCCGGTGTAATAAGGACATATTGGAAGTAACCGCCGTTTTCAAATGCCGAACCTGGAATTTCACTGATCAATTGCGCTTCTTTCAATTTCGTAAAATCGATGATGTATTTTTCGTATATATCTACATCGCTCGGTTTCGTGTGGATCGGCACGAGCCCGCCTGTTTGCTCGCGATATGCCAATACAGCTTGTTGAATCTTGTCGACTTGTTCGTCGAGCGCCGCCTGGTTTTTGGCCAATTCAGACTGCGGGTACATGCAACCGCTCAAAAGAAACGAAAATAGGATGACAAACAACGTTAATCGCTTCACTCAACTTTCCTCCTCAACTAGTCGGTCCGCTTACGACGATGAAAAAGACGATGATGGCCCCTAAAATCAAACAGACATACGCCAAAAAGGAAACGATGAACCGGAATATTCCCGATAATTTTTTCCGGCTCAGCGTAATTAGCGCAATCGCCAAAATCAACAGCCCGATGCCGATGAATGAAATCATTTCTTTTACTTCTGCTGGAGTCAAATTGTTCACCCCTGGTTTCAGTGGTTTCGATATCGATAGTAATTATAACATACTACTTTGAAGTTTTTGCTTTTGACGAAAGACGGTTTATTCGCTTTATTTTTGGCAAAATAAAATCTAGAGTGTTTATCGCAAACACTCTAGATTGACTAAACAATGCCCAAAAAATGCATCTCAAGTTGAGATTACTGTTGCGCTTTATTTTATGCGGCTTTTTCTCGTCATGCATCTTCCTTCGCCTAATTTTTATTTAAAATATTTTTGCAGCTCATCAATTGATGACGGAACATTTTGCTTTAAAATCGATTGAACGATTTGATCTTCTTTCTCCTTGGAAATCGGTCGGTTCGCAAGATGTGAAAGTTGCCTTACGAGTGAACGAACCGTGCGCTCATCGGACAAATCGCTGTATTGCACCGCTTCGGCGATGCGCATGATCTCATTCATCGAAACTTGTGAACTTTCTTCAATTTTTTCCATTAACCTTCTCGTTTGTTGATCCACGATGAAGTCCCTCCTAACCGTAAGTCACGATTATTATATGCGTCCGCTAGGAGAGATGTTTATTAATTGTTTGGAATTCCGATAAATCATCCAATTCCTCGCGTTTACGGCGGCTCATCAGTTCCTCGACGACTTGTTTCGGGTCTTCGCCATTAAACAACACCCGATATAAACCTTCCGTGATCGGCATTTCGACACCGTGTTTTTGGCTCAATTGATAGGCCGCTTTCGTCGTCCGCACCCCTTCAACGACCATACCCATTTCTTTTAAAACTTCCTCAAGCTCTTTTCCTTTGCCGAGTGCATAACCTGCACGCCAATTACGGCTATGTTTGCTTGTGGAAGTGACAATCAAATCGCCGACGCCGCAAAGACCCAAAAACGTTAGCGGATTGGCGCCCATCGCCGCTCCAAGCCGCGTGATTTCAGCCAAACCGCGCGTAATTAAAGCCGCTTTTGCATTGTCGCCGAAGCCTAAGCCGTCGGAAATCCCCGCGCCGAGCGCAATGATGTTTTTCAATGCGCCGCCAAGCTCAACGCCGATCACATCCGTGCTCGTGTAAACGCGGAAATAATCGTTCATAAATAAATTTTGTGCTAATTCGGCTTTCTCAAGTTTTTCACATGCCACCGTCACGGTCGTCGGCGAGCGGAGCGCCACTTCTTCGGCGTGGCTCGGTCCCGACAATACGACGATCTCTTTCGGGCCGAGCTGTTCGATTTCTTCCCCGATCACTTCCGAAATGCGTTTTAACGAATCCGGCTCGATTCCTTTTGAAGCGTGGACGACCAATTGATCCGATACAAACGGCGCCAACTTTCGCATCACTTCACGCATCGCTTTCGACGGAACGACGATGACGATCGCTTCGGCGCCGGCAACCGCTTCTTCGATGTCGTGATAAGCTCGGATCGAATCGGGAAGCACGACGTCCAAATAACGTTTATTTTGCCTCGTCACATTTATTTCATCGACTTGTTCTTTCCGGTAAGACCATAAACGGACGTTGTGGCCGTTATCAGCCAAAACGATGCTCAATGCCGTCCCCCAACTGCCCGCGCCTAACACAGCAACGTTTTTCATGGATATGACCTCCTATTTCCTCTGTCGGGCGTATATTTTAATCGGTGTGCCTGTAAAACCGAACGTTTCGCGGATGCGATTTTCCAAAAACCGTTCAAACGAAAAATGCATAAGCTCAGGATCGTTGACAAAGACGACGAACGTTGGTGGTTTCACAGAAACTTGCGTCATGTAATACAATTTCAATTTTTTCCCTTTCACCGTCGGTGCAGGATGGGTCGCCAAAGCGTCCATGATGACGTCGTTCAACACGTTTGTCGCAATCCGCTTTGCGTGATTTTCACTCACCATTTTGATGACAGGGATCAACCGCTGCAATCGTTTTTTCGTCTTCGCGGACAAAAAGACGATCGGGGCGTAATCGATGAATTGAAATTGTTGGCGTATCACTTTTTCAAATTCGTGCATCGGCATCTCTTCGGGATCGACTGTGTCCCATTTGTTGACGACGATGATGATGCCGCGGCCGGCATCGTGCGCATAACCAGCGATCGTTTTATCTTGTTCGCGAATACCCGTTTCTGCATCCAAAACGACTAAGACGACATCCGATCTTTCAATCGCCCTCAAAGCGCGCAAAACGCTATATTTTTCCGTCGCCTCGTACACTTTTCCTTTCTTACGGATGCCGGCCGTATCGATGATGACAAAGTCTTGGTCGTCTTTTTGGAAATGGGTGTCGACCGCGTCCCTGGTTGTTCCGGCTTGGTCGCTGACGATGACCCGTTCCTCATTCAAAATCGCATTCACCAAAGATGATTTACCGACATTCGGCCGGCCGATGACGCTGAAATAAATCGTATCGTCGTCTTGATCATCTTCCTTCCGCTCGGGAAAATGTTTGACAACCTCATCGAGCAAATCGCCAAAGCCGATTCCGTGGACACCGGATATCGGAAAAGGCGTCCCGAAGCCGAGTGCGTAAAACTCATACACCAATTCCCTTCTTTCAGGGTGATCGATTTTATTCACCGCCAAAACGACCGGTTTATTCGATTTATATAAAATTTTGGCAACTTCTTCATCTGCAGGTGTGATGCCATCTGTGCCATCGACGACAAAGATGATGACATCCGCTTCATCTATGGCAATTTCCGCTTGATGCCGCACTTTTTGCAACATCGGTTCATCCGACATTTCGATTCCGCCAGTATCGATGACATTGAACTCGGTCGTAAGCCATTCCGCCTCGCGATAGATGCGGTCGCGGGTCACTCCTGGTGTGTCTTCAACAATTGCAACCCTTTCGCCGACGAGACGGTTGAAAATCGTCGATTTACCGACATTCGGACGTCCTACGATTGCTACGACAGGTTTTGCCATGCCAGGACCCATCCTTTCTCCAAAAGATTCAAATCCCTTCATATTTTAGCAAACTATTACCGTTCGTACAACGTTACGCCGATTTTCTGATGAGCGTCTTTTTTATGATTCTTATAAAAAAGGTTAGCGCATAAGCGATGCTGATCAAAAGGATCGTATCGTACAGATAGATGAAAAACGCAGCGTCGATGTCCGATTTTAATTGATATTGCATTAAGACGGCGGCATAAAGCACGTGACCGAGCGAGAGCGCCGTCATCGTAGAAACGAGTTGTTTGAGCCAATGGCCGTTCAACAAAACGGAAAAAAAGTAAACGGCAACCGGGATGAAAACATACGGATGGATGACGAACCAAATCGGCGCCGCTTTCGCCCATAATAATAACGCCGCATATAATAGCATCATCGTCAATGTAACGAACAGATCGTAAATCCTGCTGTTGTAACGGACATATAGAAAAAGCGCGGCAAACCATACGACGAAAAATGCCAATGAAATGGACATGTAAGGGTCGATGACGATATGTTTATCAAACAAACCGATCGTCAAAAACGACATCAACAACAAACAATCTTTCAATTTGCTTTTGTCCATAAAAAAATAGACGATGACGACATAAAACCAGCTAAACCAATAGAACATGAACGGTTCATTCATCGTAACACACCTTTATGAAATTGGTATTATCTATTATGAATGAACCATGAACTTTTTAAACTTTTTAAACGAAGCCATAATAAAAAGACCGGGATCTGCGCATGCGGCAATGTCCTCCCGGTCTTAGTCTTTGGAAAGTTACTCTTTTAATTTGCTCAATTCTTCGCCGACGATATCACTGATCGAAAATCCTGTTGATTCTTTCGGAAGTTCATAAGCTTTCAGTTCTTCTTTTTCCTTTTCCTGCTCCAATTGTTTCATGCTTAAGGCGATGCGTTCGTCTTTTTCGCTCACGCTTAACACTTTCGCTTTGATTTTTTGATCGATATCCAACACTTCGTCCGGCGTCTTGATGTGGCGATTGGCGATTTGCGAAATATGAAGGAGGCCTTCGACACCTTCTTCGATTTCAACGAAAGCTCCGAAATCGACGATGCGTTTTACCGTGCCTTCGACGACGTCCCCTGGTTTAATCCGCTCTTCGATGCCTTCCCAAGGACCAGGCAACGTGTTTTTGTAAGACAAGGAAATTCGTTCATTCTCCTCGTCTACAGAAAGGATTTCGACTTTGATTTCCTGGCCTTCTTCCAAGACGTCAGAAACTTTATCGACGTGCGTATGCGAAAGTTCTGAAATATGAACCAGTCCATCCACACCGCCGATATCGACAAATGCTCCAAAATCGGTGATGCGTTGCACCGTACCATCGACAACTTGGCCTACTTCAAGTGATTGCAGCAATTCTTTTTTCTTTTTCTCCTGCTCCTCTTCGACGACTGCACGGTGTGATAAAATGACGCGGTTTTGTTCACGGTCGAGATCGACGACTTTAACCGTCAATGTTTTATTTATATAATCTGAAAAATCGTCCACATAATACGTCTCAACGAGCGACGCTGGAATGAATCCGCGCAAGCCAACATCAACGACGAGTCCGCCTTTGACGACCTCTTTCACTTGCGTATCGAATTTCTCACCGTTTTCAAGTTTTTGCTGCAAATCTTCCCACGCTTTTTCCGCATCGACCATTCGCTTTGACAAGATGACATTTTCATCCTCTATTTTTTTAACCATTAATTCAAGTTGTTGCCCATCCTCGACCACATCTTTCGGATTTTCGACGTGAAGATTCGACAATTCACTAATTGGAATAATCCCTTCCTGCTTCTGGCCTATATCGACAAACACTTGTTTTTCTTCGATTTTTACCACCGTTCCTGTTACGATGTTTCCTACTTGTAATTCGTTATTTGATTCTACCATACGCTTCACCACTCCTAAACCTATTTGAAACGCAATATAAAAATTGCAAACTTTCGTTAAACCTATTATAACATGAAATCGGTTTTGTTAATAATTTCTATGTATGATGATATTTATGAAAACGCGTTTTGTAACGTTTCGTTCACAATTGTTGATCCCGCACTTGATTGATCAGCGTTAAAATTTTTTCGACCACATCGTCGATCGTCAAATTCGTCGTATCGATGGCGACCGCATCGGAAGCGCGCTCAAGCGGTGCGTGTTCCCTTTCCATGTCGCGCTTGTCGCGTTCAGCAATCTCCTTTTTTAACGTTTCCAAATCGGATGGGATGCCTTTCTTTACATTTTCTTCGTAGCGGCGTTTTGCACGCTCTTCGACCGAAGCGATGAGGAAAACTTTCACTTCCGCATCCGGAATCACGTTCGTGCCGATGTCGCGGCCGTCCATGATGACATTTACGTTCTCGGCGAGTTCCCGTTGCCTTTTGACCATTTCTTCACGAATGCTAGGCAATTTCGCTACGTGGGACACGGCTTTGGAAACGTCATTTTCACGAATTTTCGCCGTCACATCTTCGCCGTTGACGAAAACGAGCTGTTCCCCTTCTTGCTGCTTCAATTCGATGGATGTCTTTTTCAACAACGCCAAAATTTTTTCTTCGTCGTCAAGCGGGATGTTCTCTTTCAACACTTCCAATGTCAATGCACGGTACATCGCGCCCGTATCGATATAAACGAACGAGAGCATTTTGGCGAGCCGTTTGGCGACGGTGCTTTTCCCAGCAGCCGCCGGGCCGTCAATGGCAACTCGAATGCGCATCTTTTTCTGCATTGAAATTTCTCCCCATTAATGTATTGTGTTTTGTAACTGTCAATCAATATAAAAAACAAGGACAATATATTTTATTGTAAGAAAAAACTTGGCATTTGCCAAGTTCGGATTCGATTATTTGCTTTACATCAAATTTTCTTTTAAACGTTCACGCTGTATTTCAAAGCAATATTTAATGACGGCTTGCCTTTCTTTCTCTTCTTTAAAATGGAATTTCAATGACGTCATCCGGACATCATTGATGACCTGAGAACGGATCACTTCTGCTTTTGTCTTAATATAAACATAGTCGCTATACTTCGATTTCAACACGAGATAAAG
Organism: Bacilli bacterium; assembly: GCA_012518125.1. Taxonomy (GTDB): domain Bacteria; phylum Bacillota; class Bacilli; order Bacillales; family Amphibacillaceae; genus Pseudogracilibacillus. The sequence continues at coordinate 2,667 of JAAYTF010000137.1, read as the reverse complement.
CATGACCATTTCGCCGTCTTGCAAACTGATCCCTTTTGGCGTGATGATGGCAGCCCCTCCACCACTTATATCATGCGTGACGGTGATGAATGGCGGGAAATTTCGGTCAATGCCATGCACTGCCACGTTTACATCCGTATTGATCCGGACATATTCGCGGCGTTGGATCCTTTTTATTTCGTCTTTATTCGGAATATCAATTACAAACGACATGAAAGGAGATTTGATGAGCCGTTTCACTTTCGATTGGAATGAATAAACGTTCCCTTTGTCGATATATTCAATTTTTACTTCATCGCCTTCTTTGAAAGGGAGTTCGACGTACAATTGTTCGTTGACAGGATATCCGATAATCAATACCTTCTCATTTCGATCTAGAACTTTCGAACGATAGCGCACCATATTTTTATCATTCGATCCGCTCGCAAATTTGATGCTGACGGCAGTTCCGACTTTCACGATATTTCCCCCTTAGAAGTGATAGCGACTATTTGCCTACTCTTTTATATTATGGCATATTCATACAGTTATTTGAAGAAGTTTATATTTGGATATCAAAATTCATTTCCGTATTCGTCAATTTTTCAACTTTTTCTTCTTTACCATTTTCCGCGTTGATGAAGATCCGGTACGTCTCATCATTCATTTCGCCTAAAAATTCATAGACGAGCACTTCCTCATTTACGTCGTTTTCTATGATCGCCAAGTGTTCTTCGTGAATCTTGATATTTTTGTTCACTTTGCTTTTCGCTTCTTCAAGTTTGATTTTCGGCTTGGCGATGTTTCGCTTATGATGATTCAATAAATATTCTTTCGCATTGATGCCGGTAATATCCCCGTTGTCGAGGGCCACTTTCACCGTGATGGCATCTGGGTAAATGCGGACGTCGTCTTGCACGTGTAAAAATTTGTAGACACCTTCTTCATCAAACTGTTGGCTTTGCAGCAAAACCATGTCTTCGTAGCCAAAGCGTTGCAAATATTTTTCCGCTTTGATTAAACCGTCGTTTAACGACAATTTCGTTTCTTCAATCGGGCGGTCGACCAAAATGTACAACGGATGGCCGCCTTTTTTCGTAATATCCATATAAACCCGTTTGCCGTCTTCATAAAACACCGAGTAAAACGGCAAGTCTGCCCCGTCACCGCTCGATGAAATGTCAATGTTCACTTCATCCGGAATGTCAAAAAATTGCTTCGTAAAATCGCGGATGTCTTCTTCGCTTTTTTCTTTCCCCGTCACCGCTTCGAAACGGTACGGTTTATCAGTCGCCTGCAAAAATTTCGATCCTTCCATTTCCATCGTAAATTGATTCATTTGGTTTTCCACCGTCGTAAAGCCATCGATGATCGTCGAATCCATCGGTTCGTCCTGCGTCGCCAAAGCGAGTTCGACATCCATCCAACGCAAATTGTCCGCCAACACTTTATGCTGCATTTTCCTTAGCTCGTCTTTGATGTTTGCCGCCTGTTCATACAATTTTTCCAACGTTTCGATCTCTTCGTCTTTGAGGGGATCGTCGTCCAAATTGCGAATCGCCGTTTTGTAGGTGAAATCGCCGATCTTGGATAAAAACTCTTGCGTTTTATGGATCGGAAGCAACGATAAAGGCAATTGGCTCGCGTTCGTCAACGCTTCGTGCGAAATGCGCCATATTTCGACAAACTGTGGTGACAATTTTTCATTCGAACTCATCGCAAGCGCGGTTCCAATTTGGTCATGCAACAAATCCATATGATGTGTCAATTCGTGAAACGAGCGTTGGTAATTGTTTTCGGCATGGATCAACAACGCGTTTTTCTCTTCATGTTCTTTGTAACCCCAATAAACCGTGCCGATCAATCCTAAAGACAATATGACGATCGTGATTGTTCGTAACATAATATCCAACCTTTCTATTTACAAAAGATGTGCTTGCCGATTCGTTTAATTTGCGGCCTTGTCCAAATCCACGGCGATGTCGCCGTTTCCGGGTTGAAATAATAAAGCGCGTTTCCGGAAGGATCCCATCCATTGATGGCATCCAATACGGCGCGTTTTGCCGTTTCATCTGGCGTCAGCCAAATTTGTCCATCCGCAACCGCGGTGAAGGCTCTCGGTTCAAAAATGACCCCAGAAACGGTGTCAGGGAAAATCGGGCTCTTCAACCGGTTTAAAATCACCGCCGCAACGGCTACTTGACCTTCATAAGGTTCTCCGCGTGCTTCTCCGTAAACGGCGTTTGCCATCAAATTGATATCGTTTTGTGAAAAACCATGCGGCACATTCACTTTCGTTGTCCCAGTAGGCACTTGTTGCGCGCCGGTTTGTTGTTGGTTCGTTTGCGGCTGCTTTTGTTTTTGATTCGTCGCTTGCTGCGTTGTTTTCCCTTGGAGCTGCTTTCTGACTACCTCTGGGTCGACATTCCACATTTCCGCTTTCACTTTCACTTCATCGTATTCCGTCACTTGCACCAATTTATCTTTCGTCGCTTTGCCTGCCAATCCATCGACGGGCAGCCCAAATTCATATTGGAAGTTGCGCAGCGCCCAATAAGTGCGCCAACCGAATACGCCATCGATTTCACCAGTGTAAAAACCGATATACTTAAGGCGAGCTTGCAATTCGATGACGTCTTCGCCAAATGCCCCATGTTGGATCACTTGTTCGCTGAATGCCTTTGCTTC
>JAAYTF010000136.1 GCA_012518125.1 Bacilli bacterium | reverse complement strand
TTGATTGCTACGCGAGTTTTCCCCATTATATTGTCCTCCTAAAATATGTTACGCTAATTGGTTATTATTCCATCATTAGTATAGCATAGTAAACGGAAAATGTGCTATCATTTATAAACAATTTTTTTACAAAACGATGGCAGTTCATTATCCATTAGTATGGTTTCGCTCATCGTTTCTTAATACGACCGGTTCGGCGCTTCCAACAACTTTATTCGTCTGTCAAGATGTGCCAACGTGTTAAAATGTCCTTCAATTGCCGTTCCGTTTCTTCAATGGTGCCGTCGTTGTCGATGACCGCATCGGCCCATTCCGCTTTTTTCGCGACATCGATTTGTGCGTTGATTCGTTTTAGCGCTTCTTCTTTCGACAAATCGTCGCGCGCCAAAATGCGCTCCAATTGCACTTCAGGCGATGTTTTGACGACGATCACTTTATCGACGAAATGTTCCAATTTGCTTTCATAAAGCAACGGAATGTCGAGCACGACGCAAGGCACATGTTGTTGCAAATATTTATCGCGCTGTCTCAACATTTCTTTTCGGATCGCCGGGTGGACGATTCCGTTTAATTGTTTCCTTTTCTCTTCGTCGTTGAAGACGATTGCGCCTAACTTTTTCCGGTCGAGCGTGCGGTCTTTTTGCAAAATGTCTTCCCCAAACGTCTCGACGATTTTTTCATACGCCTCTTTTCCTGGCTCAACGACGAGGCGGGCAATTTCATCGGCATCGATGACAGGGATGCCCAATTGTTTAAACATCTTGGCAACTGTACTTTTCCCCGTGCCGATGCTGCCGGTAAGTCCGATCACTAACGTCATGGCTCCCCTCCTTTTACAGCGCGGTTTGAACGGTGGAGTGTTTGCTTACAACGTTTGACACGTTGGGCAAATGTGGGTGCCGCGACCGGCGACTTTGATTTTGACGATTTCCGTCTGGCAATGTTGGCACGGTTTTCCCGTCTGCCCATAAGCGTACAGCCGCTGTTGGAACATCCCCATTTCCCCTAGGCCGTTCAAATAGGACCGAATCGTCGTTCCACCTAAACGGACAGCTTCTTCGAGCACGATGCGGACATTTTCATAAATTCGCTCCACTTCGTCCTCTGAAAGGAGATGCGCCCGTTTTTCTGGATGAATTTTCGACAAAAACAACACTTCATCGACATAAATGTTCCCCAATCCGGAAATGATCGTCTGATCGAGCAATGCCGCTTTGATCATCCGGGTCGTTCGTTTTAATCTCGCTTTCACATAATCGAACGTATACGCTTCTTCAAACGGATCTGGCCCGACCGATTTTAACGGCGCTTTTGTCATTTCTTCTCCTATTTTGTATACGTGCATCGTACCGAATTTCCGAACGTCATTATAGCGAAGTTCGGTGCCGTCTGTAAAGTGAAATATGACGTGCGTATGTTTATCCTTCTCTTTGCTTTTTGGGACGACGCGGTATTTCCCTTCCATCCGCAAATGCGAAATCAACACGTAATGGTTCAAATAAAACAAGAGAAATTTCCCGCGTCTTCCGATCCGTTCAATCGACTCACCGCTTAACAACATCCGGAAATGTTCGGGGTCGTCTGGTTGTTTGACAATTTTCGGCCAATATATCGTCACATCCTCGATTTCTTTGTTTAAAACGAGTTTTTCAAGCGTTCTGCGGATCGTTTCCACTTCAGGCAATTCTGGCATCGTATTCCCACTTTCCAAGTTCTATCTATTTCGCATCGTACCATGTTTTTCCATACGCGTAATCGACTTTTAACGGCACTTTCAACTCGACCGTATTTTCCATGACGTCGATGACAAGTTCCGTCAATTTGTCGATTTCTTCTTCCGGCGCCTCAAAAATGAGTTCGTCATGGACTTGCAGCAACATGCGCGCCTTCAAGTTTTTCTCTGTCAAACGTTTGTCGATCTCGATCATCGCTTTTTTGATGATATCGGCGGCACTTCCTTGAATCGGCGTATTCAACGCGGTGCGCTCCGCAAAACTGCGCACATTGTAATTGCGGCTCGTAATTTCCGGCAAGTAACGTCGCCTTTTCATGATCGTCTCGACGTAACCTTTATGTTTCGCTTCTTGAACGATATCGTGCATGTATTGTTTGACGCCTTCATAAATCGACAAATATTTGTCGATGAATTCTTTCGCTTCTTTGCGGGTGATTTGCAAGTTTTGCGACAGCCCGTAATCGCTGATCCCGTATATGATGCCGAAGTTCACCGCCTTTGCTTGATAGCGCATCTCAGGTGTCACTTCGTCTTCTGAGACGTGAAACACGCTAGCCGCCGTGCTTTTATGGATGTCTTTCCCTTGTTTGAACGCTTCGATCAAACGTTCGTCGCCGGAAATGTGGGCTAGCACCCGCAATTCGATTTGCGAGTAGTCCGCCGCGAAGATGACCCAATCATCCTCGGAAGGGATGAAAGCTTGTCTTATTTTGCGCCCTTCCTCCAAACGAATCGGGATGTTTTGCAAGTTTGGTTCAACCGAACTCAGTCTTCCGGTCTGCGTCAACGCCTGGTTGAAACGGGTATGGATTTTATGCGTATCTTTGTCGACGACTTTCAACAAACCTTCGATGTAAGTCGATTGTAGTTTACTGAGTTGTCTGTAATGTAAAATCAACGGCACGATTTCATGATGCGGCGCCAACTTCTCCAATACGTCTGCGGCTGTCGAATAGCCCGTTTTCGTTTTCTTGATGACAGGCAGCTGCAATTTTTCAAATAAAACGACTCCAAGCTGTTTCGGCGAATTGATGTTGAACGGTCCTCCCGCCAACGCATGGATTTCTAGTTCGATTTTGTCCAACCGTTCCGTCAATTCTTCGCCCATCGCTTTTAGCCGCTCGATATCGACTTGGACCCCGTGATGTTCCATTTTTGCCAAAATGGTCGCAAGCGGCAATTCAAGCTCGGTAAACAGCTCGTACTGCTCATTTTTCTTCAATTCGTTCACATAATGTTGTCGCAATTGATAAATAGCATTCGTTTTTCGCGCAACGTGGTCGGCGACGGCTTCAAACTCCGGAACACGCATTTTGGCACCTTTGCCATACACTTCTTCATCGTAGCGGATGTTGGTAATTTCGTTCCGCTTTGCGATAGCCGGTATTTCATCGTTGTTGTCGGCAGGGTTGACGATATACGCCGCCAACATCAAGTCGAATGTGGCGCCTTTTAACACGAATCCATGACGGAGCAGCGAAACTTTCAATGCTTTAACATCGTATACGTATTTTTCTTTCGTTTCATCTTCGAGCCATTTTTTAAACAAATCCGAGCGAAGCGCAGTTTCCAAAGTGAACACGTAATTGCCCGCCTCGTTGGTCAACCCGATTGCTTCGATGTTTGCTTTATGATAATTTTCCGTCACCATTTCGACGTGCAAGGCGGCTTGATCCACAAGCATCTCTTCCGTAATTGCTTCAACGATGGAAAATTCGATGTCGGCTAAATCTTCTTGATCCTTATGCTCCACTTCCGAATGGAGGCGGTCGAGCAGTGACCGGAAGCCGAGCTCTTGGAACAGTTCATACACATCGTCGTACGTAAATCCCCCATATGACAAATCGTCTGTCGAAATCGTAAGCGGGCTCGCGCGATGGATGGTGGCGAGCTCTTTGCTCAAAAACGCATCATCCTTATGGTTGAGCAAATTTTCTTTCAGTTTTTTTCCGGAAATTTCATCGATATGTTCGTATATGTTCTCAATCGTTCCGTACTGTTTCAACAATTTCGTCGCCGTCTTGATCCCGACGCCTGGCACTCCAGGAATGTTGTCGGATTTGTCCCCCATCAAGGCTAGAAGATCGACGATTTGTTCCGGTTTTAACTCCATTTTTTCCAGCATCGATTCAGGCGTATACGACTCCACTTCCGTGATGCCTTTGCGGGTCACATCGACCGTGACACGTTCGGAAACGAGTTGAATCAAATCTTGGTCGCCGGTGATGACTTTCACTTCCCAGCCTTTTTCTTCCGCCTGTTTCGAAAGGGTGCCGATAATATCGTCCGCTTCATACAATTCGAGTTCATAATGCGGTATTTGGAACGCATCGAGCAGTTTGCGGGATAAAGGGAACTGTTCGGACAATTCCGGTGGGGTTTGTTGGCGGCCGCCTTTGTATTCCGAAAACTTTTCGTGGCGGAACGTCGTCTTGCCTGCATCGAAAGCAACCAACATGTGCGTCGGTTTTTCCTCTTCCAAAATTTTGAGCAATATGTTCGTAAAACCGTACAGTGCGTTCGTGTAAACCCCTTTGTCATTGTGGAGCAATGGCAGAGCGAAAAAAGCGCGGAACAAAATGCTGTTTCCATCAATGAGAACCAATTTATTTGCCACGATCATTCTCCTTTACCGAGCGTTTACGTTTATTATACTCTTATCCGTTCGTTTAACAAAAGTGTTATCCTTTTTCATGCACAATAAAAAACGATCACAGCGAACTGTTCGTCGCTTTAATCGTCATGGCTACAAAAATGCTGGCCAACTTAAATAACGTTACGTTCCGGACGGATGTTTTAACGGCAAATAGACGGAAAACGTCGAGCCTTTGTTCACTTCGCTTGCGACTTCGATCTTCCCCTGATGGGCTTCGACGATGTGCTTTACAATCGCCAATCCCAGGCCAGTGCCACCTGTCATCCGACTGCGATCTTTGTCGACGCGGTAAAATCGTTCAAAAATGCGCGGCAATGCTTCTTTTTCGATGCCGATTCCCGTATCTTTCACTTCGATTAATGCGAATTCGTCCACTTGTTTCAACGTGATTGCGACTTTGCCGTTTTCCGGTGTATAGTTGACTGCATTCGTGAACAAATTGAGCAAAATTTGCTTCACTTTGTCTTCGTCCGCTTCAAAAACCACCTTATCATTGCGCACTTCAAGCTGGATATGTTTTTCTTCCGCCCGTTGTTTGAACATCGGCATCATTTCTTCAAGCAAATGGTCTAAATGTACTTCCGTGATCACCATTTGCGGCTCGTCTTTTTCCATTTTTGATAAAATCAACAAATCTTCGATCAAATGTTGAATCCGTTTGCTTTCTTTGAAAATGATTTCCAAAAAATGTTTGCGCGTCTCCACATCCTCATGCGCACCGTCCAACAACGTCTCAGCAAAACCGCGGATCGACGTGACCGGCGTTTTTAATTCGTGCGACACGTTGGCGACAAAATCTTTCCGCATCGTCTCCACTTGTTTTAATTCCGTTATATCGTAAATGACGAGCACGATCCCTTTTAACATGTTCAATTCGTTGAAAATCGGCGCTGCAATAATTTCATAATATTTTTTCGGCCCGTCGCCGTCCATCGTGACAACATCTTTTACACGCTGTCCACTTAAAAACGTCTCTTGGACCGTCGTTTGCATTTGCTCGTTGTCAATGACGTCATAATACAGATACCCGATGTAATCTTTTACCTCTTTTCCAAACATGGAGGCAAATTTACGGTTCACTAAATGGATGTATCCTTTTTCGTCAATCAAAACGAGCCCGCTTTCCGAATTTTCGATGACAGTTGAAAGCTGTTCCGATTGAATTTGTTCCTGGAGGGTGATTTCGCTTAAATGACGCGCCAACTGGTTGATTTTATCGCTCAACTCGCCGACTTTCCCTTTTATCACCCCTTGCGTGCGGGCGTGGTAGTTCCCTTCAAGCAGTTGGTCGACCGTTTTTGTGATCTTCGTCATCGGCTTGATGTAAATCTCGATCATATAATACAACACGAGCATGAAAGCGAAATAGACGAAAAACAACGCCGCCATTAAAATGGCGATGTTTTCAATGTATGGAAAGAGGATGATGCCAGCGGCGATCAAAATGGCGATGACAATGAGCGAAAAGCGAAACATCCGCCCTAAAAAGTATAATTGCATATGCGCTCCCTCCAAATAAAAAACCGCTCAAACGAATTCATGGTTTGTTCCGCACGATGTAAGCAAGTACAAACGATGCCGCCCGATCGTCATTTTTGGATACTTACATTTCGGCCGTCGATCTATGTTCAAACGGAAACGTCGAAATGTTTATTGCTATTTTATAATGTTGAACTTAAAAAGCCAACACTTTTCCTCAATGTTCACTATTCGAACATCGATGAATGAAAAAATAAAACGATTCAGTTATCGCTTAACCGAATCGTCCATTTACATAATCGAACGTTCTTGAGTCTTTCGGATGGTTGAAAATCACTTCCGTATCGTCGAATTCGACGACCTCTCCATCGAGGAAAAACGCGGTTTGATCAGAAATGCGGTGCGCCTGCTGCATGTTGTGCGTGACGATGATGATCGTATATTTTTCCTTTAAGCTTTGAATCAATTCTTCCACTTTTAATGTCGATTTCGGATCTAACGCTGAAGTCGGTTCGTCCATCAAGATTACTTCAGGTTCGATTGCGAGCGTCCTTGCAATGCACAAACGCTGCTGTTGGCCACCGGATAATTGGAACGCATGGTCGTGCAAACGGTCCTTCACTTCGTCCCAAAGATAAGCGTCGCGCAAACTTTTTTCGACGATTTCGTCCAACAACTTTTTGTTGCGGATGCCATGAATTTTCGGGCCGTACGCTACGTTTTCGTAAATGGATTTCGGGAAAGGATTCGCCTTTTGGAAAACCATGCCGACCTGAGTGCGGAGTTGTTCCACTTTGACGGACGGGTCAAAAATGCTTTGTCCGTTAAAGAAAATGGTTCCGGTCGTACGAACATTTGGGACGAGCTCAACCATGCGGTTCAACGTCTTTAAAAATGTCGATTTCCCGCAGCCAGAAGGACCGATGATCGCCGTCACGGCGTTTTTCTCGATATTTAAATCGATTCCTTTTAATGCATGTGTTTCACCATAATACAAGTGAAGGCGACTCGTAATAAAAATCGATTCTTTCGGTTCCTTTTTCGGTTCTAACACTTCCAACTTCGTTTCAAAATTGTTCGTCTTTATGTTTTTTTGTGCAATTTCTCTCACTTTTACTGTCAAGCTTCTCAATCCACCTTTACCTTAATAATTTCTTTTCAAATTTTCGTCTGATCAAAACGGCTGTCAAATTCAACACTAACAAAATAAACAACAGTACGATGATCGTCCCGGCCGCCAAGCTGGCGTATTCAGCTACCAACACGGAATCCAGCGTCCAGTAATAAATTTGCATCGGCAACACGGTAAATTTATCAAAAATGCTGCCCGGAAACGGAATGAGCAATGTCGGAATACCGATTACGACAAGCGGCGCCGTTTCACCGATCGCCCTTGACATCGCCAAGATGAATCCCGTTAGGATGGTCGGAAGCGCCGTCGGCAAAACGACCGTACGGATTGCCTGCCACTTTGTCGCACCAATTCCGAAAGCAGCTTCCGTCAAATCAGATGGAATCGCACGAAGCGCTTCTTGCGTCGTAACAATCGTGATCGGCAAAATTAATAGCGATAACGTCAAGCCGCCTGCAAGGACGACGTTGCCGAGCTCCATGCCCCGAACAAATACGGTCAATCCCAAAATACCGTAAACGATGGACGGGACACCAGCCAAATTGGCAATGTTCGTCGAAAGAATGGATTTCATTTTCCCGTCTTTCATATACAATTCGATATAAATGGCTGTAAACATCCCGAAAAACATCGTGACGGGTGCGACGACGGCAATGAGCCACAATGTCCCCAAAATCGCACCCATGATCCCCGCTTTTTCAGGATCGGTCGATAGCCGATTCGTCAAAAATTCGAAATCGATGACATGGATGCCTTGTGAAATGATGCGAATGATTAAAATCGTCAACATCGTTACACCAAACAGTGTTGCAAGCAACGTGATCCATTTCGCAATTTTATCGATGATGATCCGAATTTTGCTTCTTCGGTCCACTTTCTCCATATTTAAATATTCCATATGAATCGTCCTCTTAATATTTTTGATAAAAACGTTTTGCGATTCGATTCGCAATGATGTTCATGATTAGCGTGAACAGGAATAACGTCAAAGCAACAGCATATAAGCTGTAATAAATCGCGGAACCAGCAGGCGCATCGCCACCTGTTACTTCGACGATATAAGCTGTCATCGTCTGCATGGACTTCATGACATCAAACGTCAATTGTTTTGAACTTCCACTTGCAATCGTGACGATCATCGTTTCACCGATCGCACGTGAAAATGCCAGAATGATGGAAGCGACAATCCCTGAAAATGCCGCTGGAATAACGACTTTGAGGGTGACTTCGATTTTTGAAGAGCCTAATCCTAATGCGCCATCACGGATGCTTTGCGGCACCGCGTTCATCGCATCTTCTGACAACGAGGCAACCATCGGGATAATCATGATCCCCATCACGAGTCCAGGGCTTAAGATGTTCGTTGCTTCCAATTCAGGAAATATTTTTTGTAACACTGGTGTGACGAACGTAAAAGCAAAAAATCCGTAGACAATCGTCGGAATGCCTGCCAAAACTTCAATGATCGGCTTTAGTATTTGTCTTGCCCTCTTCGATGCGTACTCACTTAGGAAAATGGCCGTCAATAATCCAACAGGAACTGCAACCACCAATGCAATGGTAGTTGCAGTCAACGTCCCCACTAATAAAGGCAGTATCCCGAACTGTGGATTTTGGCTCATCGGTTTCAAGACGGTTCCCGTAAAGAATTCGATGATGGATACCTCTTTGAAAAAGTGAAACGATTCAAACAGCAACACATAGACGATGCCAAGCGTTGTTAAAAAGGATACGGAGGCAATCAAGAAAAGGAATTTCGGTATCAATTTTTCTTTCAAGTATAAAAGCTTCTTTTTGTTTTCGTTCTTTGCCAATAGTTCTTGAACAGAAATGGCACTTTGTTCACTAGTCAAAACTGAGAACACCACCTTTATCGATTAGGGACCTTTCGAAATTCCCTTATTGAATAGATTCGAGGAAACTCAAGCTCTCTTCGATTTCTTCCTCAGGAAGCGGAGCGAATCCCGTTTCTCCGGCAAAGTTGTTGATGTTATTGATCACGAATTTTGCATAATCCAATACTTGCGGTTTTTCTTTGGCGTGGTTGACATTCAAGTACGTAAACACCGGTCTTGTAAATTCAGCATACGGACCGTCTTCTGCGATCGTATCCAATGAAGGTTCAACAGGTCCTGCTCCGAAGTCGACATGAACCGCTTTTACTTGATCTTGGTTGTTCACGTAGTATCCGAAGCCAAAGAAGGCAATTCCGTATGGGTCTTGTGAAATCAAGTTGACCAATGTTGAATATTCTTGCTGCAAGTTGACGTCATCTTTCAAATCTTGCTCTTCCAACACGTTTTCGAAGAAGAATTCATACGTTCCATGGTTTTCATTCGGACCGTACGTATTGATTTTTTCATCCGGCCAATCTTGGTTGATGTCAGACCATTTTTCAATGGAGCTGGATGCCAAGAATATTTCTTTCAATTGTTCTGCAGTAAGTTCTGTCGCCCAATCGTTTTCTGGGTTGATGACAAACGTTAACCCGTCTAACGCCACTTTGAATTCTTTCACTTCGATGCCCAATTCTTCAGCTTGCTCTAATTCCTCATCTTTGATCGGTCTTGAAGCATCGTTGAAATCTGTTCCATTTTCAACTAAGAATTTTTTAAATCCAGCACTTGTGCCAGCTCTGCTAACTTCAACCGAAACATTCGGCTGTTCGTTTGCCATGTATTCTTCGGCAAGTTTTGCCATTAAAGGATAAACCGTTCCTGAACCGTCGATGACAACACTTCCGGAAAGTTCTTCTCCAGCAGAACCTTCTTCACTTGAAGCTTCTTCGTTTGACACTTGTTCGTCGGCACCTGAATCGGTTTGTCCGTCATTTTTGTTCGAGCAAGCGGCGAACACTCCTAAAAGCAATACGAATAAGTTCACAAGGAAAAACTTTCTTAAATTCATGTAGTATGTCCTCCTTAAATTTTTTCAATTCTTACTACATGAACAAGTATAAAAAACAGTTGTAAATATGTTATCAAATAGATGTAAAGACGATGTTAAAAATGTAAATTTAATGTAAACTTTCGCGAAAAAACGAAAAAATCCACAGTTATTCACTGTGGAACGCTCCATTAACAGCCAGTTGGATAACAAGACAAGTTCGTTCATCGTGTTAATTGCATGCTTTTAAAGATTTTCCATTTTATAACCGAAACCGTGCACCGTTTTGATGTACTGCGGATTCCGTTTGTCCGCTTCGATCTTATCGCGCAGCCGGGCGACGTGGACATCGACGATGCGGGTATCGCCGGCAATTTCATAATCCCAAACGTGGCTCAACAATTGGTCTCGAGATAAAACCATTCCTTTGTTCCGGACGAAATATACGAGCAATTCATATTCTTTGCGAGTAAGCTGCAACGGTTCCCCTTTAAAAAATGCTTCGAATTTGTTCGGATAAATGGTCAGTTCGCCGACGGATAAAACGGTTTCGTCATCCTTTTCATGCGAAGCGGTCCGCCTTAAAACGGCATGCATTCTGGCGACCAGCTCTTTCGGGCTGAAAGGCTTTGTGATGTAATCGTCCGCCCCGCTGTTTAAACCGTTGATGATGTCTTCTTCTTCATTCAACGCGGTGACCATCAAAATCGGGATCGATTTGTTTTCACTCCGAATGTATTTGCAAATTTCCAATCCGTCGATTTTTGGAAGCATCAAATCCAAGATGATCAAATCGTATTCGTTGTCGTGAAATTTTTTGATCGCTTCTTCGCCGTCAAAAGCGACGTCCGTTTGAAAACCGGCTTTCTCGACATTGTACTTTATTAACGTAACGATGGATCGTTCATCCTCGACGATTAACACTTTTTTGTTCAAATGGATTGCTCCTTTGCAAAATGTTTTCCCACTAAATCTATTGTAAAGTTTATTTTGTTAAAAAAGAATAGATGTTTTGTAAATTTTTTGTAAATTGCAGCCTTTAATGCAAAAACAAACCGGGTTGAACCATCGTCATTCGATGATCCAACCCGGATGTTCATTAACCCATGTTTTCGATCAAAGCATCGCCGAATTCAGAACATTTAACTTCTTTTGCATCGTCCATTAAACGAGCAAAGTCGTAAGTGACAACTTTAGAAGCAATGGTTTTATCCATTGAGTCCGTAATCAACTTGGCTGCTTCATTCCAACCGAGGTGTTCCAACATTAACACGCCGGACAAGATGACCGAAGATGGGTTCACTTTGTCCAATCCTGCATACTTCGGTGCTGTACCGTGTGTCGCTTCAAAGATCGCATGACCTGTATCGTAGTTAATATTCGCTCCAGGTGCGATGCCGATTCCACCGACTTGCGCCGCCAATGCGTCGGAGATGTAGTCCCCGTTCAAGTTCATTGTCGCAATGACGTCGAACTCGGCAGGGCGGGTCAAAATTTGCTGCAAGAAAATGTCGGCGATCGCATCTTTGATGATGATTTTGCCAGCCTTTTCAGCTTCTTCTTGCGCTTTGTTCGCCGCCTCTTTGCCTTCTTTTTCAGCGATGCGGTCGTACTCGGCCCAAGTGAACACTTTGTCGCCGAACTCTTCTTCCGCCACTTCGTAACCCCACTCTTTGAATGCACCTTCCGTAAACTTCATGATGTTTCCTTTGTGCACGAGGGTTACGCTCTTGCGGTTTTCTTTGATTGCATAATTGATCGCGGCACGCACAAGGCGTTTTGTACCTTCTTCAGAAATCGGTTTGATGCCGATTCCTGAAGTTTCAGGGAAACGGATTTTTTCGACACCCATTTCTTTTTTCAAAAATTCGATGACCTTTTTCACTTCAGGCGTGCCTTTTTTCCATTCGATTCCCGCATAAATGTCCTCTGTGTTTTCACGGAAAACGACCATGTCAACCAATTCTGGATGTTTTACCGGAGATGGCACACCTTTGTAGTGACGTACTGGACGTAGGCACACGTATAAATCCAACTCTTGGCGGAGCGCTACGTTCAAGGAACGGAAACCGCCGCCGACAGGTGTGGTGAGAGGACCTTTGATGGCAATTTTATATTCATCGATAATATCCAACGTTTCTTGCGGCAACCATTCGCCCGTCTTGTTATACGCCTTTTCCCCTGCATAAACTTCTTTCCATTGAATTTTTCTTTTTCCGTTGTACGCTTTTTCTACTGCTGCATCCAATACACGGCTTGCTGCCGCCCAGATGTCAGGGCCTGTTCCGTCACCTTCGATGAATGGAATTACCGGCTTGTCTGGTACGTTTAACTTCCCGTTTTCTATTGTAATTTTATCAGTCATTCTATAATACCTCCTATAATGATATGAGAATATATTCACAAAGATTAACGCGGCCTTTACGCTAATGTTTATATGTATCTTTCTCTATTTTTCATCGTGTTA
>JAAYTF010000135.1 GCA_012518125.1 Bacilli bacterium | reverse complement strand
GCAAAACTGGATGAAAAACAGTTGGATGAATATTGCCGGAAACATTTGGCGGCGTTCAAAGTTCCACGCATTTATGAATTCCGAGAAGAACTGCCAAAATCCGTGATTGGAAAAGTGTTGAAACGTCAATTGGTCGAAGAAGCGATCGAACAGATGAAGAAGGAAGCCACTTCATGACTTTCAAGTTTTAAAGGTGCAAATTAGAATAATTTATGTATAATAAAAGTATATTTTTCGGTTTCCGGATTTGTTTTCACAAGCGTAAGCGAATGACGACTCGATGAGGGGGAAAACAAATCCGTCCCACTCTTTTATTTTCCAATTTGAGAGCTGTATGAATTGATTGACTTTCGTTTAGGTGAAATATAGAATGACATATGAATGACGCATCATTCATATGTCATTTTCAAGTGTAAGTCAAGTTTATATTGAGCGAGGCGAGTATTGTTGACGAACAAAGATAGACCGAAATACCAACAAATCATCCAAGCAGCTTTGGAAGTGATAGCGGAAAACGGTTACCACGCTTCACAAGTGTCAAAAATTGCCAAAAAGGCGAATGTAGCCGACGGCACCATTTATTTATATTTTAAGAACAAAGAAGACATATTGATTTCGGTATTCCGTGAAAGAATGGGGCAATTCATTCATAAAATTAAAAATGCGATCGAAGATAAAGAAACGGCAAGTGAAAAATTGCTCACGTTGATTCAAATGCATTATGCCCAGCTTACGGAATCGCCTTATCTGGCAAAAGTGACCCAACTGGAATTGCGTCAGTCAAAACCGGAATTGAGACGTGAAATCAATAAAGTGTTAAAATCTTATTTAGATGTCATCGATTCGATCATCGAACACGGCATCAAAGAAAAAGAAATCCGCGACGATATTCATCCGCGCCTGATGCGGCAGATGATTTTCGGCACGATTGACGAAACGGTTACGACGTGGGTGATGAAAAACGAGCGATACAACCTGCTGGACCAAGTTGAAGATGTCCATTCGCTCCTTTTGAATGGCCTGACGAAAAAAAATTAACAATTTCGTAAAATTTGTTAACTTTTTTGTAAAATCGTGCTTTATCCGCAAAATTTTATTAAAATATATACTTATAATGGACTTTTTACATAAAGGAGGAAAAAAATGAGTAAGGTTGCACTGGAAGTTAAAGAAAACATCGCATATCTTGCAATCCAGAGTCCACCAGCAAACGCGTTATCGAACGAGTTGTTGAACGATTTGGAAGAAAAATTGAACGAAGTCGAAGAAAACGAATCGATAAAAGCTGTCATCATCCGAGGCGAAGGCCGCTTTTTCTCAGCAGGTGCAGACATCAACGGATTTACGCAGTTGCAAAACGGCGCTGAAGCTGAACAAATGGCAAAAGATGGACAAGCACTGTTTGAACGAATCGAAAAGTTTCCGGTCCCGGTCATTGCAGCGATTCATGGAGCAGCTCTCGGCGGCGGTTTGGAACTTGCGATGGCATGCCATATCCGCATTGTCACGGAAACAGCGAAATTGGGCTTGCCGGAACTCAACCTAGGTTTGATTCCAGGCTTTGCAGGAACACAACGTTTGCCTCAGCTTGTCGGCAATGCGAAAGCTTACGAAATGATTTTGACAGGCGAACCAATCACGGGTGCAGAAGCGGTTAACATCGGTTTGGCAAACCAAGTTGTCAAAGACGATGAGCTGCTTGCTGCTGCAGAGAACTTGGCGAAGAAAATTGCGGCAAAAAGCAAACCATCCATCCAGAAAATCATGGAATTGGTCCCATATGCCAAGTACGCTTCCTTCTCAGCAGGCGTTGTGGCTGAAGCGGAAGCATTTGGCGACGTATTTGAAACGGAAGATGCAAAAGAAGGTGTACAAGCGTTTTTGGAAAAGCGCAAACCAAACTTTAAAGACAAGTAATTGAAATGAATTCTACAAATATATGTCGGAATTCATTTTAAAATAAACATGTATGATACGATGAGGAGGAACAAAATTGAACATTTATGTATTATTGAAAAGAACTTTCGATACAGAAGACAAAATCGTTGTAAATGATGGCGTCATTGAAGATGACGGCGTTGAGTACATCATCAACCCATACGACGAGTACGCGATCGAAGAAGCCATCCAGCAACGTGACAAGCATGGCGGCGAAGTTACCGTCGTTACCGTGGGTGACGAAGATTCTGAAAAACAACTGCGCACGGCATTGGCCATGGGGGCAGACAAAGCCGTCTTGATCGAAGTTGAAGATGATGACATCGAAGACCAAGACCAATATTCAACCGTCAAAATTTTAGAGGCGTTCTTTGAAGATAAGGAAGTCGACCTCATTTTGGCCGGAAACGTTGCGATCGACAATGCAAGCGGCCAAGTCGGTCCTCGTTTGGCGGAAAAATTGGGCATCCCTTACGTGACAACGATCGTCGGATTAGAGATTGAAGACGGCGTTGCCCACATCGAAAAGGACGTCGAAGGCGACATTGAGAAAATTGAAGTGAGCTTGCCACTGCTTGTGACATGCCAACAAGGTTTGAACGAACCTAGATACCCTTCCTTGCCAGGAATCATGAAAGCGAAAAAGAAACCTTTAGAAGAATTGGAGCTGGACGACCTCGACTTGGACGAAGAGGATGTCGAAGGTAAAACGAAACGCGTTGACGTCTTCTTGCCTCCGGAAAAACAAGCTGGACGAATTTTGGAAGGCGAATTGCAAGACCAAGTTAAAGAGCTCGTCTCATTATTACGTAACGAAGCAAAGGTTCTTTAATCTGAAAAAGCTAAAGAGGGGAGAACGAACAACATGAGCAAAATCTTAGTAATCGGTGAAGCAGCACAAGGTCAATTGCGTAACGTAAGTTTTGAAGCAATTGCCGCTGCAAAGAAAATTGATGAAAATGCGGAAGTCGTTGCACTTCTTTTGGGCGACGGTTCTTTGGAAGAGCAAGCGAACGAAATGATCAAATATGGCGCAGATCGTGCGATTACCGTTTCTCATGAAAACTTGAAAAACTATACGTCTGAAGGCTACGGCCAAGTCGTCTTGCAAGTGATTGAAGAAGAAAACCCTACTGGCGTCGTCATGGGTCATACAGCAATCGGCAAAGACTTGACGCCGAAAATTGCAGCGCGTCTAGACATCGGCTTGATTTCCGATGCGATAAACATCGAAAAGGACGGCGACGAAGTCGTATTTACACGCCCGATCTATTCCGGTAAAGCGTTTGAAAAGAAAATCATCAAAGAAGGAATGACGTTTGCGACGATTCGTCCGAACAACATCCCAGCCCTTGAAAAAGATGATTCACGTTCAGGCGAAGTTGTCGCCAAAGACATCGACGTAAAAGATTTGCGTACCATCGTCAAAGAAGTGATCCGCAAAAAATCCGAAGGTGTGGACTTATCCGAAGCGAAGATCATCGTCGCTGGCGGCCGCGGCATGAAGAGCAAAGAAGGATTCGAAAAGTTGTATGAATTGGCTGACGTTCTCGGCGCAGCAGTCGGTGCTTCCCGCGGTGCATGTGACGCTGATTTCTGTGATTATTCACTTCAAATCGGACAAACGGGTAAAGTCGTGACACCTGACTTGTATTTCGCATTCGGCATTTCGGGCGCGATTCAACACTTGGCTGGAATGTCGAACTCTAAAGTCATCGTTGCTGTTAACCAAGACCCGGATGCCAACATTTTTAACGTAGCGGATTACGGCATCGTTGGCGACGTCTTTGAAGTCATTCCATTGCTCATTGAGGAAATCAAAGCGCTTCAAAATAACTAACATCATTTCCGATTCCGTAATAAAACCTGGTCGAACACATAAAATAAGACCAGGTTTTTTGCTACTTATCTTTCAACATAAATATTCACCATATAGTCAACAACTTATGGCACAATTGGAAACAATCGAGCAAACTACTAGCACGTGATACATGTCAATGATATAATCAAAAAGAACGTTATAGATGAATGGAGGAGTTTATAAATGGCAATCGAACACGTAACTGACCAAAACTTTGCGGAAAAAACTGCTGAAGGCTTAGTATTAGTTGATTTTTGGGCTCCTTGGTGTGGTCCTTGTAAAATGATCGCTCCAGTTCTTGATGAAATAGATGCTGAAATGGGCGATAAGGTAAAAATTTTGAAACTGAATGTGGATGAAAACCAGGAAACAGCAGGAAAATTCGGCGTGATGAGCATCCCGACGCTACTTCTCATGAAAGACGGCAACATCGTTGACCAAGTGATTGGTTTCCAACCGAAAGAAGCATTGGTGAACGTCATTAACAGACACCTCTAAAAATAGAAAAACAATGCGGTTTTGAAGCGTTGCGCACACTTCAGTTAAGTGATGTGCAACGCTTCATTTACGTTCATGTACGTTCATGATTCATACTATAGGAAAGGAGTGTTCATGTCAGTTGCCGCAACATTTGGAAGAAAAATTAAAACTAGTCCCGCTAAAACCTGGTTGTTATCTGATGAAAGACAAAAACGGGACGGTCATTTACGTCGGAAAATCGAAACAATTGCGAAACCGGATCCGCTCATATTTTACCGGCGCGCACGACCAAAAAACACAGCGGCTTGTCATGGAAATTCGCGATTTTGAGTATATCGTCACGAAAAGCGAAATCGACGCACTCATTTTGGAAATGAACTTGATCAAGAAATACGATCCGAAATATAACGTCATGTTGAAAGACGACAAAAGTTACCCTTATCTCAAAATAACGAACGAAAGGCACCCGCGGTTGATCATCACGCGAAAATTAAAAAAAGACGGCGGAAAATATTTTGGCCCATATACGAATGTCATTGCCGCCAGGGAAACGAAAAAACTGCTCGACCGCATGTATCCTTTACGCAAGTGCAACAACAAACCGGGAGATTACTGCTTGTATTATCATTTAGGTCAATGTCTTGCCTGTGGGGACGAAGAAGTGCCAATAGAAACGTATGAAAAGATTACCCGGGAAATCGCAAAATTTTTACAAGGGGGATATCGTGACGTAAAAAAGCAATTAATGGCGAAAATGCTCGAAGCGAGCGAGCAGTTGAATTTCGAGCGGGCGCGTGAGCTGCGCGATCAAATTCAACATATAGAAGCGGTCATGGAACAGCAAAAAGTGATGCTCAATGAAAAAGTCGACATCGACGTCTTCGGTTATGCTTACAATAAAGGTTGGATGTGCATTCAAGTGTTTTATGTGCGAAATGGTAAACTGATCGAACGCGATGTTTCGTTTTTCCCGTTTTTTTCCGAACCGGAAGATGCTTTCATCAGTTTTATCGGCCAATTTTATTTGCATCATAACAATTTGAAGCCGAAGCAAATAATCGTGCCGATCGGCACCGACGTCGAATTGTTGCAAGGTCTATTAGAAATCGATGTACACACGCCGTTTCGTGGCAAAAAGCGCGATTTGGTCGAACTGGCGCAAAAAAACGCGGATATTGCTCTCGAAGAAAAATTTTCTCTGATCGAATTGGATGAAGCGCGTACGATCCGTGCCGTCGAACGTTTGGGCGACATTTTAGGCATTGAAACGCCTTACCGCATCGAAGCGTTCGATAATTCGAACATTCAAGGTATCGATCCAGTAAGTGCGATGGTCGTCTTCATCGATGGCAGGCCGAAAAAGAGCGAATACCGAAAATACAAGATCCGCGACGTCGAAGGTCCGGACGATTACGAAACGATGCGGGAAGTCATTCGCCGCCGTTATAAGCGCGTTCTTTTAGAAAAATTGCCATTGCCCGATTTGATCCTCGTCGATGGGGGCAAAGGGCAAATTTCAGCCGCCCGCGATGTGTTGGAAAACGAGCTTGGGTTGTCCATCCCGCTAGGCGGAATCGTCAAAGATGATAAACATAAGACCGCCAATTTGCTGTTTGGCGATCCCCCGGAAATTGTTGAATTGGGAAGAAGGTCGAACGAATTTTATTTAATCCAACGTATTCAAGAAGAAGTCCACCGTTTTGCCATCCAATTTCACCGTCAAGTGAGAGGGAAAAGTTTCATTCAATCGGAATTGGACAAAATTGAAGGTATCGGTCCGAAACGACGAAAACTTTTGTTAAGCCATTTCAGATCGATCGACAAATTAAGGGAAGCGAGCGTTGAAGATATAACCAAGTTAGGAATCCCGAAAAGGGTCGCTGAAAATGTTATACAATCATTGAATAAGGACGAGCAATGAATTGGATATGTGCAAGTCATCAACGATCGGTGAACATCACTTTAAATTCGACGCGGTACAACCGTTCGTTTACAGATTCATTCGTTTCGCATCGCCGCGCTGTTATTTTTTCGAGCGCTTCGGATAAGAAACCGGCTTCCAACCGAAACTCGACCGGAAAAGGTGACATAATTCGTTCAGCGACATCGTCGGACATTAAATGAAACGTAAGCGACTTTCTGCGGTCTTTGACGAGTTCGAGCGTCCCCCAACGGAATTTTTTGAAAAGGTAGTATACATCATCGAGCGACTTGATGTCGATTTGTCTTGCTAAATTTCGACCGATGAAATAAAGGATCGTATCTTTTTCCGGACCTAAAACGTGTGGCATACTAATGTAGCGCAACACATCATGTCCGACGGCGCCATCCGGCAATTGATCGAAATGTGAGAGAGGGATCAACTTTTCATCCATTTGTTTCATCCTTTACTAAACAATAGTGTTCTGTGACGTCCATAATTATATCATAAAAAGCTAAAAATTCGTTATTCTATAAGACAAAGCGAGATGCCTGAATTTATCATTTTCTTGACGCTTCATAAAAGTAGAAGTACAATAAAATGGTAGAGCGAAAATTTAGCCTAAATTTGTCGGAATAGAATGCCTTTTTGAATTGAAAACGGACCGTATTCTTATTTTATGTCGGCGTATTGGCTTTAGAACTTCTCGTCTTAAAGAGGTGTGCAATTATTTTTTTTAATATAAAAAATTCTTTAAGGAGGGAGTTACACAGTGGAACATCGCGAATACTTCAATCGAAGATTGCATTCACTGCTTGGTGTTGTTCCAATTGGGATTTTTGTTGTCCAACACTTAATCATAAACCATTTCATCGTTTATGGAGAAGAAAGCTACAACAAAGCAGCAGGCTTCATGGGCAATCTTCCTTTCGTATTGGCGCTTGAAATTTTCGTCATTTATTTGCCACTTATTTTTCACGCTGTATTGGGTGTCTACATCGCATTTACAGCGAAATACAACTTGGGAAATTACAAATTTGGCCGTAACTGGGCATTCTTTTTCCAACGAATTACGGGAATTATCGCGTTGATTTTTATCGTTTGGCACGTATGGCAAACGAGAGTTCAGGTTGCCCTTGGAAATGCCGAAGTGAATGCAGACATGATGTACAATATTTTGCAGCAGCCATTTTATTTCTGGTTCTACATCATCTCGATTTTGGCGATCGTTTATCACTTGGCGAATGGCTTATGGGGATTTGTCGTAAGCTGGGGAATTGCACAATCGCCTAAATCGCAACGATTCTTTTCATATGTGTCAGTGCTCGTATTCGTCGTTGTTTCTTACATCGGCATCCGTACAGTCATCGAGTTTGGACTGTAGTACGACATCTTTAGGGAGGGAATGTTAAACAAAATGAAAAATCGTAAAATCGTCGTCGTTGGCGGCGGTCTTGCCGGTCTGATGGCAACGATCAAAGCTGCCGAAGCAGGCGTTCATGTAGATTTGTTTTCGGTCGTGCCGGTTAAACGTTCACATTCCGTTTGTGCGCAAGGTGGCATCAACGGAGCGGTAAACACGAAAGGTGAAGGGGATTCACCTTGGATTCACTTCTACGACACGATTTATGGTGGAGACTTCTTGGCGAACCAACCTCCGGTCTTGGCAATGTGTGAAGCTGCACCGAGTATTATACATATGCTAGATCGCATGGGTGTCATGTTCAACCGTACACCGGAAGGATTATTGGACTTTAGACGTTTCGGTGGAACGCAACACCATCGAACGGCATTTGCGGGAGCGACAACGGGACAACAACTGTTATATGCACTTGATGAACAAGTCCGCCGTTATGAAGTGGAAGGACTCGTCACGAAATATGAAGGTTGGGAGTTTTTGGCAGCTGTCATCGACGATGAAGGCGTCGGCCGTGGAATCGTCGCTCAAAATTTGAAAACGCATGAAATTCAAGCATTCCCATCAGATGCAACGATTTTTGCAACAGGTGGTCCTGGAATCATTTTCGGTAAATCAACCAACTCAATGATCAACACTGGATCTGCGGCGAGCAAGTTGTATCAACAAGGGGTCAAATATGCTAACGGAGAGTTCATCCAAATTCACCCGACAGCGATCCCTGGAGACGACAAACTTCGTCTGATGAGTGAATCTGCACGCGGTGAAGGTGGTCGGGTGTGGACGTACAAAGACGGAGAACCATGGTATTTCTTGGAAGAAAAATATCCGGCATACGGAAACCTCGTGCCGCGTGATATCGCAACACGCGAAATCTTTGATGTTTGCGTCAACCAGAAGTTGGGCATTAACGGGGAAAACATGGTTTACCTCGATCTTTCCCATAAAGATCCGGAAGAGTTGAATGTCAAACTCGGCGGTATCTTGGAAATTTATGAAAAATTCGTAGGTGAAGACCCACGTAAAGTTCCAATGAAAATCTTCCCGGCCGTTCACTACTCAATGGGTGGATTATGGGTTGACTACGATCAAATGACTAATATCCCTGGTATATTTGCTGCCGGCGAGTGCGACTACTCGCAACACGGCGCGAACCGTTTAGGCGCTAACTCATTACTTTCAGCAATCTTCGGTGGTATGGTCGCTGGACCGAAAGCGATCGAATATATCGAAGGATTGGAGAAACATGCGGATGAAATGCCATCCAGCTTGTATGAGACTTATGTAAAACAAGAAGAAGAAGAGTTTGAACAAATGCTCAAGATGGACGGAACCGAGAATGCATATGTTTTGCACAAAGAGTTGGGTCAGTGGATGACGGACAACGTTACAGTCGTTCGCGAAAACCCTAAATTGTTGAAGACGGATGAAAAGATCCAAGAATTGCAAGAACGTTGGAAAAACATCAACATCAACGATACGAGCAAGTGGAGCAACCAAGGTGTCATGTTCACTCGTCAATTGAAAAACATGTTGCATCTCGCTCGCGTCATTACACTTGGTGCTTATCATCGTGATGAGAGCCGTGGAGCACACTATAAACCAGAATTCCCTGAGCGTAATGACGAAGAATGGCTAAAGACAACCATCGCAGAATTTGATGCTGAAAATCAGGAACCGAAATTCTCTTACGAAGATGTAGACACTTCACTAATCGAACCTAGACCACGCGACTACACGAAGAAACATGATGATATCCCTGAACCGCCAGAGCACTTAAAGTACAAATACGGAGGGGGTAACTTATAATGGCTGAACAAGTAGTAGAACAACAAACTGCACAGAAAACGGTTAAGTTTATTATCACGAGACAAGACAGCCCAGATTCCCCTTCATACGTGGAAGAATTCGATGTTCCATATCGTCCGAACATGAATGTCATTTCGGCGCTTATGGAAATTCAAAAAAATCCTGTCAACTCAAAAGGAGAAAAAACGACTCCTGTAGCGTGGGAAATGAGCTGTTTGGAAGAGGTGTGCGGCGCTTGTTCCATGGTGATTAACGGACGTGCCCGCCAAGCTTGTGCTGCACTCGTCGACAAGCTTGAACACCCAATCCGTCTGGAGCCGATGAAGACATTCCCGGTCGTCCGCGACTTGGTCGTCGACCGTTCAAGAATGTTTGACGCGTTGAAACAAGTCAAAGCGTGGATCCCGATCGATGGTACGTACGATTTGGGTCCAGGTCCACGCATGCCGGAGAAGAAACGTCAATGGGCGTATGAGCTTTCGAAATGCATGACTTGCGGCGTTTGTTTGGAAGCTTGCCCGAATGTAAACGACAAATCTTCTTTCATCGGTCCGGCCGCGATTTCGCAGGCACGCTTATTTAACGCTCACCCAACGGGAGCGATGCATAAGCGTGAACGTCTAGAAGGCCTCATGCAAGAAGGCGGCATCGTCGGCTGCGGTAACGCACAAAACTGTGTACAAGTTTGTCCGAAAGGCATCCCATTGACGACTTCAATCGCAGCGATGAACCGTGCAACCGTATTGCAATCATTCAAGAACTTCTTCGGCAGTGACAACAACTACTGATTAAAAGCAACATCCCTTGTCAACTCTGTTTGGCAAGGGATTTTTTCATGGCTCGATGGAAGCTGTAAATTTTAAACGGCAATGTAATCGATTGCCTTTCCATTTTTGTAAATACATATTATAATAAATGAACAACCATTCAATTTTTTAAGGGGTGGAATGAATGGAAATTCAAAACATGTCCATTGAAGAGATTTGGCAACAAATTTCCGAGAAAGTTGCCGAAAAAGCGGTAGATGATCAGCTAAATGCCGCTTACACATTTCACATCGATGACGGTGAAGAAAAATCATTCAGTTTAATCTTTCAAGACGGCAAAGGAGAAGTGAAAGAAGGCGCCGTTGATGATGCGACTTGTCAACTGTCCATGAACGAAAAAAATTTCAAGCTTCTCTTAGCCGGTGAGTTGAATCCTACAAGCGCCTTCATGACGAGAAAATTGAAATTGAAAGGCAATATTGCCGATGCATTGAAACTCGAACAAATCATCAAAACATACACTTTTTAAATTGAGTAATGGAGGGAGCTTTTCATTGCGCAAAATACCGTACATCGAAGATTTTGACACATGGAAGGAAGAGTTCAAGTTTTACACCGAAATCAAAGTACGATTTTCAGAAACGGATATGTTCGGGCACGTAAACAATGTTTCCCCGTTCATCTATTTCGAACAAGCCCGGATTGAATTCATGCAGGCTAAAGGGGTGTTCAATTTAGGCGATGACTTCGAGGCGGTCCCGATTGTAGCCGATTTGCAATGCGACTTCATCGAGCAAATGTATTTCGGCGATATTTTAAAAGTTTATGTGAAAGCGAATTCAGTCGGCAACTCGTCCATCGACATCCATTATTTAGGCGTAAACCAGGACGACAAAGTCTGTTTTGTTGGCAGAGGGGCGTTGGTCAATGTGAATATTAAGACAGGGAAACCGGTCCGCATACCCGACAATGTACGTGAGATGTTATTATCTTGACAATTGTCGTGTAAAGGAGTTATAGTGAAAAAGTTCAAGAATTGCGATCAATTCTTGAACTTTTTCCTTCTACAAGATCTCAGGCAAAGGTGAGTTCTGTGTTGGCAGAAGATTTTTTGACGATTTATGCGAAAGACTTTTTGCAAGCGAATTTCAACCTCAAATTGACCGTCCCGATTCAAACGAACAATCGGCTGCGCTCGACGCTTGGACGTTTTGTCGTGACTCGTTCGGGGAAACCGCTAAGGATTGAACTTTCCGCCAGATTATTAAATTACGGTACGGATGATGTGATTTTGGGCGTTTTAAGGCATGAATTGCTCCATTACGCTTTTTTTGTCCAAGGAAAAAATTATCAGGACGGCGATCCCGTTTTCGAGGAAGAGTTGAAACGATATCGAGCGCCGAGCACGCGCACGTTAAAAGTTGGCAAATATTATCAATACCGATGTATCCAATGTAAACAAACAGGGGAAACGAACGTGAAACGGATTGTGGAAAAACCGCATGAATACCGGTCGAACTGCTGTCACAGCCCGATCGAGATCATCGGTGAACAAATTTATCGCGGCTTCATTTGATCCATTTTTTGTATTGAATATTAAAGGTGATTATATTATACTTACATAAAATGAAATCGATTTCAGGAGGGGTTATGGTGAAAAATGAAAGCGTCATCCATCTTGAAAAGCTCATCCAGCGGACGAGAAGAAACACGTTGGGGGATTTGTTGACACGTACCGTAAGCAGATACCGGGACAAATTGGCGTTGGTGTACAACGATCGTCAAGTTACATATCGCGAGTTGAACGATTTGGTCAATCGGACGGCCAACGGCTTGCGCAAACGTGGCGTCAAAAAAGGCGACCGCCTGGCAATGTATTCGAAAAACAATTTGGACTTCGTCATCGTTGAATTCGCACTGGCAAGATTGGGGGCCGTGTTGATCCCGATCAATTTCATGTTAAAAGAAAACGACATTTCCTACATATTGAATCATGCGAAAGCGGTCGGCATTTTCACTGAAAAACCGTTGATGGAAACGATTGAAAACGTTAAAACAAACGAGCCGCTCAAATACCGCTTCGTCTTGGAATGCGAAAAAGACGTTTCCGACCGAGGCTGGGAAACGGTTTTGGATTTACAGAAAGACGGCTCGGATGAAATGGTGGACGAATACATCGAAGACGATGAATTGGCCCACATATTATATACGAGCGGCACGGAATCGAATCCGAAAGGTGTGACGCTTTCACATAAGAGCATCATATCCGAATATGTCAGCTGCATTGTCGATGGGGATATGAGTGCGGATGACGTTCTCGTTCACGCACTGCCGTTTTATCATAGCGCACAGCTGCATGTTTTTCTCGGTCCGAGCATTTATTTAGGTGCCAGCGGCATCATTTTGAATGAAGCAAATCCGAAAACGATCATGGAAACGATCGAAAAACATAAAGCGAATCAGCTGTTTGCGCCGCCGACGGTTTGGATTGCGATGTTGCGGCACCCGGATTTCGATAAACACGATTTGTCGACGTTGCAGAAATGCTACTACGGTGCAGCAATCATGCCGCGTGAAATCATTTTGGAATTGACGGAACGCTTGCCTAATGCGCGTCTATACAATTTTTACGGCCAAACAGAAGTGGCACCGCTTGCAACTGCATTGAAACCTGAGGATCAGCTCCGCAAACTTGGTTCAGCCGGTAAACCGACGTTGAACGTTGAAACGAAAATCGTCGACGATGACGGAAACGAAGTTCCACGCGGTGAAATCGGCGAAATCGTTCATCGGACACCGCATGCGATGCTCGGATATTTGGACGATCCGGAAAAAACGGCGGAAGCGTTCAAAGACGGCTGGTTTCATAGCGGAGATCTCGGCGTGATGGATGAAGATGGGTATATTACCGTCGTCGACCGCAAGAAAGACATCATTATTTCCGGGGGCGTAAACGTCGCCAGTCGTGAAGTGGAAGAAGTGATTTATAAGATGGACGAAGTAGCCGAGGTTGCCGTCATCGGCGTGCCGGATGATTACTGGATCGAAGCGGTGACGGCGATCATCATCCTGAAAGACGGAAAGACGTTGACGGAAGAGCAAGTGATCGAATTTTGCAATAAAGAACTTCCGAAATTCAAAGTGCCGAAAAAGGTTTTCTTCACCGACTCGTTGCCAAAAAACCCGAGCGGCAAAATTCTCAAAAAAGATTTGCGGGAAATGTATAAAAACAAATGAACGAAGCCGCCTAATACAGGCGGTTTTTTACTTGTTTCAATTATGGTACGTTTAAGATACGATTTCAGGAAAGGAAGGGCGCTGGATGGAACGTAAAGTGACGATACGCAGTACGGATTTGACGGTAACAAAAGTCGGCTTGGGAACGAATGCCGTCGGCGGGCAAAAATATTACCCGAATATTACGGATGAAGACGGGAGACGCGTCTTGCATGCCGCTTTGGAATACGGCGTCGATTTTTGGGATACCGCTTTTACGTACGGCCCGAAACGTTCTGAAGAAATCATCGGCGAAGTGTTGGAAAAAACGAAGAAAAGAAACGACGTCGTCATCGCGACGAAAGCGGCCCACCAATATATCGGAAAGGAACGCGTTTTCAACAACCATCCAAAATTTTTGCGCCAAGCGGTCGAAGAAGCTTTAAAACGGTTGCGCACGGATTACATCGATTTGTTTTACATTCATTATCCGGATGAGACGACGCCGAAATATGAAGCAATTGGCGAGTTGAAAAAGTTGAAGGATGAAGGGAAAATACGCGCCATCGGAGTCAGCAATTTTTCGTTGGCACAATTAAAAGAAGCGAATCGAGACGGTTATGTGAACGTTTACCAAGGGGAATACAACTTGCTCGACCGTTCGTTGGAAAAAGATATCATACCATATACGTTGAAACATAACATTTCATTCGTGCCATATTTCCCGTTTGCTTCCGGCATTTTGGCCGGAAAATATGACCGTCATACAACTTTTCCAGAAGGCGACCTTCGTCTGAAAAAACCGCAGTTTCAAGGTGAGTCATTTTTCGAAACGTTGGAGAAAGTCGAGAAACTAAAACGAATCGCTAAAGAAAAAGGGGTGGATGTCGCACCGCTGGTTTTGGCTGTCTATTTGCATCATGATGCCATCGATGTCGTCATCCCCGGGGCTAAACGGCCCGAGCAGGTGAAACAGAATTTGTCGGCGGCGGACATTATGCTTTCAAAAGAAGAAATCGCCGCAATTTACCAAACATTTGCGTGAATCCATTTCAGGGAGCAGAAGCCTGCTCCCTTCATTCATTTGTTCAATTTATCCAAAATATCTCCGACCAGTTCTTCGCCGAATTCTTGCCATTCACTTTTATTTGGCAAATAGCCATCGTTGTCGAGCGGTTTTTGGAATTGCGCCAAACCGCTTACCGTAAGCAACGAATTGCTGTCATAATCTAGACCGAGGTTGACGACGTGTTTGATGATAAACGGCTTTTCGAATTGGATCACCGCTTTTCGGCTGTCCAATTCGCCTTTGACAACGGTAAACGGCATGCGCAAATAAATCGTTTCCCCATTTTCCCGGTGCAAAACACCGTCAAACATGCCGCGGTCATATTCCCAATTGCCGCCGATGAAAATGCCGAATTGTTTAAAAAACTTCTGGGCTTCCCCAAATGTCATCCGTTCGCCTTCCAAGTTCGTATTTTCCAAATAAAGCATTTCCGCTATCTCCTTTTTACCTTTTTTTCTTTATCCTTCCCTATTGTGGCGAAATTAACCGGATGTAGATTGAAAATTTTCATACATCCGTCACAGTCGTTGTCCATTAAGTAATAAACCGTTAAGTCCATATTCGGAAAAAGTCCTGTTTGCTCGAGGTGAAAGGGAGAATACGCTACTTTTTGTACGATTTGAAACAGTGAACTAGACGGAAGAAATGTTTCGTCCGATTCAGCGAGTTTGTTTTTTAGATGAATAGCTTGCGCGAATTGCGGGCAATGTCGCAAGTATGTGCATCCTATGACTGATTTGGCGGGATGACGCTTCCGAATTTCATCAGTATCGTTCGGACAATTTGTCGCCATTTGCATCGAGCAAATCGTTTGAACAATCAGGAACGTGATTAGCCGGAAGGAATTCGGAATACATGGGGTTATAAAGAGGGGACAATAAAAAGGAAGGAGGATTGTTAAGCTTATTGGCATGCGCTTTCGACATTAAACTGTTTTTCCGCTTGCCATGTTGTGCGTAAACGGCGTCATACACTTTGTGCGATTCATCAAGTCTTCTCATTGCGGAAAAACAGTTTCTTATTATGAAGAAAAAAGCCAATACGTGTATAATCTATTTTCAACTTGTCCATTCTAGTACATATAAAGTGAATCATGGTGAGAATATGAAAATGTTCATTCTAGCATCAAGCGTGATCGTTCCAAGCATTATGTACATATTACAACGGATATGGCCCGTTTTAAGAAGAATTTTTCATATTTTGGCGTTTATAGCGCTCATCGTGTTAGGAAATGTTACCGCATTTACGTTATACGAAGTGATCGAAGATGAAGCGGTCTATTCTTTCAACATACACGGGATTTTTTTAAATCCATTGTTTTTGGTTGCGGGAATGTACCTCGGCGTATATCTCATTTATTTATTGATGCTTAAAAGTGTTGAAAGGAACAAGTAAATTTTCATAAGGGAAAGAGAGAACATGAATCATTTGTCGTATTTGCTTTTGACGGCAGGTTATGCACTCCTGTTTTTATGGGCTTTCATGCTGTTAAAAAATGAAAATCAGTTCAAGCGGGAAAAAACGTTTGATGAAAGCTTCTTTTTGCTTTTTGTCCTATTCGCACTCTTCTACGACAACATCATCGTATTGTCAGGCATTTGGATCGGTGAAGGCAACACGCTCGAGTCGTTGAGTTACATCCGATATTTTTTGCATGCGGTCATCACGCCGACGCTCATTTTGGTCATTTGGAAGATTTGCTTACGTTTAAATGTTTCGTTTGCCAAAAATCACATCGTTAAATTGACCGCATATGCGCTTACGTTCGGTTTGATGCTTTACGAATTGTTTGTCGTGGTATTTCCGCTTGAGTTAAGAGCGATGTATGAAAACTCGATGTTGCAATATGAACCGACCAACGGGATGCAGCCTTTTATGGTGATCATCGTCATGTCTGTTTACGCGATAGCCGGTTACATGTTCATCCATCAATTTCGTTTTTACAGTCTATTTTTCGGAACGGTGTTGATGAGCGCCGGTT
>JAAYTF010000134.1 GCA_012518125.1 Bacilli bacterium | reverse complement strand
CTGTACGGATAAACCAGCCAATGGGCGATGAAAATAGCAAAACTGACGATCAGCGAGTCGAGGATGAAAATATAAATCATGCGAGTCCGAAAATTCATCATTGTCTCAACCTTTCGTCAGTTTTTCTCCATTTCATTTTTTTCTCAAGAAGGAAAAGAAGCCTTTGCGGCGTGGTTTGATCCGTTGCGGCTCGAAACGGTTGACGTTCAAATCGTCCAACAGCAGTTGGCTGTTTTCCATGAACATGTAATACGTTTCGACACCGTAAACATCTTTGACGAGATCGTAAGCCTCTTTCAACAAAAAGCCGCGCGTCGACGTGTTGTGCGCATCGGATGCGATAAAGTGCGTAAGGTTTGATTCGATCAATTGATGTGAAAATTGTTCGATTTCTTTTCCGAATTTTCCGACCAGGCTCGCGGCGGTGATCTGCGACAGCGCGCCGTTGCGGATCAATTCATACATCCGATCGGGGTTTTCCAGCAATTCCTGGTTCCGCTCCGGATGGGCGATGACCGGGAACAATCCCGCCACTTGCAAATCGTACAGCAATTTTTCCGCATATTGCGGCACTTCGCCCGTCGGAAATTCGATCAAAATATATTTCGATTGATATAATGTTTGGATTTCGCCTTTTTTAAAATCTTCCAAAATTTCACCATAAATCCGCACTTCTTGACCGGGAACGACGGTTAACGGGATGTTTCTTTCTTTCAGTAAGTCGTTCAAGATCGCCACGTTCGTCACAATCTCTTCTTTGTAATTGTCGAACATGCGGTTGCGGTGATGGGGCGTCGCGATGATCGTCGAAATGCCTTGCTCGACGGCCGCTTTTGCCATCGCGATGCTGTCTTCTTCGGTTTTCGCGCCATCATCCACACCCGGCAAGATGTGTGAATGGATATCGATCAAGCTAACCGCTCCTTGAATTTGTAATATATGGCAATTTGTAGATATATATTATCACGGCTTTTTTAAAAAAATCTAGCAAAATATGCCCACGAAACTGGTAATGATAGATTCGTTCTGCCTTTAATTTCCGTAATAGTAGTAATAAGCTCCTTCTTTTTTGTCGACGTCATTGAGCACGGCACCCAATATTTTCGCCTTCCCGTCATCAAGTAGTTCATACGCTTTTTGCACGTCTTCTTTTTCGGTTAAGCCGCTGCGGACGACAAAAATCGTGCCGTCGACGATTTGGGATAAAATTTTCGCATCTGCCACCGCCAAGACCGGAGGTGTGTCGATGACGATGAAGTCGTAAGTCTGTTTTGCATATTCGAGCAATTGTTTCATCTTGTTTGAAGCAAGCAGCTCTGCCGGATTCGGCGGGATCGGACCGCACGGCAAAATGTCCAAATTGTCGACGCTTCCATGCTCGATCGCTTCCTCAAACGTCGCTTCACCGATCAAGACGTTGCTGAGACCGCGCAAATTTCCGAGGCGGAACGTGTAATGCACCGTCGGTTTGCGCAAGTCCGCATCGATGAGCAATGTCTTCATCCCTTGTTGTGCGTAAACGACCGCCAAGTTCGCCGCCGTGATCGATTTTCCCGCGCCTGGACCGGCGGACGTGATGATGATCGATTGGATCTTGTCATCGACGGCGGAAAATTGGATGTTTGTCCGGATCGTACGGAATTGTTCCGATATCGGCGACCGCGGATTCAATTGCGTGATCAAATGGCGCATTTTGCTGTCCGTCTGCTTCTTTTTGCCCCGTTTAAACATGGTGGAAATCCCCTTTTGCATCAGCAGTTTTTCTCGATGTGTTGAATTTCATCGCTTCTTGACGCAAATCGGTCTGCTGGATTGAATAAATCGTTCCGATGACCGGGATGCCAAGCGCTTCGATGTCTTTTTCCGTATGGATTTTCGTATCCAAATATTCGATCAAGAAAGCCAAGCCCACACCAATCATTAAGCCAAGCACGACAGCGATGGCGATGTTCAACACCGGTTTCGGTTCGACGGGCGTCGGGTTTTCCGGAGTGATCGCTTCGGTGAGCACGCTGACGTTGTCGACGTTCATGATTTCCGGAATCATTTCTTGGAACACCGCGACCGTCTCGTTCGCGATTTCTGTCGCCAAATGTGGATCCGGGTCCTTGACGCTCACGGTGACGACTTGCGAGTTTTGTTCGCTCGAGACGTCGATTTTGCCTTTTAATTCTTCTGGTGTATATGTAAGATCCAAATTGTCAATGACGACATCCAAAATCGCGTTGCTCGTGATGATGACATTATATGTATTGATCAGTTCGATGTTGGTGCGGATGACGTTTTGGTCGATTTGCGCGTTTTGGTACGGGCCATCGTTTTTTGCCTGGTTGACGATGAATTGCGTGCTAGATTGATAGATTGGCGTCAAAAGTAGGTAACTTACGATTGCCGCGATGATTGCCGCCCCTAATGTAAAGGCGATGATCAGTTTGATGTGTTTTTTCAGGATGGAGAATATTTCCTCCAGCGAGATGGTTTCTTCCATGATATGACTCCTCCACTTGTTTCGTTCTTCGTTGTTGCGACTGTTTTTTCGTGCGTTGCTGCAATGAAGGTTCAACCGCTGCGATATCGTATTATTATAGTAACATAACCTAATCTTATTTCAATGCGCGGAAGGGCGCAATTGAATGTCATAATTTGTAAAATTTCGCTTGTTTTTGACATGTTTTATTCCTTCTATTAATGGTAAGACTTTTTTCCTTAATATTCAATTTTTTTATAGCAAAATCTAGCAATTTTGTTTTCGTTCACAAAATGCTAAACATTTCACAAAATTTATGTATAATTAATCTAAAAAAATAGTAGTAGGAGACGAAGAAACATGGCAATCGAAGAATACTTGAATCGCAAGAAAGAGGACATCGGCCGGCTGTTGGTCAAATGCCCGGATCGGCCAGGCATCGTTTCAGCATTATCGACGTTTTTGTACGAACACGGCGGCGACATCATGGAGTCGACGCAATTTTCAAGCGACGACCCGACGCGCATGTTTTTCATCCGCATCGAGTTTTACGTGAAAGATTTGTTGGAAAAGCGCGGACAAATGGAGCGCGATTTCAAGCCGCTGGCGGAAGAGTTCCAGATCGATTACAAGTTTTCATACAACGACAGGCGCAAACGCGCGGCGATTTTCGTTTCAAGGGAAATTCATTGTTTGCTGGAATTGTTGTGGGAATGGCAGAGCGGCGACCTTGACATGGATATTCCGCTTGTCATCAGCAACCACGAAGTGGCGCGCGATATCGTCGAACAGCACGGCATTCCGTACTATTACATACCGGCAAACAAAGACATCCGCGAAGAAGTGGAAGCCAAACAGCTCAAATTGCTTGAGCAATATGACGTCGATTTCATCATTTTGGCGCGTTACATGCAAATTTTGACGCCGAATTTTGTGGCGCGCTATCCGAACAGAATCATCAACATCCACCATTCGTTTTTGCCGGCGTTCATCGGGGCAAGGCCGTATGAGCGCGCTTATGAACGCGGCGTGAAGTTGATCGGGGCGACTTCGCACTATGTGACGGACGAGCTCGATCAAGGGCCGATCATCGAACAAGATATCGAACGGGTCGACCACCGCAATAACGTGGCGAGCTTGAAAAAAATCGGCCAGCGCATCGAACGGACGGTGCTTGCCCGTGCGGTGAAATGGCACATCCAGGACCGGATCATCGTGAAAGACAACAAGACGATCGTGTTTCAGTGACGTTGTTGTGTAATATTTTTCAGCTATCTAGCGTTCGTTATGACGCAATCGATCCATTGGTGATACATTGAACGGAGCTCTGGTTCGTATTTCAACTTGGGCTCCGTTTTTCCATTTCAACCGGGCGGGATATTTTGCGCAAGACTGATGCCGTGTCCGATGCACTTTTATAAAGAGGTTATTTGCAAATCTGTCCGCTTTCGCTTCCAATTCCCACGTGGAAAAAGTTGGCATCATCCGTTCTATTCTTCGCCAAAAACGAGTAAAATGATGGTATACTTGATTTACTTTTAGTGGACACAAAGGGGGTAGTTGGAAATAGCCTACATCGAACAGCTGCTACATCACGATTTCACGACGATGGTTTCACGGATTTTGATTGCGCTGGTGCTTGCCGGGGCGATCGGCTTCGAGCGCGAAGTGAAACGGCATTTCGCCGGATTCCGCACGCATATTCTCGTTGGTGTTGGGGCTTGCCTTATGATGTTACTTTCTATTTACGGGTTTGAAACGTTTATCGAAAACTATGACAATATCCGGTTCGACCCTGCCCGTATCCCCTCTTACGTTATTAGCGGCATTGGTTTTTTAGGTGCAGGCACAATCATCGTTTATGGCGGCACGATCCGCGGGTTGACGACAGCGGCATCCATCTGGGCGGTCGCCGGAATCGGGCTTGTCGTCGGTGCGGGGATGTATGCGATCGCGGTATTTACGACGATCATCATTTTGATCAGTTTGGTCTTTTTGAACAACATTGAAAAATTGATTGAACGAAAAGTCGGCAAAACGCGGACGATCAACGATTTTGAAATCATCGCCTATCCCGATTTGGTCATCACCGATTTGCTTGCGGTGTTTGAAGCGCGGAATCTCGAGGTGCGTTACGTGAACGTCACAAAAGATGATGACAACAACAAAAACATTTACATCAAGGTCGACGGGATCACCGAAGCCGAACGGAAGAAATTGTTCGATGACATTTCGCGCCTCGAGCATGTGAAAATCGTGTCCGATGTCATTTTGTGAACTACCCTCCACTTACCACCCTTGCGGGTTGCTTGAAGTGGGGGCTTCTCGGGTAATCCTG
>JAAYTF010000133.1 GCA_012518125.1 Bacilli bacterium | reverse complement strand
TTACGATGGGCAATCCCCGCAACATGCAACACAACATCGTATTTTGAGAAATCTTTTTTCTTCCAATCGTCAGTCCTTAAACTGATTTTATCCACTTCATATTTATCAGGATATTGACTGACCCACTCTGCAAAGGAATTGCCGACATAACTGTTTTTTCCCGTTATTAAGATCCGCTTCATTTCGACATCGTCTCTCTTTTTACAGCATCGGTGCTGTTTGTCAAAGTACCGGTTCCGCCTTCGACTACACCGTCGCTTTTAAGGACGCTGACAATTGTACCGATGAAACATTTGATGTCCATCATGACACCCATGTTTTTCACATATTCCCCGTCCAATTAGGCCTTGACTTCAATCGGAAGCTCATCTCTTCCATCGATTTGCGCCCAACCAGTCAATCCAGGACGGATATCATTTGCCCCATACTTGTCGCGTTCCGCAATCAAATCGTACTGGTTCCACAATGCCGGTCGCGGCCCGATGATGCTCATATCTCCTACAAAAATATTCCAAATTTGCGGCAATTCGTCAAGGGAGGTTTTCCGTAAGAACTTGCCAACTCTCGTAATATATTGATCTGGATTTTCAAGCAAGTGGGTCGGCGTATCTTTCGGTGTATCGATCCGCATCGTGCGGAACTTTAATATGTCAAAGTGTGTTTTATTTTTTCCAACCCTTTTTTGTTTGAAGAAAACCGGCCCTTCAGAATCAAGCTTGATCAAAATCACGATGATGAGAAACAGGGGGGAGAGTACAATCATTCCAACCAGTGATAAAACGATATCTACCAATCTTTTGACTTTCAAAAACATGTTTTACCCTCCCAGGGATTAAATTCAAATTTATTAAGTGAACAGATTTGCCTCTTGAACATCATTCAAGAGGCATCCGTTTCAATTTCCGATTTCCGCTTTCATCTCTTCCAATTTCCTTTTCAAAAACTCGTACAATTCATCTTTCAAATCTTCGCGCTCCAACGCGAATTCGATCGTCGTTTGGATGAAGCCCAACTTTTCTCCGACATCGTAACGTTTGCCGGCAAAATCGTATGCGTACACTTTTTGTTCTTCGTTCAACATTTGGATGGCATCCGTCAGTTGAATTTCACCACCGGCACCGATTTTTTGTTTATCCAAATGTATGAAGATTTCCGGTGTAAGCACGTAGCGTCCCATGATCGCCAAGTTTGACGGAGCCGTGCCGCGTTTCGG
This sequence comes from Bacilli bacterium, assembly GCA_012518125.1. Classification (GTDB taxonomy): domain Bacteria; phylum Bacillota; class Bacilli; order Bacillales; family Amphibacillaceae; genus Pseudogracilibacillus. Next base: position 716 of record JAAYTF010000133.1, on the reverse strand, counting down.
TTTTTCCACGAACTTCCTCACTTCATACAGACGGCCGTCTTTGCCGATCGGGTCGACGATTCCGTAACGGTCCGTCTCATCTTCCGGGACTTGCTGCACCCCGACGATCGAGCAGCCCGTTTTTTCATACATGTCGATCAATTGCTTCAATCCTGGCGGCTCCGCCACGACGATATCATCCCCGAGCAAAACCGCAAACGGCTCATCGCCGATGAATTTGCGCGCCACCCATACCGCGTGGCCGAGCCCTTTCGGCTCTTTTTGCCGGATGTAGTGAATGTCGACCTCGGATTCTTTCACTTTTTTCAGCAATTCATCTTTGCCTTTTTGCTTCAAGTTTTCTTCCAGTTCAAAATTTTTGTCGAAATGGTCTTCGATTGCGCGTTTTGTGTTGCTCGTCACGATGATGATGTCTTCAATGCCCGATGCAATCGCCTCTTCGACGATGTATTGGATCGTCGGTTTATCGACAATCGGCAGCATCTCTTTCGGCATCGCTTTTGTCGCCGGCAAAAAACGCGTCCCCAATCCTGCTGCCGGGATGATCGCTTTTTTCACTTTTTTCATGTTTATGCCTCCAATTTTTGGCGATTTATTGGCACGTCGATGTTGCAGTTTTCTCACATAGCCGTACCCCATCTATTTGTTGACATGTCTTTATTGTCACTTACTTCGCCGTCACCAATTCGCCACGGTTTGCATACACGATATTCATC
>JAAYTF010000132.1 GCA_012518125.1 Bacilli bacterium | reverse complement strand
CCACCTACTCATTGGGCCGCGCCCTGCACATTCCTTGAGGATGGGAGACTTCTGTCGGAAAAAGTTAAAAAGCTTTGCCGTCGTGGAAGCCGTCCGGCTACAAACGCGCCTCATGAGACGGTTGCACTTTTCCCCTAAACGGTGAAGCCGCATCGAAAAGGAATGATTGAACAAAAAAACTGAATCGATGCGCATGAAGCATCGATTCAGCAATAAAACTTCAGCCGATCCGTTTAAAACATTTCCGAAATCGTTTTTGCCTGCATATGTTGGATCAAATAATCCGGGCCGCCCGCTTTGGAGTCTGTTCCCGACATGTTGAAGCCCCCGAACGGTTGGTAGCCGACGATCGCGCCGGTGCAGCCGCGGTTGAAATAAAGGTTTCCGACGTGGAAATCGCGGCGGGCTTGCTCGAGATGTTCGCGGTTGTTTGAAATGACCGAACCGGTCAAGCCGTATTCCGTATTGTTCGCAATTTCAATCGCTTCGTCGAAGTCTTTGGCGCTAGTCAAGGCGAGGACAGGGCCGAAAATTTCTTCCTGCATGATGACCGCTTCCGGATCGACATCGGCAAAGATGGTCGGTTCGACAAACCAGCCTTTCTCCCGGTCGCCGTTTCCGCCGATGAGGAGTTTCCCTTCTTTTTTGCCGATTTCGATATACTTCATGATTTTTTCGTATGCCGCCTCGTCAATCACCGGGCCCATGAAGTTGCTTCCGTCGGCCGGGTCGCCGATCGTCAATTGCTTCGTCAATTCCACGATCCGTTTTTTCATTTCGTCGTACACGTCTTCCACGATGACGGCACGCGAACATGCGGAACATTTTTGTCCGGAAAAGCCGAATGCCGATCTGACGATGGCTTCTGTCGCAAGCGCCAAGTCCGCCTCTTTGTCGACGATGATCGTATCTTTTCCGCCCATTTCCAAAATCGTGCGTTTGAGCCAGATTTGCCCTTTGTCTTCATGGACTTTGCTGGCACGTTCAAAAATGCGCACGCCCACTTCGCGGGAACCGGTGAAGCTGATGAAGCGGGTCTTCGGATGGTCGACCAAATAGTCGCCGACTTCGCTTCCAGGTCCAGGGATGTAGTTGATGACACCTTTCGGGAGGCCTGCTTCTTCAAGCACTTCCATGAATTTGTATGCGATGACCGGCGTTGCGCTTGCCGGTTTCAACAAAACGGTGTTCCCGGTGACCATCGAGGCGACGGTCGTGCCGGCCATGATCGCAAACGGGAAATTCCAAGGCGAGATGACGACGCCGACCCCGAGCGGAATGTAAATGAATTCGTTCCGTTCGATCGGACGGCTTTCGACCGGGATGCCGTGTTTTAAACGCATCATTTGCCTGCCGTAATATTCCATGAAATCAATCGCTTCCGCCGTGTCCGCATCCGCTTCGTTCCACGGTTTTCCCGCTTCTTTCACGAGCCATGCGCTGAATTCGAACTTGCGTCGGCGCACGATGGCCGCGGCGCGGAATAAAATGTCGGCGCGCATGTTCGGGTCCGTATTGCGCCACCATTTGAACGCTTCATCGGCTGCCTGCATCGCTTTTTCCGCGAGGTCTTTGTCCGCTTTTGACACTTTCCCGATGATTTCTTTGCGGTTCGCCGGGTTTTGGGAGATGATTTTCTCGTCCGTCATGATCCGTTCGCCGTTGATGATGAGCGGGTATTCTTTCCCCAATTCCGCTTCCACTTTGCGGAGCGCTTCTTCCATTTTCATGCGGTTCTCCTCGATCGAAAAATCGGTGAATGGTTCATGTCTGTAGGCAACTACCATGTAAACAGCCTCCTTAAAATTTGAAATTCATTTCCGTGCGTTATCCAGCCGGTGATTGGCTGAAACGGGTGCATCATCGTACTTCAAGCAACCGTTTTCTTTATCTTACTAATTATCCTGACGTCTGTCCACACCACCCTTGTAAAGCGCTAAACGGTTTTCCATAAGCGGATGATTTGAAATTTTAAAAGAATGTCCCTTCGTAAAACGTGCAAAGTGGCCGCAATCATACTTTGGCTATTCCCTTGGAAATTATGTAAAAACGACAAAAGCCATCATGCCTTTTCCATTTAGCATGACAGCTTCGTTCATCAGTTGAATATGTGAACGCCCGGCTCTTCTTCCCCCGCATCGCGGAAGATCAAACTTTCCGGCCCGTCGCTTGAATAAATGTACACTTCCAGATCAAAATGGGTGCCGAAAATTTCTTTGACGAGTCCGTATGCATATTGGGTGAAGCCGATGACTTCCCCTTTCCCGTAAAATTCGATCGGAATTTCAATCGACAATTTGCTCAACTCTTTATCGACGTAGAAGCCTCTTCCGACGACGCCGACGAAATTCGGGAAGTATTGGGCCACTTTGTCGCTGAACGCTTTCATTTTTTGAGCGTCGTTCGGGTATTTTTCTTTCGCTTCATTGGACGGGAACAAAACGTTCTCTTCGTTGATCGGCTCCCATTTGCCGATTTCCGTTTGTCCGCCTTCGACGACGGTTTTTTGGATGAAGCTGCCCGGGACGGGGGAAGATTGCTCCGCTTCACGGAACAATGCGATCATCACCGGGATGTCGCGCAATTCATCCATCGAACGGATTTCCTTCAACACCGCTTGTGCGATTCGTTCGCCTTCCCGCTTCATTTCTCTTAAACTGATTTCCTCGTAATAATACGGGCCGCCCGTCTCCGTTTGGAAACGGTAGACGGATTTCAACGCGATGCCGATCGAAATGCCGACGAGTTCGACGCGGTTATCTTTGCGCTCCAAAAAGTTGTGTTCCAAAATGTGCGAGAAAACGCGCGGGTTTTCTTCGTGGTCCTTTTTGTTCGCCGGATCTTTGATCTCCGGGTTCAACGAATCGATCAGTTCGTAAATTTTGTCCGTCGTCAAATATTGCCCTTCTTCAAACACGTATTTTTCTGGTGAAAAAACGGATACGGAATGACGACGCAAACCTTCTTCGAGTTCATCGATGTCGACACGGTTGGCGACCTGGTTCGTGATTGCGCCGCGCGCAGCGCTCGGCCGGTACGGCAACAATATTTTATATTGGCTTTCTTCGACGGCGTGGCTCGGTATGATCGACACTTCCGTTTCGCCTTCTTCTTCCGGTTGGACGAGGTCGTCTTCAACGACCCTGCCGCAGCCGGAAATGACGAGCAAAATGGCGAACATGATGAATAGCATTCGTTTCATCGTCATTCTCCTTTTATCACTTCGATAAACTTTTCTTCATCCCAGACTGGAATGTTGAGCTTTTCTGCTTGTTTCAGCTTCGATCCGGCTTTTTCACCAGCGATGACGAGGTCCGTGTTTTTGCTGACGCTGCCGGTCACTTTTCCGCCGTTCGCTTCGATGATTGCTTTTGCTTCATTGCGGGTGAAATGTTCCAATTTTCCCGTCAAAACGACCGTTTTGTTGGCGAAAACCGCTTGCGCTGCTATGGATTGCCCTTCCGGCTCGTCTTTCAAATACGTCATGTTGATGCCCAATCGCTCCAATTGTTCGATCAATTGGACAACTTTTTCCTCTTTGAAAAATTTTACGACGGATTCGGCCATCTTTTCGCCGATTTCATCGATGGCGACGAGTTCGTCAAACGTCGCGTTTTTCAATGCGTCCATCGTTTTGAAATTTTTCGCCAACAAGGAAGCCGCTTTTTCGCCGATATGGCGGATGCCGAGGCCGAAAATCAATTTTTCGAGCGAATTTTGTTTCGACGCTTCGATGGCCTTAAGCAAGTTCTGGACGGATTTTTCGCCCATCCGCTCAAGCGGCAGCAAATCTTCTTTCTTCAGTCGGTAAAGATCGGCGATCGATTTGATCAACCCCGCATCGAACAATTGCTCGATGATTTTTTCGCCGAGTCCTTCGATGTTCATCGCTTCGCGCGAAACGAAGTGGATGATGCCTTCTTTCAATTGCGCGGGACAATCCGGATTGATGCAGCGAAGCGCGACTTCGTCGTCCAAATGGACGAGCTTGCTGTTGCACGCCGGGCAATGGTCCGGCATGCGGTACGGCTCCAACCCTTCTTTGCGCTCCTCAAAAAGGACGCGCACGACTTGCGGAATGATGTCGCCCGCTTTTTTGATGATGACGCGGTCGCCGATGCGGATGTCCAAAGCGCGTATGTGATCTTCGTTGTGCAACGTGGCGCGGCTCACGGTGGACCCATCGACGAACACGGGTTCCAAAATGGCCGTCGGTGTGACGACACCCGTGCGGCCGACGCTCAGTTCGATGTCGATGAGGGTGGTCACCGCTTCTTGCGCCGGGAATTTGTAGGCGATTGCCCAACGCGGCGTCCGGGCGGTGAAACCGAGCTGTTCTTGCTGTTTGATGTCGTTCACTTTGACGACGATGCCGTCGATGTCGTACGGCAAAGAACTCCGTTGCTCCGTCCATTTTTTAACGAACGCGATCACTTCATCGATCGAGCGGCAAATTTCCCAATGCGGGTTGATTTTGAAGCCGAGCTTTTGCAATTTTTCCAAACGCCCGCTATGTGTGCCGACTTCCGGGATTTGCCAGACACCGTAGCCGTAGGCGAACATGTCCAAATGCCTTTTTGCGGCGATGCGCGGATCGAGCTGCCGCAATGAACCGGCCGCCGCGTTGCGCGGATTGGCAAACAGTTGCTCGCCTTTTTCTTTCCTTTCTTCGTTCAATTGTTCAAACGACCGTTTCGGCATGTACGCTTCCCCGCGGACTTCCAATTTGCCCGTTTCTTCAATCATGAGCGGAATGCTGCGGATCGTCTTCAAATTCGACGTGATGTCTTCGCCGACCGATCCATCACCCCTCGTCGCCCCACGGACAAGCTTGCCGTCTTCGTATGTCAACGAAACGGCGAGTCCATCGATTTTCAACTCGCAAATGTACTCGACATCATTACCGATCGCTTGCGTGACCCGCCGGTGGAAGTCCAACAATTCTTGTTCCTGAAAGGCGTTACCTAAACTGAGCATCGGAACTTCATGTTCGACTTTGCGAAATGCGTCGACCGGTTCCGAACCGACCCGTTTTGTCGGTGAATGTTCCAAAACGAATTCCGGATATTTCGCTTCCAACTCGACCAGTTCACGAAACAATTGATCGTAGACCGCATCCGGCACGAGCGGGTTGTCATCGACGAAATAGGCTTTATCGTATTTGATGATCAATTCGGTCAGTTCTTCGATACGTTTTTTCGCTTCTTCTCGATTCATCGTAACACCTTCCATAAGACTGTTCTATAACGTTTCACGAATATGACTTGCCGTTTTTCTGGAAATCGAAATCCGATTATATCGTACACTATTCAGCCAATGGATGAGGCTTACTACGGCTGAAGTGGTCCGGCATTACTACACATGGGATGATCACGTCGCTTTTGTGATCGGCGCAAATTTGGCGAGCAATTTTTTTATGCCGGTCGGGGCCGGAAACGCGACGTTCAATTCCATCTCGTCGCCGCTTCCTTTTACGCTGACGATCGTGCCGATGCCCCATTTTTTATGCTGCACGCGATCGCCGACTTTCCAAGCGACGTTTTCCGCTCCGGTTGTCATTTTTTCCGCCCGTTTCTTTTTCGCAATCGGTTGCCGTTTGCTCAACGAGCTAAACCTGTCGGGGACGTCGTTTTCGAACGTATTCTCGGAACGCGTGAATGCCGGCGAGTAGTCGACAACCTGGCTTTCGAAGTCGAGCAGTTCTTCCGGGATTTCTTCGACAAAACGGCTCACCTGGTTATAGCTTACGTTCCCGTACAACTTCCGCATCGCGGCGCTCGTCAAATACAGTTTCTCCTCTGCGCGGGTGATGCCGACATACGCCAAACGGCGCTCTTCCTGCATTTCCTCTTCATCATCGAGCGAGCGGCTGTGCGGGAAGACGTTCTCTTCCATGCCGATGATGAAGACGACCGGAAATTCAAGCCCTTTTGCCGAATGGAGCGTCATCAGCGTCACTTGGTCTTTTTGCCCGACTTCTTCTTCATCGAGCGTATCGATGTCGCTCACCAACGCCAAATCGGATAAAAAGTCGACGAGGGTGGCTTCTTCGTTCGTTTGTTCAAATTCTTCCGCGACATTCAAAAATTCTTCGATGTTTTCAAGGCGGGACTGCGCCTCGAGCGTCCCTTCCTGGATGAGCGCTTGGCGATATCCGGTCACGTCCAACATGTGGTCGATCAATTCGGCAAGCGAAAGGAACTCCTGCTGTTTCCTCAAGTTGCTCATATCCGTCTGGAACTGGATGAGCGTCGCGGCCTGTCTTTTGCCGACGGAAGTATATTCGATTTCATCGATCGCTTTGAAAAGTGAAATGCCACGTTCCGAAGCATATTCGCGCAACCGTTCGACCGTCGTCGGGCCGATGCCCCGTTTCGGTTCGTTGACGATGCGTTCGAAGCTCAAATCGTCGTCGTGATTTACGATCAAACGCAAGTAAGCGATGATGTCCTTGATTTCTTTGCGTTCATAGAACTTCAAACCGCCGACGATCTGATAGTCGATTTTGCCGGTCCGTAATGCGTCCTCCACGATGCGCGACTGGGCGTTCGTGCGGTAAAGGATGGCGATGTCGCTCGGACGGTAGTTTTCTTCGCGGATCAACCGTTCGATTTCATTCAAGACGTATTGCGCTTCGTCGCGCTCGCTTGCCGCTTTGTAATATTTAATTTTGCTTCCTTGTTCGTTTTCCGTCCACAATTTCTTCGGCTTCCGGTTCGTATTGTGGTTGATGACGTGATTGGCCGCTTCGAGAATCGTCTTTGTCGAACGGTAATTCTGTTCCAAATAGATGACTTTCGCATTCGGGTAATCTTTTTCAAACGACAAGATGTTCGTGATGTCTGCGCCGCGCCAACGGTAAATCGACTGGTCGGAATCACCGACGACGCAAATGTTTTCATATTTATCCGCCAACAATTTCACTAAATAATATTGTGCATGGTTCGTATCTTGGTATTCATCGACGTGGATGTATTGGAACTGGTGTTGGTATTTTTCCAGCACTTCGGGCGCGCGTTTGAACAGGTGGATCGTCTGCATGATCAAATCGTCAAAATCGAGCGCGTGGTTTTGCCGCAACGTTTTTTGGTACGCTTCATACACTTCCGCGGCGGTTTTTTCGTAGCCGGTTTCGTATTGGCCAAGCGCCTGTTCCGGGGTGATCAGCTTGTTTTTCATGTTGCTTATATGGGCCAAAAGCGCGCGCGGCGGATATAATTTCGGGTCGATGTTCAATTCCTGCAGGACATTTTTTACGACCGTCAGCTGGTCGCTCGTATCCAAAATCGAAAAACTCGTGTTGTAGCCGATCAGATCGATGTGGCGCCGCAACATGCGCACGCACATCGAATGGAACGTCGAAATCCACATGCCTTCGCTCGTTTTGCCGATCAATTGTTCAACGCGCTCTTGCATCTCGCGCGCCGCTTTGTTCGTAAAGGTGATCGCCAAAATGTTGTAAGGGTTCACCAACTTTTCATCGATCAAGTATGCGATGCGGTGCGTGAGTACGCGGGTTTTTCCGCTGCCCGCGCCCGCCATGATGAGCAGCGGGCCTTCCGTCGTCCGCACCGCTTCTTGTTGTTCTTTGTTCAGATTGTCCAACCATTTGATTTGACTCACTTTTATGTTCCTCTCCTATTTCACTGCAAGCACGGTGTCAAGCGCCGCACCGATGTCTTCGTATATGACGTTGCCGACGACGATGCAGTCGGCATATTGTTTCATTTCTTTCGCTTGTTCGTATGAACGGATGCCGCCGCCGTAAAAGAGCGTCGTTTCGTTCAGCTGTTCCTTCACTTTTTTCACGAGTTCCGGGTCGCCGTATGCCCCGCTGTATTCAAGATAAAAAATCGGCAGACGGAAAAATTTTTCCGCCATGACAGCGTAGCTGACGACATCTTCATCGTTCGGCAAATGACTGTTCGTCTTCTTGAACGCTTTCGATTGTTCGTTCATGATGCAATAGCCTTCGATGACGATTTCGTTCCAATTCATGAAGTGGCGAAATCGTTTGATCGCTTCATGGTGGATGTCCATCACCCATTTTTTCTCTTTGCTGTTCAACACGGTCGGGATGAAATATGCATCGAACCCCGGGGTGATCGCTTCCATCGACGACACTTCCAGCACGCAAGGGACGAGATAGCGGCGCACCCTGGATAATAGGTCGAGCACCCCGTCGAGGGTGACGTTGTCGGTGCCGCCGACGATGATCGCGTCTGTACCGGATTCGCAAATTCTTTCCAAAGCACCGTCTTCGATCACTTTTGCTGGGTCCAATTTGAAAACGTGCCGCCAATTTTTCATTTCTGCTATCACTTTTTGTTCCTCCATACCTTTGCTTCAACCATTATAACAAAATTCACCGGCAAACTCTTTGCATAAGTGAATGATTTTCCGCGATAGAAAATGAAAACACTACTTGCCTGGAAGAACGATGCAAGTAGTGTCCTTTTAGAGATGAACAAGGTTATTCAGTTTGTTTTTCCGCTTTTTCCCGCATTTCTTTTTCTTTCAACCGTTTGAACACTTTCGCATAACCGCCGCTGCCATAATCCAGCGAACGTCGCACCCTGGAAATGGTGGCAGTCGATGCGTTCGTTTCATTTTCGATCGCCTGATACGTTTTTCCTTCGCTTAGAAGTTTTGCGACTTGCAACCGTTGCGACAACGCTTGTACTTCGTGCATGGTGGCGACGTCATCGAAAAATTGATAGCAATCTTCACGCGTTTCAAGCGTTAAAATCGCATCGAAAAATTGGTCTAATTGTTTTCCACGCAACTTGTCTATTTGCAATCGTATCACCCTTATTCGCTAAATTCGGATATTTGGACTTGCTCGACATTCGCTTGCGATTCAAGCTGGATGACATTCACCCACGTTCTACCGGGGACGAACGGTACGACTTCGCCATCTTTTACCGGAACAATCATGCCATCCCGGTTTTCCCACTGGACGTGTTGGACTTTCCCTTGTTGCAGCAAGTAGCCGAACCCTCCCGATTCAAGGTCGATGGCACGTCTTCCTTCCGCGTCGATGACCCGATGTTCCGCTTCGATGATGAGGACGTTGTTCAATTGAATCGGCGTTTCTGTTTCGAAATCGACGGTTTGCACGCCGTCGCTGTAACGCAAGTACGTCCCTGTCGTTTCGTCGTATTTGTATTCTACGAACGTGCTGTTTGGAAAATAGGAAATTTTCACGTATGGTGCGGCTTCGCCCGTCACCGTTTCTCCTTCGTCCAGGAAAGTCAACGGTTTGTGGTCGACTGTTATTTCGTACCCTTTCGATTCAGCCCGGTTGTAGGCTTCTTCCATCAGCAAATAGGAATTGTGAGGAGCCACGCGGAATGTTTCCCGAATAAAGAGCTGCTTATCATTATCATAGTGTGCCCCATTTAAAAAATCAATTCCTGAATCCCGGATCATTTCGTCGATGAAATTGGCAGCGCCATGATAGACGTAAATGGCGTCATATCCGTCAGCCAGCCGGAAATAATACTCCCTGGCGCTGCGCACCGGTCCGACCCGTTGCGGAAGTGTGCTTTGATATAACGCCAAAAAGCGTGTGATGTTCCCTTCCGCCAACATTTCAAAGACGATGTCCGCTTCGTTTAATCCAGACTGCGGTCGTGCTTTTGCATGGTTGTTCACCATGACGGCGATTGCACGGTTTGTCGGTTCTTCCTCCGTTTCCAAACCGGTGAAAGGATACGTGTATACGACTTTTTCTTCCTCTTTTGGTTCTTCTTTTGGCGCCGTTGTTTCTCCGTCTTCTCCTTTTTTGCACGCGGCTAAAAGCAACATTGCAACAATGAATATGACGAATGCGTAATGTTTTCTCATCGGTCCTCCTTAAGTGGCTGCCACAATCAGCGCATATTGGCTGGCACAATGGTTTCCCGCTTCATGACATCGATGATTCCTTTCGGCGTGACTCGGATGTATGGCAAATGCATCGATGACAAGAAGAACAAATTGTACATCGGATCGGACAACTCGTAGCCGTATCGCTTCAACGTGTCGATCAGTCCGTTTACTTGGCTGATGAGCGTCTCCAAATCTTCAGTCGACATTGCACCAGAAAGCGCGAGCGGCAATTCGTAAATGATTTTTCCTTCATGGGCCAAGACGATTCCACCGCCGATTTCTTTCGTCCGTTCAAAAGCAAGCCGCATATCCGCTTTTCGTTTACCAATGATGATGATATCATCGGTTGTCGAAAAAGTTGAGCATAAACCTCCGAGCGACTTTACAAAGCCTTTCAACATCGTATTGACACGCCATTTTCCGTCCCGGTCGATCAAAAGCAGAAACGCATCGAAATTGTCGCTCGAAATATTCGAAACCGTGATGTCGATTTCAATCGGATACGGCTTCAAGATGACGTCGTTCATCATCTCCATGCCGACCGGAATGGAAAATTGCAAATCGTCGTCGGTCAAATCCCAATCCAATTTCAATTTGTCGATGCCGTACTTTTTCCAGTCGATGTTGACCGTCGGTTTGCATTCGATGCCTTCTTTTACGATCCATTGACCCTTGGCGATGACGCTTAAAGGCGTCGGATCGTCTTGTTCATACAAGATGTTCAGATGAGCCAACCTTCCGGGAGCGATGCTGCCGATGACTTCATCCAAACCGTAATATTTGGCGACGTTGTAGGTGGCCATCCGATACGCATCGATCAACGGGATGCCCTTTTTGATTGCGATGTCAATGCAAAGGTTGATGACGCCTTTCTCCATGAATACGGGTGAAGAACCATCCGTAGTATACGTCAATTGATCGAAAACGTCCAATTCCAGCTCGAGTATCTCATCGAGCAATTTCGGCAAATCCGGACGGATCGATGAATAACGGAGCGGAACGTGATAGCCGAGGCGAAGCCGGTTCAACACTTCTTCGCCGGTCATCGGTTCGTGGTCGGCGCTTGCTCCGAGTAATTTCAATTTCGTCAACGTCTTTTCGGAGGCCCCCGGCAAATGGCCTTCCACCCGTTTGCGCTTCCGTTTCGTTTCCTGGATCCAATAGAGCAGGCGGTCGTCGCCTTGGAGAAGCTGCGGCCACGACGTCAGCTCCCCGCCTTGGATGACCGACGGATTGTTGATCCATGAAAGGACCGTGTCGGTGTCGAATTTCTCTTCGTCGTCGCGCAACATCGTTTGTGAGTCGTAGCGCGCCCACCAAAACATCGACGTCGGCAATTTATGCAACTCTTCAATCAATGAAAACGAGTCTTCCAGGTCAAGCATCGAAAAAATGCGCAAGTTGTCATTGATCAACGTCGTCGTGCCCGTTTTTGCCGCGAAGTAAGCGAACGATTCCGGGTTGTACAGCTGGTAAGGATGGGCGTGCGGCTCGATATATCCAGGAACGATGTATTGTCCGGTGCAATCGACGATTTCCGTGCCTTCTTTCTGTTCCGGCAGTTCTTCCCCTACGTAGATGATCCGGTCTTTGTAAATCCAAATGTTCCCTTTACGCCATTTTTTCGTGTAAACGTCCAAATAGATGCCGTTTGTTAAAACGATCGTTGGTGGGATTTTTTGATCTATGACGGCTACGTGTTCGCGTAAATCCTTGTTTCGCCAAAATTGTCCGTATTCAAGCATATCCAACTCTCCAATACTACCATCATTTTTAGCATGAATTCGTTTTCACTATCCTAATTTTAACATAAATATGGCAATTTCGTTCATAAAAGTTGTGAACTACCCTCCACTTACCACCCTTGCGGGTTGCTTGAAGTGGGGGATTCTCGGGTAATCCTGCGCCAACCGACATTCATCTCCCGCCTACTCATTGGGCCGCGCCCTGCACATTCCTTGAGGATGGGAGACTTCTGTCGGAAGAAGTTAAAACGGTTGTTTATGTTTACTTTTTGAAATTTTGATGCCATCTATGCTATAAGGCGTAAAATTGAACGTTTCGTATCCACGGAAAAAGAGTCCAGCGATGAACTGAACTCTTTTTAAAACATGTTATGAAAATTTCGCGATGTCTTTGCGATAAAAGAAATCGTCGTTCCCGTCGAAGATGGTCAAGTAATCGTAAGCTTTTTCACGGGCTTCTTGCAACGTTTTGCCGATGCCCCCGACCAAGAGGACACGACCTCCGTTTGAGACGAGGCCCGCATCTGTCCGTTTCGTCCCCGCTTCGATGATGAACGTATTTTCTTTCAGTTCGCCTTGCGGGATGAGTTTGCCT
>JAAYTF010000131.1 GCA_012518125.1 Bacilli bacterium | reverse complement strand
CGTCTTTATCATAAAATTTTGAACTGTACGCAACATCGATTTTCGAGATGTCAAGTTCAGGAGCGGTTGCGATGAAATAGATGAAAGTCCCGATCACTCCTAAAACGATCAAGCTCAATATGGTGGCAAAAGCTAAGGCGATTCGTTTCCAGAGCGATTTTTTCTGTTTTTTTCTTTCATGTTTCCTTGCGGTTCTCGTCGTTCTTTTATTTGTCATGACGTTATACCTCCCGTTTGAAGTTGGCGCGTGGATTGGCGATGTCAAAAAAACAATTCGTCGACGATTTGTAAATAATCGATCCTCGCTTTGTACGTAAACGGAATTTCATGTCCTACACGTTTGATCGTCTCGTACGGTATCGATTTTTTGCCGCCTCGCTTCATTTCATCCCAAAATGTGATCAATTGGTCGGCAGTGAGCAGATACGTCTCATCATGTATCGTAAAACGGATGATGATAAAACAAATTCCGCCATGATGGAGCACGGCGCGCATATGTTCAATTTGATGTTCATGGATGTTGGCTAAAGGGAATGACGTTTTATTTTTCGTTTCTTTCGCTTCAAAATCGATGTACTTTCCTTTGTAAATGCCATTGTAATCGGTTGTCGCTTTTTCTTGGAAATACCCTTCCGTGATGACTGCAGCACTCCGTTTCGGATAGTGGACTTTGACAATTTGAATCGGTGTAGGTTTTTTATGAATGACTGCTTTATTTATGGCCAAATAATATTTGTTCGTATCATTGATATCATCCTCCAAACGCATTCCTCTGTTGGCATAGCTGAAGTTGTTTTGGTTTGTTGGATGATTCAATTTTCGAATCCCATTCGGATATTTCAAGCAAAATACCTCCTAACATAACCATTATAATGTTATTGGAAGTGTTGGGCAACAGCTTGTCGTATCAGCGATCAATCCTTCCCTATTAGTTTTTCATATATCGTGAGAAAGTAAACGACGGAGTGTTTTCTTTGCAACAAATTCGCTAAATTTACACAGTTTTGTCGAATTGAAGGAAATGGCAGCTTAAACAGCGAAATGTTGAGGTAAAATATCCGGGGAGTTGATTAAATGGGTAAAATGGTTCATAATAACATTAACCTGGAAGAAATAAATGCTCGGACGAACCAACAAATGTTTTCCAAATTTGAAAGGCTTTTGTTGCAATTAAAAGTAATCGATGATAAATACAGCAACATCATCAAAGATCGTTTTGTTCATATCAACAACGACAAAGTAAAATGATTAGCATGGATAAGGGTGAAAGATGCACACGTGGACAACCAATTGCAACAGTTGACAACTTCATTGATCGAATATGTAGGGCAATTGGAGCAAACGTTCCAAAAAGAGACGAACGTTTCCTACGGTTCTCGCGAAATGTTTGAACACGTGAGGCGTGAGACGGAACCGATTTTTGAAACGTTGGAGACATGGGAAACATTGACGTTGGATTCCATTAAACGAGGGGATTTGTCGTCTTCTACGCAAATGATCGAGTCAACGGTTGACAATATGCGCCAATTTATCATGCACAGTTATTACAAAGATGTCCGCAAGAGAAGGTACATGGAAATGAAACGATCGCTTTTATACGTATTTCATTTGCTGTTAAAGGAGATTGGCGATGACGCTTGAACTTTTGCTTGAAGCGGCAAAAGAGGCCCGAGAAAAAGCATACGCACCTTATTCCAATTTTAAAGTCGGCGCTTCGGTTGAAACGAAATCCGGAAAGATGTTTACCGGATGCAATATTGAAAACAGCTCCTATTCGCTGACATGTTGCGCGGAAAGGGTCGCCATATTCAAGGCGCTCTCAAGCGGTGAACGCGATTTCCGCACGCTTGTCGTCGTCGGCGATGTGAAAGGGCCGATTAGCCCATGCGGCGCCTGCCGACAGGTGATGAGCGAATTTTTCGATGATGACGTGAAGATTTATTTGGCCAATTTGCAAGGGGATATAACGGAAACGACGATTTCGGAATTGTTGCCGCGTTCGTTTTCGTTGGATGAACAGTAGAGGCTGGGGAAATACATTCGGTCATTTCCCAGCCTCTTGTTAATTCACGTCTTCTTTCGGATAGGCATAGATAATGTAGCGATTCGGGGCGTTTCCGACATAACTGAAAGGATAGCACGTTGAAATCGTCAAATATTCTTCCTTTCGCTCCAAATCAATGACCGTCGTATCGTCGGCGCCAACGATTTCGTTGTCGGCAAATTCGTAAATGAATGTGCCGTGCTCCATTTTGATATGAAATTCATCGCCCGGTTCAAGTTCGTCAAAGTTGCGGAACACCGTGTCGCGGTGACCGGACAATAATATTTGCCGGTTTTGACCTGGATATCCCGTTTTTATGTAATGCCCGACCCCTTCTTTCAAATCTTCGGGTTCCGTCCCTTCAACAATCGGTAGTTCACGGTCGAAACGAGGGATGTAAAGCATGCCGATCGTCTCTCCGTGTTCGAAATGATAGTCGACATCCGCCGCTTCGTCCACCGTTTTCGTTTCTTCGGATATAAACGCTCTTGCTTCTTCCAGCCGCTCGTTTTCTTTCATATAGGATTGCAAAAGTTCGTTTCCGCCGTATAAAAGCAGCCCAAGGCCGACGAGGATGAGCAGAATGGAAAGGATACGAGCCAAAGCATACACCTCCAATCCTCATCTCCATCATAATTTAGAGAATTTTAAAACGCAAATATATCCAATTCCGTTTCATAAAATTTGTTTACGATGAATATAATGACTTACACATTTAACATGATATAATAGAGTAAAATGAAGTAAAAAGTATATTGAGGTGAACGCTCGTCATGGACCAAATTCGTCTAACCGTCGAAGATATCGTCAATAAAGAATTTAAAAAGTCGATGCGTGGCTACAATGAAGAAGAAGTGGATCGGTTTTTAGATATCATTATCGAAGATTATGAAACGTTCATGAAAGAAATCAATCGTTTGAATGAAGAAATTGAACGTTTGAAGAAAAATCAAGACTCGTCATACAATCGGCGCAGTGCATCGAGTCAACCGATTAACGTCAATTACGACATTTTAAAAAGAATTTCCAATTTGGAAAAAGCCGTATTCGGCCCGCAATCGTCTGAAGGAAACGAGTAGATTGTAACCGTTTTTTACATACTTTCCCTCTTGATGAGGATCGCAAATTGTGTTAACATATATGTTGGATACTCGCGTAATCGCTGCATATATGCGTCATAACGATGCATATATGTAGAGGAAAGTCCATGCTCACACAAGCTGTGATGCTTGTAGTGTTCGTGCCTGACGAAACCATAAGTCAGGGTAACCTGATTCCGATCAGGTTAACGGCAGGGTAAGTTCCTAAGTCGCTTGAACGCGATATGGAACGAGGCCCTTTAAAGTGCCACAGAGACGAGCTTGCATGGAAACGTGCAAGGTGGAACGCGGTAAACCCCACGAGTGAGCAACCCAAATTATGGTAGGGGCACTCCTCCGAGTAGGAAACCGAACGAAAGGAGGGGACGAGCTGGGCGCATCCCGGCTCGTAGATAAATGATTACGGCCGGAGTACGAGGCTGACCACCGTTTGCAGTACGAAGGTACAGAACATGGCTTACAGAGTATCCACGGTCAGGTAAAAACCTATTGAACAGTTGCGATCAACTGTTAATAGGTTTTTACTTTTTTATTTTAAGAAAGGATGTTGTGATGGAAAACGAAGTAACACTTTTAGCAACGAGTGCAATGGGCTTGGAAGCCATCGTCAAACGGGAAGTGAAGCAATTAGGATACGAACCGAAAGTTGATAACGGCAAAATCATGTTCAACGCTCCTTTAAGCGGTATTCCCCGTGCAAACCTTTGGTTGAGGACAGCCGATCGAGTCAAGTTGGTAGTCGGAGAAAGCCGGATTGAATCGTTTGCTGAATTGTACGATTGGATTTATTCGCTGCCATGGGAACAATATATTCCGGAGGACGGCAAGTTTCCGGTAATCGGCAAATCGCATCAATCAAAATTGTTCAGTGTCTCCGATTGCCAAGCGATTACGAAAAAAGCGATTGTCGACCGTTTAAAATTAAAATATGGCATCGCGCATCGCATGCCAGAAACAGGCGCATTATACCGCGTAGAAATCACATTGTTGAAAGATATGGCGACCGTCACGCTCGATACGTCTGGAGTCGGCTTGCATAAAAGGGGATATCGCGTCGCAACAGGGGAAGCGCCTTTGAAAGAAACGTTGGCGGCGGCACTCGTTTTGCTAACGAATTGGCGGGGGGAAGATATATTAGTCGATCCGATGTGCGGTTCCGGGACGATTCTTATTGAAGCTGCTTTGATCGGCCAAAATATCGCTCCCGGTTTCAACCGGAATTTCGCAGCGGAAGAGTGGCCGTTTATAGGGGAAAAATTGTGGAACGAAGCTTTCAAAGAAGCGGAAGATTTGGCAAAATACGATCAAAAATTGGCGATTTACGGTTCGGACATCGATCATCGCATGGTTGAGATGAGTAAACAAAATGCGGCCGAAATCGGGCTCTATGACGTCATTTCGTGGAAACAAATGCAGCTGAAAGATTTGCGCATCAAAGAACCGAATGGTTATCTCATCAGCAACCCTCCGTACGGCGAACGGTTGAAAGACAGGGAATATGTTGAATCGTTGTATCAAACGTTAGGTGACATCATGCGCAATCATCCTTCATGGAGCGTCTATATTTTGACTTCGCACAAACAATTTGAAAGGCTGTACGGCAAAAAAGCGACGAAAAGGCGAAAATTATTCAACGGTTTCATTGAAACGCAATATTATCAATATTTCGGGAAAAAAGCATGATGCGCCAAGTTCAAAAACATCAATAGACCTATTTTCAGATAGGTCTATTTTTTTGTGTGTTCAGTTGTTGCTCAAAACGTTCATGATAAGGTGACAATTTACATATCATTGATTTGCCCAATTCCTTCTTGTAGAAACGTTGATCACGGTTTTCGGTTACGGTTAAACGGTAAAACGGGTGGGGGAGGGAAACAAAAAAAGGCGGGGCATCCCGCCTTGGATTTTCACGTTTAATTGATCGTGCGCATGATCCGCTTATATGCGCGTTCTGGGTCAAAATCTTGCCCCATGACGAATTGTTCCAACAAGTTGTCGTTTTCATCTAAAAAGTACATCCAAGTGGAATGAATGATTTCGCCAGAACCTGGATCGCGATATAAGAAACGTAATGAGTCCGCTACTTTCTTAATATCTTCGGGATCGCCGGTCAAAAACAGCCAACCATCTTCATCCGAAGTGATTTCAAATCTTCCGGCATAATCGCGCAACACTTCTGGCGTATCCCGTTCAGGGTCGATCGTAATTGTAATAAATTGGACTTTGTCGCCGAATACACCTTCTTTTTCAAGACGGCTTTTCAGTTTAGACAATTCAAGCGTTGTGACAGGACATACGTCTGGGCAATGGGTATACATGAACTCGATGATTTTCACCGTATCCGGCGTATTGCCGAAATCAAATTCGCCGCCAAATGCCGTTTCTAATACGACGTCGTCCGGCAAATTCGCATTTCCAGGACGAATGACCGTTAAATAATAAATGCCGATGGCAATACCGATCAAAACGATCGCAGCTGAAAGAACGTAATATCTAATTTTCACGTAAATGAAACCTCCTTGAATTTAAAAGAAAGATAAAGAGGGAACAAACATTCCCTCTTTATCACCTTAACAGCTTACCATAATTTGAATCCTTTTGCTCCTGGAGGCGCGTTTTGTATAATGTCGATAATTGGGATGGTGTATGCAAACAAGATCAACGCAGCAGTAATTCCAATCCAAAGTTTCCAGTTCTCGAATATTGCTGGGGTTGGTGCTGCATTCGGATGATCTTCTGCAACAGGGAATTCAGTTTCACCTTTAGGTGCAAAGAATGCCAAGTTGATGAAAATGATGATCATGACGATCATACCTAAGAACAAGATCGATCCACCGATTGCTTGTGCGATTTGGTATGGTCCCCAAGCCAACGTATCTGCGTTTCCGGCATATTCAGAGTAAGCTGAACGACGCGGACCTCCAAGCAATCCTTGCCAGTGCATCGCACCTGACATGATTAACATACCTGTTCCCCAAAGGATCGTTTGCAAAATACCCATACGGTTCATTACTGGAGTGAGCACTCTACCAGTAAGAGATGGTACGAGCCAGTACGTAATACCAAAGAATGTCAACATTACAGCAGTTGCCACTGTCAAGTGGAAGTGACCGGTAACCCAAAGCGTGTTGTGGACGACTTGGTTCAATTGGTGAGATGTGTTGACAATTCCACCCGCTCCACCAGGAATGAAGAATAACATACCGACAAAAGGCGCTAGGAAGCGGGCATCATTCCAAGGCATTTTCTTCAGCCAGCCGAATAAACCTTTCGCGCCAAGTTCACGGCCCCTTTGTTCAAAGGTGGCAAAGAGCGTAAATGCGGTCATCAATGACGGCACGACTACAACCATCGTTAAAACAACTTGCAAATACTTCCAGAACGGATCGATACCCGGTTCAGTCAACTGGTGGTGGAATCCGACTGGAATAGAGAAGATCAAGAACAATGCGAATGCCAATCTAGCGAGCGAATCTGAGAAAATTTTTCCACCGATGATTTTCGGCAAAATCGCATACCACATCATGTAGGCAGGCAAGAGCCAGAAATAAACTAATGGGTGACCGAAATACCAGAACAATGTTCTCGTTAATAACACATCGACAGTTTCTGTTAAGCCTAAAGACCATGGAATGATGTGAACGATTGTTGAGTAGGCGACACCGATTGTTGCGATTTGCCACATAAGCGAGTTAACGGTAGCCATGTAGCTTAATAGCGGTGTGCGCACACCCGGGTTTTCTTTTCTGAAACGGAAGTGACGCAAGACGATGACCCATACAGCAAACCATGAACCTGCAATAACGAGCGCTAGCCCGATGTAAAATACGGCGTGTGCTTGAAGCGGTACGTAGAAAGTATAAAGCACCGTAGCTTCGTTAAGCAAAATCATGATGGCTGCTGCGATTGTACCGACAAGCATCATAATGAAACCGATCCAACCGGCCGTTCTTTCTTTGTTGCTGTAACCGCCAGTTGTCACACTTTGGGCAGCGAACATGAATCCGATGATGAAGAACGTAGTTAAGACAAGACCTAAAATAACTCCGTGAACAGTCAACACTTGGTAGTAGCCTAGCCATGATGGAAGTTGGAAGCTTCCTGTACGCTCCAAGACTTGTAGGAGACCCATTGTCGCACCGATCGCCAGTGCGGCAAAGGCAACGTACATATGCGCCATGACCAACTTCGCATCTTTAGCAGGCACTTTCTTCAAAAGACTTTGAGCAGCTGTTTTCATTATTCTACCACCTCAATCGTCGCATACATTAAATGGTGTCCTACACCGCAGTACTCGTTACATACGAGCGTGTACGTACCAGGTTTGTCAAATGTATTCGTGTACGTACTGATGTATCCAGGTTCGAGCATCATGTTTGCGTTCGTACCAGCGATTTCAAAGCCGTGGATGACGTCTGTCGTCGTGGCAGAGATGTGGACGGTTGCTCCGACAGGAATCTGGACGACTTTGTCATCCGTACCGACATCATAGTCGAATGCAGAAGCAACAACCGTGAGTTGATACTCGTTGTCGCCAATTTCCGTTAAACCAGGTTCTTTGAACAGTTGATGTTCTCTAACTTTTTCCGGATCGAGTGTAACGGCGCAGCTTGGAGGCTGGTTGCCCATGTAGAATGCACTTACACCCACCACGATCAGGAAGAATAGCAGAGTGGCAGATCCAATTAAGATCCACACTTTTTCATACTTATGCATGTTCATGTTTTCCTTCACTCCTTTTTAACCTAACGTGCTAAATATAATGACCAAACTCCCAACCAGGATACTAATAAAAATGCTCCAAGGATCATTACGGATACGAAAGTGCCTTTCAAATCATGTTCTTCGTGTTGTTGGGTAACTTGTTCTTCAGTTCTTTCAGGTTTTGCCAATTCAGCTCGCTCCTTTCTTTTAAAAATTGAAAAGATTGGATGGTGATCGAACGGCTAAATCAAAGGTTAATAAAATGAATCCTTAAAAAGCTAATAACCTAGCCGTTCTACTTTAATGATACACAATTTAAGACGTTATTTGACGCGACTTTACCAAGTTTCACAATTTGTTCAATTGTGGCGAAAATCCACGTAAACACTGCATTTATTAATGGTGTGGTTAAAAAAGTATGTGAAAAAAATGTGAAAAAAATGTATAAATGTTTGAAATAGTACATAAAGTACGAACAAAAAAGGTGAGCATATGGTCTTTGTAGGAGCAGTCGGACTTGGCATACCGAAGACGAACTTGCCGCAAGAAACGGCAAAACGATTGGTCGCAAACATCTTTGGACATAAGCAGCGAAGAGTGAGCAAATTACTTCCGGTCTTTGACAATGCGCTCATCGATGAAAGGCAGTTGGCGGCTTCTATCGATTGGTATAAAAAGAAGCAGTCGTTAAAAAACCGGAATGATTTGTATATCAAGGAAACGATAC
This sequence comes from Bacilli bacterium, assembly GCA_012518125.1. Lineage (GTDB taxonomy): Bacteria > Bacillota > Bacilli > Bacillales > Amphibacillaceae > Pseudogracilibacillus. The sequence goes on along the minus strand of JAAYTF010000131.1, from coordinate 1,671 downwards.
GTTTGTCGCTTGAAGCAATCGACGCTTGTTTGACGAATGGATGGTTGAAAGCACCCATGCCTTACGAAGCGATCGATTTGATCGTGTTTGTTTCGAGCACGGGAATTGCGACACCTTCCATCGACAGTTATTTGATCAATGAACGACCTTTCAAAGAACAAATCGTGAGGATGCCGCTTTGGGGATTGGGATGCGGGGGCGGTGCGATTGGCTTAAGCAGGGCGTTTGAATGGCTTGAAAAGCATCAAGATAAAACGGCGCTCGTCGTTTGCACGGAATTGTGCAGTTTGACCTTTCAACAAGATGATGATTCGTCGAGTAACATTGTAGGAGCGGCGCTATTCGGAGACGGTGCGGCGTGCACACTTTTAGTCGGTGAAACGTCCCCTTATGTCGAACTTTTGCCAAAACAGAAACTGTCCATCATGAAAAGAAGTTCATTTTTAAAAAAAGGGACGTTAGACATCATGGGCTGGAATGTGACAAACAGCGGCTTTGAAGTCATTTTTTCGAAAAAGATCCCCAATTTGGTCCAATCCATTTGGAATGACCATTTACAACAATTTTTGCAAGAAGCATCGTTTAAATTGGAAGAAATACATTCCTTCCTCGCTCATCCAGGCGGGAGGAAAGTGTTGGAGCAAATGGGAAAAGCGTTGCCGCAAGACTGCGACTTGCTCGCGCATTCCTATGCAGTGTTGAAGCATCACGGCAATATGTCGTCGGCCACCGTCCTCTACGTTTTAAAACGTTATTTGGAAAAAATGTATGAAAAAGAGGAAACACCGCATAAACCTTACGCCGTTTTGAGTGCGCTCGGACCAGGGTTTTGTTCAGAGTTGATTGCAATGAGGTGGAATAGGACATGATCTATTTTTACGGACTCGTCTGTTTCATCATCATGCAAAGGCTCATCGAATTGTACATCGCCCATAAAAACGAACATTGGATGAAAGCTCGGGGCGGGATCGAAGTCGGCCGTGAGCATTATAAGTGGTTCGTCTGGCTGCATATTGCCTTTTTCGTTTTCATGTTGTTGGAATTTCATTACCATGCATTCGTCAAGCAGAAAGCAATCCCTTTTTACTTCTTATTTTTCATCCTCTTTGTCATCGCACAGGCGGGAAGGATTTGGTGCATCCATTCGTTGGGCAAGTTTTGGAACACAAAAATCATCGTCCTTCCAAAAGTTGCGCTCATTAAAAAAGGGCCGTATAAATACATGAAACATCCAAATTATGTGATCGTCTTTATCGAGTTGCTCGTCATTCCGTTAATGTTTGGGCTTTATTTAACGGCGTATATATTTCCGTTTCTGCATTTATTATTGCTGACAGTCCGCATCCCGATGGAAGAGGAGGCGTTAGACCGCAGCACATCAATGAAATGAGGATTAAAAAAGAGGTAATCTTTCGATTACCTCTAGTTTTTGTTTCGATTATCGGCTTTTTGTTACGTTAGCTGCTTGCGGACCGCGTTCACCTTCGACGATTTCGAAAGTAACTTCTTGTCCTTCTTCCAATGTTTTAAATCCTTCTTCTTGAATGGCTGAGTAATGTACGAAAATATCTTCGCCATTCTCTTGTTGAATGAACCCATAACCTTTTTCTGCATTGAACCATTTTACAATACCGTTTTGCATGTAAATAATTCCTCCTAAATTCTTTCCAT
>JAAYTF010000015.1 GCA_012518125.1 Bacilli bacterium | reverse complement strand
GTCAATCAATTCATACAGCTCTCAAATTGGAAAATAAAACAGTGGGACGGATTTGTTTTCCCCCTCATCGAGTCGTCATTCGCTTACGCTTGTGAAAACAAATCCGGAAACCGAAAAATATACTTTAATTATACATAAATTTTTCTAATTTGCACCTTTAAAACTTGAAAGTCATGAAGTGGCTTCCTTCTTCATCTGTTCGATCGCTTCTTCGACCAATTGACGTTTCAACACTTTTCCGATCACGGATTTTGGCAGTTCTTCTCGGAATTCATAAATGCGTGGAACTTTGAACGCCGCCAAATGTTTCCGGCAATATTCATCCAACTGTTTTTCATCCAGTTTTGCCCCTGGTTTTGGAACGATCACCGCTTTGACCGTTTCGCCGCGATAATCGTCCGGCACGCCGATGACAGCAGCTTCGACGATGTCAGGATGTTCAAACAACACTTCTTCAATCTCACGAGGATAAATGTTGAAACCGCCGGCGATAATGACATCTTTTTTCCGGTCGACGACGTAAAAATATCCATCTTCGTCCATCTTACCCATATCACCGGTCAACAGCCAGCCATCCTTGAGCACTTCTTCCGTCGCTTCCGGATTGTTCCAATACCCTTTCATCACTTGCGGACCTTTGACGGCTATTTCACCGATTTCACCGACAGGCACTTCTTCCAATGTTCCATTTTTCACGATTTTCGCATCGGTATCCGGCCAAGGGATGCCTATGCTCCCGTTTACACGTCTTCCCCAAATCGGGTTGGCGTGTGTCACCGGGGACGATTCGGTTAAACCGTAGCCTTCAACAATTTTGCCGTTCGTCCGTTTTTCAAATTGTTCCTGAACTTCAAGCGGCAAGGAAGCGGAACCGCTGATACACGCTTTGATCGATGACAAATCGTACTTTTCAAAATCAGGATGGTTTAAAAGACCGATATAAATCGTCGGTGCACCTGGGAAAAGCGTCGGTTTATGCTTTTGGATCGTTTTCAACACTTGCCCTGCATCGAAGCGCGGCAATAAAATCATTTTTGCGCCATACATGATGGACAAGTTCATCACCGTCGTCATACCGTAAACGTGGAAAAATGGGAGCACGCCCAAAACGACTTCTTTGTCCCGTTCGGCTTTCGAAATCCACGCTTTGGCCATTTGTACGTTTGCCACCAAGTTATAATGCGTAAGCATGACACCTTTTGGTAACCCTGTTGTTCCACCCGTATATTGTAAAAGGGCGAGGTCTTCTTCCGGATCGATTTCCACTTCTTGATATTCCGCGGGGCTGTTAGCGATTACATTTTTCCAAACATGTGTATCATCTGTTTCTTCAACTTTTACGACGATATTGTATTCACGCTTTTGGATGAACGGATAAATCAGATTTTTCGGGAAAGGCAAATAATCGGCGATCCGCGTAACGATGATATGCTCTAGATCCGTCTCTTCTTTTACTTTCGAAACGCGTGGCAGCAAAATGTCCAAACAGACGATGAATTTTGCCCCGGAATCTTTCATTTGATAAGCCAATTCCCTTTCCGTATAGAGAGGGTTCACTTGAACGACGATTCCTCCGGCCATCAGCGTACCGTAATATGTTACGACCGCTTGCGGCGTGTTCGGCAACATGCTCGCCACACGATCGCCTTTTTTCAGACCGAGTTTCTGCAAGTAGTTGGCCAATTTTTTTGCTTCGGTCAATATTTCCCGAAACGTCATTTCTTTGCCCATGAAGTTAAGCGCTTTCTTGTCAGGCACTCGTTCAGCGGTTTCTTGCAAAAATTGGTAAAGCGGCTTTTTGTCATACTCAATCGTGCGTGGAATGTCTTCCGGATAATGTTTGTACCAAGGTCTGTCCATCGTCATAAAATCTCCCCCTTATTCTTTGTTCGAATTGAATCATTCCTCTACACTTCATGGTTGTATGGAACGCGGCGTAATCGGTTTCATTTTATCATTGCCGTTTTTACATTGTATTCATCTACCGCATTTATGAGAATAGCCAGTAGACGATTCCAAAGATTAAAAATACGATTGCAACGGCGATGAAAATTTTTGATAATTTGTCGTACACCATCTCGTTTCCCCCTGTAGGCCTGTACAAGCATGCATGCATCGAGTTTCTCAAATTTTAACATAAAATAAATGACAATTCAACACTGAATGAATAACCATTCACTACATTTTACTTTATCATACATGCAACTTCCATACAAATGATACCTTTCGTTGAAACAGGGGTGAACTTACAACTCCACGATCGTCACCCCCGTGCCTCCTTCCCCTTCACGGCCATACCGCGACGATTTGATGTAAGGGGAACGTTTAATGAATTGTTCCACACCTTTGCGCAATGCCCCAGTTCCTTTGCCGTGAATGATCGTCACGCGTGGATAACCTTCCAAAATCGCCCGATCGATATAAGCCTCCAATTCTTGCATCGCTTCTTCGTACCGTTTGCCGCGCAAATCGATCTCTGTTTTGACAGGTGCATTCGTTGTGATGACTTGCGTGATCGGTTTTTCTTCTTTCCGCTCGACTTTTCCGATATATTGCAGATCTTTTTTCTTTGCCGTTACACGAAGCATTCCGAGTTGAATGACGTATTCATCTTCATTTTTCTTTTCGATGATTTCGCCTGTTTGATTCAACGTCTTATGTCTAATTTGATCCCCTACTTCAAATTCTCTTCTCGGTCGTTCGTTTTCGTCTTCTTTTTGCTTCACCAATTCGGGCTGCGCTTCGTCAAGCAATTTTTTCGCTTCAATCCATTCGTGCTCTTTGAATTGCGCCGTTTGTTTCTTCCTTAACTCGCTAACGATTTGTTCCGCTTCTTTGCGCGCTTTGTCGATTGCTTCCTTCGCCTTTTCTTCCGCGCGCTTATACAGTTCTTCGCGTTTTTGTTCAAACGCTTCCCATTTTTGTTTCAATTGACGATGGAGCCGTTCGCTTTCTTCCAAAATCCGATGCGCTTCCTCCAATTCCCGTTCAGCTTGCTTCCTTGATTTTTCCAACGCCAAAATCATGTTCTCCACATTTTTTGAATCGACGCCGAGGTAACTTTTCGCACGTTCGATGATGCTTTTTTCAAGACCTAAGCGGAGGGAAATTTCAAATGCGTTGCTTCTACCAGGCACACCCATCAACAACCGGTATGTCGGCCGCAACGTTTCGACGTCGAATTCAACGGATGCATTCATGACCGATGGGCGATTAAAACCGTACGCTTTCAATTCCGGATAATGGGTTGTCGCAACGACGCGAGCTTGTTTTTCGATCACTTCATCCAACAACGCCATCGCCAAGGCGGCCCCTTCTTGCGGGTCGGTGCCGGCGCCGATTTCATCGAATAAAACGAGCGTTTTGTCGTCTATTTTGTCCATCATGTCAACGATATTTGTCATATGGGAAGAAAACGTGCTTAAATTTTGTTCAATCGATTGTTCATCGCCGATATCGGCGAACACTTTTTGAAAAACGCTCAAGCGGCTCCCTTCCAATGCAGGAATGTGCAAACCAGTTTGCGCCATCAATGTCAATAGACCGATCATTTTCAACGTAACCGTCTTGCCGCCGGTGTTCGGTCCGGTGATGACGATTGCCGTATAATCTTCCCCCAATTTGATGTCGTTGGCGACGACTTGATCAGGTGGAATCAATGGGTGGCGGGCTTGTTTTAAATCGATGATCCCTTCATCATTCAATATTGGTTTTACGGCTTGCATCTTTTGCGCCAATTTGCCGCGTGCATAGATGAGATCGATCGCGGCGATCATCTTCATGTTCAAAAGCAACTCTTCACTGAAAGAAGCGATTTCTTCCGTCAGTTTCCGCAATATTTTTTCGATTTCTTTTTTTTCTTTTACCAATTCATGTTGCAGCGCATTGTTTAAAGGGATCACTTCTTTCGGTTCCATGAACAGCGTTTGCCCGGAAGCCGATTGATCATGGACGATGCCGCCAAATGCGTTTTGATATTCATGTTTAACCGGTAAGACGTAACGGTCGTTGCGAATCGTGATGATCGTATCGGAGAGCATGTTGCTTTTTGTTCGCGTCAATTGTTGCAATTTTTCCTTTATCCGCGTTTCGTACGTCCGGATGCTGCGGCGGATTGCCTGCAATCCCGGCGAAGCATCGTCATATAGATCGCCATGTTCATCGATTTTTTGTTTAATATCCTTTTCAAGCTGACGCAAAGAAACGATTTTTTCCGCGTAGCGATTTAAATGTGTAAGCGGCTCCGTTTCATGTAATTGTTCAATGAAAGATTTTACATGGCGGCCGACGTAAATGAGCTGTGCGACTTCTAAGATCGCTTCAGGATCGAGGACCGAGCCGAGTTTGCTCCTTTTAATGTGGGGCTCGATGTTTTTAACGTGAGCGAGCGGGATCGCTTGATTCAACCGGAGGATCCTGACGGCTTCATCCGTCTCTTCTTGCAATTGCAAAACGGCTGCGTAATCCGTCTCCGGTACGATTTGAAAGATCCGTTCACGGCCGACGATCGTCGAAGTTTCTTCTTCCAACAAACCCAAAATTTTATGATATTCGAGTACGTTCAACGTTCGTTCGTTCATCATTGTATTCTCCTTTTGCTTAAAACTGACAACTTCGTGGCGTCATTTATTCCGGTTGCTGAATCGGATAATCGCTTCCACATCCCACGTGTTCATCACCGTTTCCGGTTGTAAATACGCTTTTCTTGCCACTTGCAAACCATATTGCATAAACGTGAGCGTCGACGTTTGGTGCGAATCGGTGTTTACGGCAATCGGGATGTTTTTTTCCTGTGCTTTATCGAGCCATTCCGGCGCCAAATCGAGCCGCATCGGATTGGCGTTCAACTCGAGCGCCGTATTCGTCTCGCTTGCCATTTCGATCAACGCTTCGACGTCGACATCATACCCTGAACGCCTCCCGATCAACCGCCCCGTCGGATGGGCGATCAAATCGACGTAAGGATTTTCGCATGCCGTCTTTAACCGTTTCATGATATCTTCCCGCGATTGGTTGAATCCCGAATGGATCGCGGCGATCACCCAATCCATCTCTTTTAAGAAATCGTCGGAAAAATCGAGCGTGCCATTCGGCAAAATGTCCATTTCGACCCCGTGTAAAATGTGGATGTCGGGGTATTTTTGCCGTAAACGTTCGATTTCTTCGCGTTGTTTAAGCAAACGTTTTTCATCCAAGCCGTTTGCGACGCGCAAAAATTTTGAATGGTCGGTGATGGCGATATATTGGTAGCCCTTTTCCCTTGCAGCATTCACCATTTCCTCAATCGAATGGGCGCCGTCGCTCCACGTCGTATGCATATGCAGATCGCCTTTGATTTGCTCATCTCGGACTAAATTAACATGTTCTTTGAAGCGCTCCAATTCGTCTTTCCCTTCGCGCAATTCGGGTGGGATGAAGTTCAAATGGAAATGGTTGAAAAACGCTTCTTCCGTCTCGAAATGTTTCCTTTCGCCCGTTTCGAGATTCGTGACGCCGTATTCGTTGATTTTTTCCTTCCTCGCTTTGGCAAGCTGGCGCATTTTCACGTTATGCTCTTTTGAACCAGTGAAATGGTGCAATGATGAAGCGTACGCGTTTTCATCGACGATCAAGAAATCGACGGAAACGGCATACTCGTCGCCTAAAACGTAAGAGATTTTCGTATCGCCCTGGTTAATGACCTCTTTGATGTTTTCCATTTGCAATAATTTTGCTTTCACCGTTTCGGCATCGTCCGTATCGATGACGAAATCGATATCTTTGATCATTTCGCTGAGGCGGCGGATGCTGCCTGCGACACTGAAGCGGTTGATTTCCGGTATCTCCCGTAAATATTGTTTTATTTCTTCGACCAACTGCAGCATATAATAAATCGGCAGCCGTTCCGGGCGTTGTCCCATTTCGTCCAACGCTTTTAATATGTTTTCGACCGTTTTTTTGCCGAAGCCTTTCACTTGGTAAATCGTTCCTGTAAGACATGCTTTTTTCAATGTTTCGATATCGGTGATCCCCAATTCTTTATAAAGCGTCCCGACCCTTTTTCCTCCTAAACCGGGAAGCTTCAACAACGGCAAGAGCGTTTCCGGTATTTCTTCCTTCAATTGTTCAAGCATCGTCGATGTGCCGGTGTTGACATACTCGACGATGACGTCGTTCGTCCCTTTGCCGATGCCGTCCACGGTAAGGAAATCAGTGATTTCATCGAGGCTCCGCACATCTTTTTCCAGCCCTTGCGCCGCTTTGCGGTATGCCGCAATGCGAAACGGGTTTTCCCCTTTTATTTCCAAATAGAGAGCGATTTCTTCCAACAATTTAATGACGTCTTTTTTATTCATCCGTATCGATGCGCCTCCTGAATGAGAAACATTTCCTCATATATTTTTGAATACGCCCGACAGCATTATTCATAAAAGAAAGACTGATACATGAACGAACATGGATCAGTCTTTCAAACTACGAAAACATTTGACTGAGCGAATCGGTGAACCATAAATTTTCCGTCAAACTGGACAGGATCGGCGTATGTTTGACGATCAATTTTGCCAAAAATGAGCCCGCCAATTTTTCTTGAATGGCTGGTACAGGTACCAGTGCGAGAATAAATAAGACGATGAAAGTTAAGATGTACATTTCGGCGAAGCCCAATACCGCACCGAGCAACTTGTTCATCGTGCGCAAAAGCGGCAAATTCGCCAAGAAATCCAACATGTAGCCGACGATTTGCAAGATGATTCGCGTCACAAAAAAAATCATGACGAAGGCGACCGCATTGTAAAATGCGTTTTCAAGCGGCATCGTATTCAAAAACAAGGCCCATGCACTGTCGTTTGACAACTCCGGATAAGGGATCCAAAGCGACAAATGGCCAGCCAATTTCTTATAGTATAAAGACGCCACGATGAATGCGATCAAAAAACCGGCCAAATGGATGAGCTGCAATACAAAACCTCGGCGAATTCCCATCAAAATTCCGAATATGAGTGCTAGCAAGATGATTAGTGACACCATTTACTTTTCCTCTTCCAACAGTTTAAGTAATTCTTCGTGTTCTTCTTTTAATTTGATGTAATCGTTCATTGTATTTAAAGCTGTTAAAACAGCTAATTTCGTCGAATCTAAATGTTTGTTCGCTTCATAGATTTCTTGCATTTTCTCATCAACTAGACGGGCGACCAATTTGACATGTTCTTCGGGTTCATTGCCTACGATTGTATACGTTCGATTATGAATCGTAACGGTAACTTTATTTTTTTCTGCCACACCAAATGCTCCCCCTAATGAAACGATCGATTGTATAACGGGTGTTGCGGGATGACATAATATTTGCATCCATTTCATTTTAACATGAAACGTCATTTTTAGGAAACAGTATCTTAATAGAATGCCAGTCGTTGCAATAAAAAGGACATGATTTGCACAAACAAAAACAGGTGGACAAATCATGTCGCACATTTTAAAATACGTTACTCGACCGAAGAAATCAAATATTTGGAGATGTTGTAGTTAACATCGCTTGCGGCTTGTAAATGTTCCGTAACATGTAATGGCAGCCTGATGTACAGCAACAACGGTTTTACATACTGATACGTCAAGTGGTCCGTCATGATCTTGCCGGGGATGCCATTCAACAAATCGATCATATGTAACAATTCCCTTTGAACGATTTCATAATCCAACCGTTCATCATATATGTCATGATATAAAATCTTTCCTTCGTTTCTATCTGCCACGACGATTGACAACGGGAAAAACGGCCGGTTGTTTTTCAGACGCTGTATTGGCACATTTACATATTGCAAAGAAAATTCCACTTCGACATACGGCAACCGTTTCGCAACTTGGAGACGACGCAAATCTGTCTTTGATAACGTCATATTGAGCGGCAAGATTTTTTTCATCAGTTGTTTGCACGGCACAATCGATTCGCTCGGGTCCAATTCGCTTTCTTTGATTTTACGCAATAAGACCGATTCATCCTTTACATAATTCGGGAGCTGGAAGCCGGATGCGACCCTCTTGTGCAAATGCAACATTTCCTTCAAAGCGAGTTTCAACAATTCCGCTTCCTTTTCATCAATATGCCACGGAAAGCGGCCGGACTTGTAGCTCGTATATTGCGCCAAAATCCCGTTGTCCATTTCATATGACGCATAGCGTTGGTTGTGGGAATGAGCGTCATGGCGTTTTTTCTTTTCGAACCGCAGCAAAATGTTGGAATGAATTTGAAACAATTGGTCGATCGTAAGCTTTTTCGTCAAGCTCATATGTAATGCAAGCAGACCGTCAAATCCGACATAGACCGATAGCCCGTACAAGTCATGATGGTCGCCCAAAACGGAACAAAAAATATATTCGTCAAACCGTTCGGCGTAAATGGCGATCACTTGTTCATTGGAAATGTGTTTCCAAGGTTTCATTTCATAGTATTGTTCGGTTAAAACGACAAGTTCCTCCCAAACGCCAGCCGGATCGATGTTCAGTTCTTCCAATGTTCGTTGCCCGAAATGATGGGAAAGCCTTGCGTTGATCTGTTTTACTGCATCATCGTGATTCACTTTTTGCATGCCGAATGGAAAACTTCCTGCGCGGTCGATTCGATCATCACCCTTTATCATGTTGGCATCGATGCAAACAGGGTAAACGCCGTATTTCGTATGTACGTCATGTCGTAAGACGCGGATGGAAACTTCATCTTTGCCATATATGTAGATAAGCGGTTTCATGGATTCATCGAAGACGTCTCTTAATTTGATCGCCGCAGCGTCGCTTTCTATGTCGAGCACACGGTCGTCGAAAAGAAAGCGGAAGCGGTAAGGATGTTCATCCCACCAATCAAATAAAAGTTGAATGATTTTATGTAGATCTTCCAAGGTCGTTCCATCGTGAATATGTATTTTCCGCCACATGAACGAATCCCGGTTCAACAACTCCAATTCGAGCTCGACAATCACCCCATTACGTCCACCCCCTTAAGGACGATATTTTTGCTAACGTATAAGTTAACAAAGAATTTACTATATTTTAACACAAGTATATTTCTATGAATAGTTCGGAATAAATATTTCTAGCAAATTTTTAACTTCTTCCGACAGAAGTCTCCCATCCTCAAGGAATGTGCAGGGCGATAGCCCAAT
>JAAYTF010000130.1 GCA_012518125.1 Bacilli bacterium | reverse complement strand
CGACTGACAACTTGATAAACATTCCAACGCTTCCCCCTAGAGTCCGAACGACTTCTAGGGGTTTTTCAATGGTTCGATTTTGTCCTTTCAAGAAAATAAAGATGATTTATTAGGCAAAATGCGGCATTATTTAAACTTTTTCCCATCAAGGGACATGAACGAAAATATTTTAGAAAAATGGTGATAAATTAGAAGTGAAAAATCGAATTATGTGGTAGAATGATAAGTTAGAGATATCATATGCAGAACACGGAACCAGAGCAGAACATTTTGTTAGGAGGACTTTAGTTTCATGTTTTCAAGAGACATTGGCATCGACCTTGGAACCGCAAACGTGCTTATACACATCAAAGGAAAAGGGATCGTTTTAAATGAACCGGCTGTCGTCGCAATGGACCGCAGACAAGGGAAAGTGCTCGCTGTAGGAGAAGAAGCTTACCGCATGGTTGGAAGAACACCGGGCAACATTGAAGCCATCCGCCCGTTAAAAGACGGTGTCATCGCCGATTTCGACGTGACGGAAACGATGCTGCGCCATTTCATCAATAAAATCAATGTGCGCGGCTTCATGTCAAAACCACGCATGCTCATTTGCTGTCCGACAAACATTACAAAGGTCGAACAAAAAGCGATCAAAGAGGCGGCGATCAAATCCGGGGGCAAGAAAGTTTATCTCGAAGAGGAACCGAAAGTGGCCGCCATTGGCGCTGGGTTGGACATTTCCCAACCGAGCGGGAACATGATCATCGACATCGGCGGTGGAACGACCGACGTCGCGGTGTTGTCGATGGGTGATATCGTGACGGCCGAATCGATCAAACTTGCCGGAGACACGTTCACACAAGATATTTTACAATTCATCAAACGAAAATATAAATTGTTGATCGGGGAACGAACGGCCGAAGACATCAAAATCAACATCGGGACCGTTTACCCTGGTTCACGTAACGAATCGATGAACATCCGCGGCCGTGATATGGTAAGCGGTTTGCCACGGACGATCACGATCGAATCGAAAGAAATTGAAGAAGCGCTGCGCGAATCCGTCAGCATGATCGTGCAAGCGGCAAAAACGGTGCTGGAAAGAACCCCGCCGGAATTGTCGGCAGACATCATCGACCGCGGCATCATCTTGACCGGAGGCGGAGCGCTCATGCACGGCATTGATGAATTGCTGGCAAGCGAATTGAAAGTGCCTGTGTTTGTGGCAGACGAGCCGATGAACTGCGTCGCCAAAGGGACAGGCATCATGCTGCAAGATATCGACAAATTGAACAACGTAAAAATTGGTTGAGCGAAAAAGGTGCAACGCCAAAACGAACGCTTCGGTGTCAGAATGGGAGTGGATCGTATTGTTCAGGGGTTTTTATACGGCGGCAAGCGGCATGATTTCGCAACAAAGACGCCAAGAAATGATCACGAACAACATCGCCAACATCAATACGCCTGGCTATAAGGCGGACCAAGCTTCACTGCGTTCCTTTCCGGAATTGCTCATTCAACAAATGAACGCAATGAAACTTCCTGTACAACATTCCGTCCGCAAACGGACGAGCATGCCGATCGGCACGCTGAACACCGGTGTTTATGTGCAAGATATCACGCCCAACTTCCGTCAAGGGACGCTGCGTGAAACGCAAATGAGCACCGATTTGGCCATCGTCGACGGCATTTATCCGGATCAAACGGGATCCGTCTTTTTCACCGTGCAAAATGAAGCAGGGCAAATCCGTTATACGCGCAACGGAAACTTCACGATTGACGGACAGGGTTATTTGACGACGAGCGAAGGCTATTACGTACTGGATCAAGCAGGGAACCGCATTTTTACGGACGGGTTGGAATTTGAAGTCACTCCGGAAGGGATCATTCAATTTGGCAACACAAACATCCAGCTTGGATTGGCCTACATTGCCAATGTCAATGATTTGGTGAAAGAGGGAAACGGCTTGTTCAACCCTGAGCCTGGAAACGTTCAGGCGCAAGATCCTTTCGCGGCCGGTGTGACATTCACCGTACAGCAAGGATTTTTGGAAGGTTCCAACGTCGATCCGGCGCAAGCGATGGTTGAAATGATCGAGGCGTACCGCATTTTCGAAATGAATCAACGTGTACTCAAAGAATACGATGAGTCGATGCGAAAAGCGGTGACGGAAATCGGTCGGTTGGGATAATCGCAATGTCCGGATGAATAGCGCCTAAAAAAGAAAAAGGATGGTGTAAACATGACGATTCGCATGATGGGCCAAGCGAGCGCGGCCATGAAAGCTTTGCAGCATAAGCTTGATACGATCGGCCACAACTTGGCGAACAGCAATACACACGGGTACAAAGCGCGCAAAGTGGAATTCCAATCGCTGTTGAAACAAAACATCAACAATTTAAGCGATCCGAACAATGCCCGCGGCCGCATCACGCCGAACGGCATCCGCGTCGGAACGGGGGCGAAAGTGGGCACGACGAACAGCAATTTGGCGCTCGGCGCAATGCAAGTGACGGGCAGAAATCTCGATACGATGCTGCTCCATGAAAATCATTTTTATCAAATTCGCGTGCAACAAGACGGCGTGGATGAAATCCGTTATACGCGTAACGGGGCATTTTACGTCACGCCTTTAGGCAACGGACAAGTTGAGCTGGTTACAAGCGACGGATATCCGGTTTACGGAGTGAACGGCCCGATCCGATTCAATGACCATTTCGACGCGATCCGCATCAATGAACGCGGCGAAGTGATTGTTACATACGGCACGACGGATGTCGTCGCAGGAAGGCTTGCAATCGTGGAAATCGTGCGCCCGCGTTTATTGGAAGCGGTCGGTGACAATGCATTCCGCCTTCCTGATTTGGCGGCGTTGGGGTACAATTTGGACGAAATCGTCCGTATGGCGCCCGGTGATGTCCCATTAGTGAAAAACCAGGCGTTGGAAACATCAAACGTGTCGATTCAAGAAGAAATGACGGACATGATCATTACACAACGAGCCTACCAGCTAAATGCCCGAGCGATCACGACCGCAGACCAAATGCAAGGCTTGATCAACCAATTACGTTAAGAGGCCATGATGAAAATGGGCGTTATCCGTTCGAACCGATCGCATAAGCGCATCACCGCGCCCCGAAAAAGATGAACAATTTCGCAAGAACGTGTCAGTTCTTAGATTCAGGTGATAAAACGATGGTTGCAAATACGTTGGATGAAAACCGACATCAAGAAGCGAACAATGAAGATAAAAACAAACGAAGCAAAGCGAAACGAAAAAAAGAACGAATCCGCATTTTTCCGATTTGGTTGCGGGTCCTCGTCGTCCTCGTCTTGACGGTGCTTGCGCTCGTGTCAGGGTTGATGTTCGGCTACGGTGTGATCGGCGACGGCGAAGCGGCGGAAGTGTTGAAAAAAGATACGTGGCAACATATCATCGATATCGTGACGAAAGAAAAATGACGTCTGCCTGAATCAAGGGATCGTATTTGACGATTCAGGCAAGAAACGTTTTAAGCAAAGGGGATGAATCAATGATGGACGTTCGACAAATCAAGCAAATCATCCCGCATCGCTATCCATTCCTTCTCGTGGATAAAATTATCGAAATCGAAGAAGGTAAACGCGTTGTCGGCATAAAAAACGTAACGGTCAACGAACCGTTTTTCCAAGGTCATTTCCCGGAATATCCGGTCATGCCCGGGGTGCTCATTTTGGAAGCATTGGCACAAACAGGCGCGATTGCGGTGTTGGGGCAAGAAGAAAACAAAGGGAAGATCGGCTTTTTGGCCGGAGTCGACAAATGTCGTTTCAAACAACAAGTGAAACCGGGCGACCAATTGAGATTGGAAATTGAAATCATCCGGATGAAAGGTTCCATCGGGAAAGGCAAAGGCGTCGCCACAGTGGACGGAAAAGTGGCTTGTGAAGCGGAAATCATGTTTGCCATCCAATGATATATAAACGAATCGTTGTGCGACAAAACAATCCCTCTTGCGACATTTGCGGGGGGATTGTTTTTTATTACCGAATAGATAAAATATAATAGGTTAAAGTATTCAAAAAATAGGAAAAATTTATAATATTAGTAGAAATATTACTAAAGAGTAGTATAATGTAATTAGTAGATCTCCCGAGAAACAGATTGATGCGGCAAAAACCAAAGGCTTTTTCTTCATAAACGACAATGCGTAATGGTCAAATTCAATAAATGTAATCGGTTGCATCGGTTGATTGCGTTTCCTTTCCGTCTGCGGGACATCGTTGGGATAATGACGACATACACAATCGATGGACGATAGGGAACAGCAAAAATGTCAAATGGAGGAATCGGCGTGACATATATTATTAACCAGAGGACACAGGCGATTACATCTATTGAGACGAACTATTATCGCACGATCATTTATGAAGAAAATGACATCATATACGAAACGGCAACACCGATGGAAATATTGGCGGAAAGCTGCCTATATTATGGTTCTGCTTATGAGGGAAGAAAAGAATTGTCAAGGAAAATATTAAAATCGAACAGCAAGCTGCCATTCGTCATCGATCCCGATTTGGGAATATTTTTCATGCCGACCACTTCGCACCGGAACCATTCGTGTGCGTGGTTTTCGTATTTCCACATCAAAGATTTCATCCAATTGCAAGACAAATTGGCTGTCAAACTAAATAACGATCAAATCATTTACGTCAACGTTTCACAAAATCAATTCGATCAGCAAATGAAACGGACGAGCCAAGTGATCGCTTATTTTTACAAATTGTATATAACGCAAAACAAAATGGTGCTTTTTATCAGTGATTGATTTTTTTATAAACGGCACTGTTTGCGTGGATACGTCATATATAACGACAGCAACTCGATTCCAAGGGGGAGATCTACACTCCGGCTAAACATTTGATCAATGCGGCTTAAAAGCCCATGATTGGGTGAGCGCAAGTTGCAAACGAATGAACTGTACCTTAAAAAAAGCACCCGTAGAGCTGTTAAAAGCTCTCCATGGGTGCTTTTTCACGTTGGTGGACGTTTCCGCAACCCCGGAAGATAGATGAACCAGGGGAAGTCAGGCTTGTTTCCTTCGGTTGTTAGTGGATGTTTTCTACCCCAGAAGATAGATGAGCATTTCAGTAAAGCACGAATTCGTTCAAAATGAAAAGCAAATGATCGATCGCATCCCGGTCATTCAATAAATCACGGGGGTATGAAATGTTGAGAAAATCACCTTTTTTCTCTACGGAATAAACGTATCCTTCCGCTGTCAAACGGTCAAGAAGCGACGTAAACAATGATTCATGTTCATCCCAAGATGAGACCCTGACGGTCACTTCCCCGGGCCGACTTGAAACGAGGTGGATGCCGAAGCGGTCGACCAAAGAAAGCAGCCTCAGTTTTTCAAATAACGTAAGGACGGTCATTTCCCCTTTCCGGTTTTTACTTTAATGTATGAAAAACGATTCAAAGCGGTTCATCATGGAAGGAAGAAACGCCCCCGCTTCACAAATTCGTTAAGATTATGAAAGAAGAAATTTCTACTATAAGTTGCAAAGCATCACCAAGATTCGATATAATCTAAGACAGTTTGAAGGTTCATTCGTCGAAAATTTGTAAAAAATAGATGAATGAAGATGAAATGGATGGAAATCTTTGCATTTTCCCAAAACGTCATACGGGATGAAACATTTGTGGAATTTGCGGATTTTTGAAGTGCGTCAAGCCGTTATGTGAAGAATAGCCGCTTGTCATCTCATGTTGGATTTCCCTATCACCGATTGAATCGAGGAGAAACCTATGCTTGATTATATCGATTTGATGATCGCCTCGTTCATTGCGCTCGTTGTAACGTTCTTCGCCACGTTTTTCGTCAAAAAACTTGCAATCAAATTGAACATCGTCGATTTTCCGAATCAACGCAAAATCCATAAAGTCGTCACACCGCGCGCCGGCGGATTGGCGATATTCATCGGCGTCGCGGCCGGTTTGTTGTATTTAAAGCCGGAACATATCCATTTGTTTGAAATTTCGCTTGGGGCGATTGTCATCCTCATCACCGGATTGTTGGACGACCGTTACGACATCCGCCCGACCGTGAAATTGGCCGGACAGATCATCGCGGCAACCTTCTTGATTTCTTCCGGACTGATCATTGAACGGGTGACGTTGCCGTTTTTCGGCATGGTGGAGCTTGGCCCGCTAAGCGTCTTGATCACGATATTGTGGGTCGTCGGTGTCACGAATGCGATCAATTTGATCGACGGATTGGACGGGCTGGCGACGGGTGTTTCGACGATAGCGCTCATTACGATGTTCATCATGTCGATTATCGATTCGCAACTGATCGTCGCATACTTGTCCATCGTCATCATTGGCGCCAATCTTGGTTTTTTGTACCACAATTTCTATCCGGCAAAAATTTACATGGGCGATACGGGATCGAATTTTTTAGGCTACATGATCGCTGTCATTTCGATGCTCGGTTTATTTAAAAACGTCGCGCTTTTGAGTTTTGTCATCCCGATCCTCATTTTGGCCGTGCCGATTTTCGACACGTTGTTCGCAATCATCCGCCGGGCCAAAACGAACCATGGCATCATGCGGCCTGACAACAAACATATCCATTATCAGCTCATTCGTGCCGGATTCAGCCACAGGCAGGCGGTCATCATCATTTATTGTTTCAGCGCGGTTTTCGGATTGCTTGCCATCCTGTTCGCGCGAGCTTCCTTGTTCGTGTCGCTGCTTGT
>JAAYTF010000129.1 GCA_012518125.1 Bacilli bacterium | reverse complement strand
TGGGTCCAATCCAGCTAGTGAACCTTGGTTGATGAAAGACATGTCCAACGTACCTCTGGAAATGTCTTTTGCCATTACCTCGTCACCGCCAAGTTGACTAGCTGGATATACTGTGATTTTGATCTTTCCGTTTGTTTCCTCTTCGATGCGCTCCGCAAACATGTTTGCCGCTCTGTCTTTTACACTGTCAACCGGGAAAATATGACCCAATCTCAATTCAAGCGTTCCATCTGCATCCGCTGATTTGCTTTCCGCATCTGAATTTGCGTCATTATTCGATTCTGAATTGTTGCTGCAGCCAGCAAAGATTCCAAAAACAATGACCAAGACTAATAAAGCGATGAGTTTTGCCTTCTTCATACGTATTTCCTCCCAATTTTTTTATTTATATATGATCTTTTTCATTTTGAACGTATCGGATGTCATTTGTTCAAAAGTTCCAAAATCGCCTTGTCGTTCATGACATCGCCAAACAATTCTTCATCCGTCGGGATTTTGTAGTCTTTGATTTCTTTAGCGACCCAAGTCGTATTGATGTAATGCTTGTACGTGATGTTTTCCGACGTGATATTTCCACCCCATGTGCCGCAGCCCAAGTTGATTGTAAACGGCATTCCGTTGTTCCAAGCTCCGGCATTCGATTTGTTCACCGGCAATTTGACGGCGACCCTGCTCGTTTTCGTTTCAAGGGCGAATTTCAAGATTCTTTCTTCGTCGTTGCTGTGGATGCCGCAAGAATGTCCTGCTCCGCTGTATGCTTGGATGTTGTTGACGAGTTTGATTGCATTTTCGAATGTGTCATATTTGTAGAGCGTGACTACGACCGACAACTTTTCACCTGAGAACGGATAGTCCGGCCCATACCCTTCTTCTTCGACCAAAAGCCAAGTTCTGTCTTCCGGGATTTTGAAACCGGCCTTTTCCGCGATGTATGTTGCAGGTTTGCAAATGACTTCCACATTCAAGCGTCCGTCGACCCAGAGAACGTTTCGCAATTTCTGCTTCTCTTCTTCATTGCATAAATAAGCTCCTGCTTTGATCATTTCTTCGACGACTTCATCGTAGACACTTTCCTGGATGACTGCCGCATTTTCCGTCGAACAGCCGATTGCCAAGTCGTTCAATTGTGATTCTGCTATTTTCGTTGCCGCGTCTTTGAAATCGGCCGTTTCGTCGATGACGACGACGACGTTCCCTGCTCCGACTCCATATGCCGGCGTTCCGGATGAGTAGGCCGCTTTCACCATGTTCGCCCCACCGGTCGCCACGACGAGATCACATTCCCGCATCAATTCATTCGTCTTTTCGATTGTCGGTTCTTCGATGCAGAGCAACACGTCTTCAGGGACGTTGATTTTTCTTAACAGTTCTCGGATGTCGTTCACCACTTTGATTGTCGTTTGTTTCGCGCGTGGATGCGGTGAACAAATCATCGCGTTTCTGCCCATGATCGCATTCATGATGCCCATGAACACGACGCCTGCCGGAACGGTTTGCGGGACCAAAGACGCCACGACGCCGACCGGTTTTGCGATTTTGATCAATTGTTTCTCATCGTCCACTTCAATGACCCCGACCGTTTTGGCGTTTTTCAAGTCGCGCATCAAACCTCTTGCCCGGGTCTGCGTCCGGTTAATTTTGCTTTGGACGTCCCCCATCTTCGTTTCTTGGAAGTTGAACTCCGCCCATTCCTTCGCCTTGTTGATGGCGAACCAGCCGATGGATGCCGCAATTTTTCTCACTTCTTCTTGTATGTAATTTTCCACGATTTGTTGCGCTTTTCTTGCCCGGTTCACCAATTGTTGTACACTTTCACTCATTTAAATCAATCCTTCCTGGTTGCCTTAAGTCTGTTTTCGATCGTTTGGAATCTCTCCACCAACCGTCTAGCGCGATCGGCGATCGGTTTATCAATCATCGCACCTTCGAACGTGCAGACTCCTTTTCCTGATTGCAATGCCGCTTCAAAGACTTCAAGCAATTGTTCCGCTTTTTCCACTTCTTTGCGGTCCGGGGTGAAAACTTCATTGACCACTTTGATTTGATTTGGATGGATGCAAGCTTTCCCGGTGAAACCTAGGCTGCCAGCTTTTTTTGCGTCGATTTCGAGCGAAGCTTCATCATGAATGTTCGTAAACGGCGTATCGATGACATCGATTTTGAAAGCATTCCCCGCAATGGCGATGGCGTTTCTTGCAAATGAGATTTCATCACCTTCAACAGTCCTTTTCACACCCAAATCGCTCGTGAAGTCTTCCGCGCCGAATTGGACGGCGGTGATGCGGGATGAAGCGTTTAATATGGCCTTTATGTCCAAGATGCCTTCGCTCGTCTCCACCAATGGGATGATGTCGATTTCCCCTTGTTCCACCCCGTAGCGCAGTTCTGTCGCATCAAGCAAGATGTCGGCTGCAACGATCTTTTCCACGTCGGCTTTTGGGACGATGATCGCATCGGGCGTCTCTTCCACAATCGCTTCCACATCCATTGCTCCGTCTTTTGTTGTGATGTCATTGATTCTGACGATTATTTCGATGTTTTTTGCTTTGAATCTTTTGATCGCTTGTTTGACAAGCGCTCTCGCTTCGGATTTCAGGCCGCTTTCGACAGCATCCTCCAAATCCAAAATGATGCTGTCGGCATCGATGTCCAATGCTTTATTTATCATTTTTTCTGAAATCCCTGGAACAAATAACAAAGATCTCCTTGGCGATTTTACTCCCAACCAAACACCTCCTTTACGGTGGGATCAATCTATCTTAAGAGTAAATGGTTACAATTCCTTTGAAACCATCAGTTGAACTCCCCTGATATGTTGTTCGATAAACTGTTGCGTCCGTTCGACATCCCCCTCGACGAGGGAATCCAGTATGCTCTTATGTTCCGAGATGATCTTTTCTTGACGCAATTTTTCAAAAGAAGAAGTCACTTCGATCAACGTTTGGATGAGCCCGTACAATGACAGCCAGAGTTGGATGAGCGTCTTGTTTTCCGTCATTTTCACGATAGTGGCGTGGAACTCCAAGTCCGATTCGACATCTTTGACACCTTTTTTGTGTTCGCTTTCCAATTGTTCGACCAGAGCATTCAATTTTGGCAAATTCTTTGCCAATTTTTCCGGTGTAATTTGCGTCACTGCATGTTTTTCAAGCAAAATGCGGGTGTCGTAAAGATTTTCGATATCTTTTTTGTCAAACTTGTTGACTAACGTGCGTCCGTTTGAACGCGTTGTCACAAGCCCTTCTTTTTCAAGCTGGGAAATCGCTTCGCGTATCGGACCGCGACTGACGTTCAATGATTTCGACAACTCCAGCTCTTTTAAATGGTCCCCTTCTTTCAACTCACCCAACAAAATTTGCTTTCGCAAAAACATCAATACTTGCTCACCGACGTGCTTCTTTTCAAATCTGAGCATTTTTCTTTTCTCCAATTCAAAAATTGTCAGAAAATTCTGTTGTGTTAACAATTAACATTTAACTTTACAGAATATTTTAAGGGAAAATTTTTATTTGTCAACCATTTTTTAAAGCGCTTTCCGCAATTTTTTCGACGACTGAAAAAACAAAAAAAGCAAACCAGCACGAAATCAAGCTTTTTCGAGTGGTTTGCTGGAAAATGCCGGTATATGTTCCGCTCAATTTTTCTGGGGCATTAGGTGGAAAATACTTTGTGCTCTCCTCCACAAATTCAAACAGCTGTTGGCCGATAGCGTCTTTCCTTCGAAATTCGATTTCTTCCGAACTGCGGGTGAGTAAACCGACCGGGCGGGCGGCGACGGCAAAAATTTTCACCCAATCCGTGATCGATGCCCCTATCCGACATGATGGCGCAGGTCGCGACGAAGACTTTCGACGTAATCGAATGCAACATTTTCGATTCTTCTTTTGTTGTTTTGCGTTGTTTTGCGTCGTTTTGCGTCGTGAAACGCCTGATCCGCAAGCGTGATTTCGCCGATCCATCCTTCCGACAAATTGTATTTGTGCATGTTCATCGACTTCGCGACACCCGTTATACATGCCGTGAATCCGATCTCATTTTAAAAATAAAAAGCAGCCATTCAAAAGCGCAACACTTTCAAATGACTGTGTATGTATCGCTGTATTACCATCAGAGCGACTTTCTTTGTGAATTTTTCAGTTCTTCGATTTTTATCTCTTGGTATTCGACGATCAATCGGTCCAATTTTTTGCTGCACGCAACCACTCGATTGTCATCCAAACCGTAAAGATTGGTGAGCTGGATCATCAATTTTTTTCCCATTTCGATTTGATCCAATAATTCCGTTTTCCTTTTTCTAATATCCGACAATTTCATAACTCCCTGTACAATGGTTCTAAATTGATTAAAATTG
>JAAYTF010000128.1 GCA_012518125.1 Bacilli bacterium | reverse complement strand
CTTTCAAATACGGAATCCACGATTCATGCTCGACATGTTTGATCAAATAGCCTTGCGCCCCATTTTTGATCGATTCGAACAAATCGACGATGTCGTCGGAAACGGTGACCATGACGATTTTGACATACGGAAAAGATTGTTTGATTTCACGCGTCACTTCGATCCCGCTTTTGTCCGGCAATGAAATGTCCATCAAGATTAAATCGGGCATATGCGCTTCCGTCAACTTCACTGCTTCCTCACCTGATTTCGCTTCAGCGACGACGTGAAATGTTTTTTCCTCGCTTAAAATTTCTTTCATCGCTTCGCGCGCCATCGGGTGATCATCGACGATCAAGATGCGAATTTGCTCCATCGTTTTGACTTCCTTCCTCTTCCTTGATAAAATATAGCGCCGTATAACCGTTTTCCCGTTTAATTGCAAAATGCCAACCGATTTTTGCACATCGCTCTTCCATCATGCGAAGTCCATAATGACCGACGAGTGGTTTATCGATTTGAAAACCGATGCCGTCATCTTTGACGACCATCATTTTTTGTTCCTCGTCAATTCGGATGTAAATGCTCACGTGGGAAGCTTTGGCATGTTTATGCACGTTCATCAGCGCTTCTTTTAAACAAAACGTCAGTTCCCGTTTTTCCTGGGTCGTCATTTTCGCCTCATCGATTTGGATATCTATGATCACTTGGATGTCCGTCTCCCGTTCAAAACGGTTCAATTCGTCGTAGACGACTTCTTTGAAATGCAGTTCATCGACGACCGGTTGGCGCAAGTTTTCGATTCCCGTCCTTACGTAGTGGTGGATGTCGAAAAGCCGCTGTTGTATTTCCTCGAACGTTTTAAGATCTTCTTCGGCCACTTTTATATTTTTTAATTGTTTCATTTTGACGGAAAGCAGAAAAAGCGATTGGGCCAAGCCGTCATGCAATTCGCGGGCGATCCGTTCGCGCTCCTCCAGCGCCGCTTTCGCCGTCCGTTCACGTTGCAGCTGCTCTTGCATCAACTCGATTTTGCGGAACAACCTTGTCAAAAGCGTGAAAGTGACGAACAAGACGATGACAGGCGTCAGCCAATTGCCGAGATCCATCGAAATGTACGGCAGCAAATATTCATGGCGCACGTATTCCCAAACGCCCACCGTAATCGTCGGTATCAATAGTATGAGCCATTTCAGCTGATTGTACGACATATCGCTTCGTTCCTCTTTTTAATGTTCGTTTTTATGCTTCATCAAACAATTCCGCCACGATTTCAAACGATCTTAGACGTTTTTGATGGTCGTAAATCGGCGAACAGATGATGATTTCATCCGGATCGGTTTGCTCGATCAACGTTTCCAATTTTGCGTGGACGGTCGCCTTGCTGCCGATGATCGTCGTGAGCGGATCGAGCGATTTCGTGAACAACGCTTTTTCGTAATCGGAAAATTTTCTTTTCGTCGGCGGTTGGAACTTCGCGGCGATTCCTTGCGCCAAATGCAAAAATTGCTGCTTTAATGACGTAGCCAAAAATTCCGCTTCATCATCCGTCTCCGCCGCAATGATGTTGATCGCGACCATCACGTGCGGCTCCTTCCATTTATCCGAAGGTTTGAATTGGTAACGGTATATTTTTAGTGCCTCGTGCAAGTATTGCGGCGCAAAATGGCTCGCAAACGAAAACGGCAAGCCCAAACTCGCTGAAAGTCTAGCACTGTAGTCGCTTGAACCTAACAGCCAAATCGGGATGTCCAAGCCTGAACCGGGAATCGCCCTGACCAGTGCCGCTTCATTATCTTCAAAATACGAACGCAATTCAGCCAACATTTCCGGAAAAGTGTCTTGTTCTTGCATCATGCGCCTTCGCAAAGCGTAAGCGGTCGCCTGATCGGTTCCCGGCGCACGGCCGATTCCGAGATCGATCCGATTCGGATAAAGTGTCTCAAGCGTCCCGAACTGCTCCGCGATGACTAATGGGGAGTGATTAGGCAGCATGATTCCTCCTGAACCGACACGGATCCGTTTCGTATTCGCCGCGATATAGCCGATCAATACGGAAGTGGCGGAACTTGCCACCCCCGGCATATTGTGGTGCTCCGCCAACCAAAAACGGTGATATCCCCATTTTTCCGCATGCTGCGCCAAATTCAGGCTGTTTTCCAATGCTGTTTTGATATCTCCGTTTTCGTTCACTAAAGCAAGTTCCAAGATGGAAAACGGAATGCCTTGAAACGTTTTAAACATGTTCCTATCCACTACCTTAAAAGTATATTTTTGATTCGTGTTGAACAAGCGTAATCTAACCTTATGTTTCATAAAACGGTTTCGCCAAAATGTTCATTCATGTTTATTATATCACTTATACTTATGATTCCGAACCATTACAGCAAGCTCGAACGTTTCACCTTCCGGCTGCTCCGGTCGCATAACGAACACTTTTGTCGGGAACATCGTTCTTGCCAAATATTTTCTCTACTAATCTAATTAATGCCGAAAAAGCATCATTCTCATACTTTTTTGAGATATAGGGGGTTTTTGTGGGTGATTGCCCTTTACCTTCATAAAATAGCTGATATGATATGTTATAGAGGTGATGAAACTGTCTATTTTAATGGATACTTTTAAATATTTGCCACTTGTCGCTTTCTATGGACTTATCATTTTATTCATCTATTTATTCATCAAAGACAAGTATCAAAAACAGCACGCGATCTTAAAAACGCATCCGATTCTCGGACGGTTGCGCTACATTTTTGAAATGGTCGGCCCTGAATTCAGGCAATACTGGTTTTTGAATGACAAAGAGGGACGGCCGATCGACCGGGATACGGCAGAAACGATTGCAAAAGCTGGAAAATACGCCAATACAGTCATCGGTTTCGGTTCAAAACGCGATTTCTCAAAAACTGGTTTTTATTTGACCAACTCCATGTTCCCGCTAAACGTCGATGAATTGAAAGCGGACAATGAACCGCTCATCCAATCTTACACGTATAAAATCATCAGCGAAACGATCACGAAACGTAAAGAAAAACGCAATCCGGTGCAACTGAAACCGTGGTACTTGACGGACGACGAAGCGATCGTCATCGGACCGGAACGCGAAAAGCCGTTCGTCGTAAAAGGCTTGGTCGGCATTTCCGCGATGAGTTACGGTGCATTGTCAAAGAGTGCGGTTAAAGCACTTGCACAAGGGGTGGCCATCAGCGGCGGCAGTTTTATGAATACAGGAGAAGGCGGAATTTCCCGCTACCATTTGTCGCGCGTGTATGAAGTGGCCGACCCGAACAAAGAACTGATGGACCGTTTGAGCGAAAAAATCGTCCATTTCATAACGCAATATCCGAACAGCTCCAATTTCGACTTGGAAGAACGATTCGGAAAAGGCGTCATGTTCCACGTCGATACGCTCGTAAAACAAGGCGTCTTGAAAGAGAAGCATGCGCCGCTCATCTTCCAAATCAGTTCCGGTTTGTTCGGGGCAAGAAAAGACGGGAAATACGATGAAGAAACATTTTTGGAAAATGCGCTGCGTCCTGAAGTGAAAGCAATCGAAATCAAACTGGCGCAAGGTGCCAAAGTCCGCGGTGGGAAATTGCCGAAAGAAAAAATTACCGAAGAAATCGCCCGCATCCGCGGGATCGAAATGGGCAAAGACGTCGAAAGCCCGAACCGTTTTCCATTGTTCAACGATATCGAAGGGATGTTCCGCTGGATCACCCATTGGCAAAACATCACCGGCAAACCGGTCGGCATCAAAGTCGTCGCCGGCGATAACCATTCTTTCGAAGAGCTTGCGCGCTACATGCGCGAAACGGGCTTACACCCTGATTTCATCGCCATCGACGGCGCAGAAGGCGGAACGGGAGCCACGTATCAGGAAATGGCTGACAGCTTAGGGTTGCCGATTTATTCCGGCATTCACATTTTGGACCAAACGTTGAAAAAATACGGGGTCCGCGA
Source organism: Bacilli bacterium (assembly GCA_012518125.1). Lineage (GTDB taxonomy): Bacteria > Bacillota > Bacilli > Bacillales > Amphibacillaceae > Pseudogracilibacillus. The sequence continues at coordinate 2,721 of JAAYTF010000128.1, read as the reverse complement.
CAAGGTGAAAATTTTTGCTTCCGGCATGCTGGCAACGGCTGACAGGATGGCGATTGCGTTATCGTTGGGCGCCGACTTGATTTACGTCGCCCGGGCGGCAATGAATACGGTAGGCTGCATTAATGCAGGCAAATGTCACACAAACTTGTGCCCGGTCGGAATCACTTCGCATTTGCCGCATTTGGAAGCCGGTTTGGTCGTGGAAGAAAAACGCTTCCGCACAGCAAACTACTTGCGCACGATGCGCGAAGGATTGTTCATGCTCGGGGCGTCATGCGGCATCGATTCGCCGACGAAATTCAACCGCAGCCATATCGTCATCCGGGAAGCGAACAACGACGTACGCAAAATCGAAGATTTCTTCTATTTAGACCCGAAGAAAAAGCCGATTGATTTGGAAGAGCATTCCGAAAAGAAAAAGATGCTAAGCTGATCGTTTCCCCATACGATGTAAACGAGTGGAGTGAAGTATGTAATCCACTCGTTTTCTTTTTTAAATGAAAAAACGTCAGTGAGCATCCGTTCACTGACGAAGCCATGCATGGAAAAAGCCATCTTGTTTCCGCTTCACGTTTCACGTACGATCGATATGGTAAGGTTCCCACGTGCTCAAACCGCCTCGAACATTGGCCAACTTCGTAAAACCCCACCGTTTCAATTTTTTACACGCACGATTCCCGTGCGCTCCCGTTTGGCAAATCGTAACCACCGGCCGGTTTTTGTCCAATCGTTCCGCCTCTTTGCGTAGACGGCGCATCGGTACATTTTTGAAGCCGAATATATGGAACTGGTTGTACTTCGCAGGAGGTCTCACATCGATGAATTGTATGGAATCGTCTTTCAACCTTTCTTTCAATTCATGGACGGTAATTTGTTCAACGCCTCGCGCCGGCAAAATCATTTTCAACACGATGAAAGCAAACAAGATCGATGACAAAAATTTTATCGCTCCAATAAGCGACATCGTGCGCACCTCCTTTTTTCTCAAACTACTCGATAAAGATCGTCAACACTTCGGCTCCTTTGTTATCCACCGGAATGAACAAATGCGGGTTAGAACCTTTGAAAAACGCTGTGTCCCCTTCTTCCATCAAATACGAATTCCCGTTGTATGACAATTCAATTTTGCCTTTTAATATGTAGATGAATTCATCCGTGTCGTGCGTATACATCTCTCTCCGCTTATTCGCATCTTTTGGCGTGACGTAGACGATCGTCGGCTCTACCCGTGAAAAAGGCGAGCGGTTCGCCAACAATTCGTACGAATATCCCATATGTTCGTCGCCAATTTTCGCTCGGCGTTGGTTCCGATGCAAAAGTACGATGTCTTGTTCCGGCTTGTCTTCAAGCAGCCATGAAAGGGAAACGTTCAATGCCTTGGCGATTTTGGCCAACGTGGCGATTGCAGAAGACGTTTGGCCATTTTCAATTTTGGAAAGCAAACTTTTCGAGATTCCGCACTCATCCGCTATTTGTTGTTGCGTTTTCTGTTGCCGTAATCGCAAATATTTTATCTTTTTACCGATATGATCGAGATTAATTGCGAACATCTCCTCTCTATCTATTGTCATAACTTATATTTTATCATAATGATACCGCCTTTGTTATTATTATACGATTCGAGTTTTCTCCGATTCAAGTAAGTTAAAAAAGGCAAAAAGAGGCTGAGACAAAACTCAGCTAATGAATAAAAATGGAGTCCAGTTGTAAAAATTGGACTCCATTTTTATTATCATTTAAAAGATTAGTTTTGTCCCAGACTCTTTTTTATATTTTATAACTCGTAAAATTACACTTGCGTGCGGCGTTGATCACAAGACATGACCGTTTTAACCGGCCTGAAGTCGGCTGTCTCTCGTTTTTATTTACTATCTGATATTCTTTAAAAAATAAAGTCTAGATTAACCACTAGTTTATTTTTACGATGTTATTTTCGGTGTATCTGTTGGTTCAGGAAAACCTTGTCCTTCATATTTTTCTTCAATGAACATACGAACTTCATCAATTGTTTTCCCATCGTTATATTCAATAATCGACTCGGCAGCAATATCTAAACAAATTTTACAACGTGTCGCATGATCATCCCAAACAACAGAACCATCATTTTTATTTTCATGAATAAAACAATGATAATTATGTGAATGATTTACTGATTCACCGCAACCACAATAACAAGGGATATGTTCCAGTAACTCTTGATGTTCCGCTACTGCACGATAGATAATTTGCATTTCTTCCGCATGGTTATCAAGAAATTGCGGGAGTGTTTCCTTGCTACTCGTCTCTTCATGAATATCACCCATTCCATCATAAACAGGTGTCAAATCAGAATTTATCTCATCTTGTTTTCCTTCTTGTTCACCTGATGAACATGCGGAAACTAAAATTAACATAAAAATCAATAATATCGATAATTTTCGCAATATTAACAGCCCCTCTTTTTTCTGTTTTTCTGTTTGACAATTTTTATTATAACCCTGAATTTCAAGTTTAAGTTAGTCACCTAAATTATGTGAATTATCCTATAATTGTAAGTGCCTGATTATTGTTGGTCCACAAATGCTTTTAGTTCATCTAAAAACGCTTGTTTAGCAGTGCGATAACCTAGTATTTTTCGAGGTATGTTATTCATCCAATTCTGTATTTGATTGATTGTGTTAGCTGATATATCAGCTAAACACTCTCCTTTTGGGATAAACCTTCGTACTAATTTATGTTGAT
>JAAYTF010000001.1 GCA_012518125.1 Bacilli bacterium | reverse complement strand
TGATGCTCATCGCGTCGCACGCGGCGATGGCGATCGAAGGCTTGATGTACATTCCGCATTACAACATCAAGTTGAGACATTTGACGTTTGCGGGAATCGTGATTTTGCACAACGACATCATTGATTATGTCTTCGGGATGATGCCGATTTATTCATCGCTGACGGATTATATAAAAGAAATCGGCTATTTCACGTTCTGGCTGTCGGTCTCAACGATTTTAATCACGTACTGGCTGCTTAAAAAATGCCACGGCGATAGAATACATAATTGACGATCATCCCTCATATAGTTAAAGAAGACTCTTTTTTCGTGGGGTGATCTCTATGTCAGAAAGCTTTACAGCTGTTTCTGTAGGGGTCATAACAACATGTTTTCCATTATCGGCGGAGCACCAAGGAAATGTGCTGTTTTCAAGCATCGTCCCTTTTTTTTCCTTGTTGTTGTTGATTGGCGGCTCCATCATTCTTACATTAACGTATGTAAGTTGGAGAAAATATAAAGGGACGGAATATAAAAAAAAGAAGGGCAAACGAAACGTAAACGATTGACTTCAAAGTTTTTTTTGACTATTATTGACTATAGAGCGCAATTTTAGGAATAGTGGAGGAATGCCTTAATGTCATTAGGAGCATATTTGATTTATTTTGCAATCCTGTTAATTTTGCCACTTTGGGCGCAAATGAAAGTGAGAAACGCATACAACAAATATTCAAAAGTTCCGACATCTTCTCAAATGCGTGGAGTCGATGTCGCCCGGAAAATACTGGATGAAAACGGTTTGTACGACGTACGCATCGAAGAGGTTCAAGGCACATTGACGGACCATTACGATCCACGCTCAAAAACGGTCCGCTTATCGACGAACAACTATCATGGCACGTCAATGGCCGCAGCCGCGGTAGCCGCTCACGAAGTCGGACATGCGCTGCAAGATGCAGAAGAATATGCTTTTTTGAAGTTCCGGACGAGTTTGGTTCCGCTTGCTTCATTCGGCTCAGGTGCATCGTTTTACATTATCTTGGCGGGCTTGTTATTCAACTGGATGGAATTGTTGCTGCTCGGAATTATCTTCATGGCTTTTGCCGTGTTGTTCCAGCTCGTTACGCTTCCGGTTGAATTCAACGCTTCAGCAAGAGCAATGCATCAACTCGTCGCAGGTGGCATCATTACGAACTTGGAAGAGCGCGACACGAAAAAAGTGTTGGACGCGGCCGCATTGACGTACGTTGCATCAGCCCTCGTAGCAGTGGCTGAATTGTTACGATTCATTTTGATTTTCTTGGCGAATCGCGAATAAAAAATTCCGGAAAACACTTTCCGGAATTTTTTCTTTTTTAAGGATATATTGGATTTTTCTTTTCATCCAGCGTGAATCCTTCCCCCATCACTTCGTGGACGCTTGAAACCGAAACGAACGCATGCGGATCGACTTCCAAAATGATATTTTTCAGTTTGACGATTTCATTTTTGCCGACGACGCAATATAACACTTTTTGAATTTCTTGTGTATAATGCCCTTTTGCGTTGAAAACCGTCACGCCCCGTTCCATTTCATGGTTGATTTTATCGGCGATTTCGGCATATTTTTTCGAAATGATCGTCGCGCCCCTAGCCGAGTAGGCCCCTTCTTGAATGAGATCGATGACGCGAACCCCTACATAAACGGCGAGCAACGTATACATGCCTTGCACTAAATCGAGATACGTGAAGATGGAAGTGCCGATGACGAAAAAGTCGAAGACGAACAACGTCTTTCCCATGCTCCAACCGAAGTATTTATTGACGATCCGCGCGATGATGTCGACGCCCCCGGTCGTTCCGCCATAACGGAAGATGACCCCGAGTCCGACGCCGACGAATGCGCCCGCAAATAAAGCGGCCAACGTCATATCGGATTCCAAATTAATATCGAACGGTTTGATTTGAAATAAGTTTAAAAATCCAGAGACGGCAAATGTGCCGATGAGCGTATAAATGAACGTGATGCGTCCGAGCACCTTCCAACCGATGAAAAAGACCGGAATATTCAACAGGAGATACGTGATTGACGGGTCCCACTTGAATAAAAAATATAATAAAAGCGTAATTCCCGTAAAACCGCCTTCTCCCAAGTCGTTTTGCATGTTGAAATGGACGACGCCGAACGAAAATATGGCGGATCCAACTAATATGAAGAAAATGTTTTTCAATTTCAATCCGAACATCAACTTTTCCCTCCTTTATTGAGCTTGCCATTTATGGAAAACGTAGCAACCGTCCTTAGTATAGACAAAATGGGCGAGCGATACAATGATGGCGCATTAAACCAATTAAATTGTTTGTCAAACGGTTTTTCATTCGTTAACATAAAAGTAAAATTGCATTTTCACTAGAGGAGACAAGATGGATAAAGAAATCGTATATACGACAAAAGAAATTGAAGAGATCGTCGATCGTTACATTTCACAATTCGAAGAAGGGTATTTTTCGCCGCTGGCGCTTGTTGCCCGGTTGGCCGAGGAAGTCGGTGAATTGTCACGGGAAATCAACCACGTATACGGTGAGAAACCGAAAAAACCGGATGAAGAAGAAAAATCGATCGAAGAAGAAATCGGCGACATTTTGTTCGTGCTTGCTTGTTTTACGAATTCATTGAATTTGGATTTATCAAAAGCGTTTCATCAGACGATGAACAAGTTCAACATTCGCGATAAAAATCGTTGGACGAAAAAAGCGGCAATCAAAGAGGGGGATGAATCATGACAACCATCAACATCGTCCTTGCCGGACCGAGGGGACGCATGGGAAAAGAAGCGATCAACATGATCAGAGATGAAGAAAAGTTTCAATTAAAAGCGGTCATCGACCGCAAACGGGACGACGTCTCGTATGAGCACATCGATGTTCCCGTTTATTATGACGCCAAAACATGCTTCGAAGAAATCAAGCCGGATGTATTCATCGATTTGACGGTTCCGGAAGCAGGATTTTTACATACGAAAACGGCGTTAAAACATAAAGTGCGGGCTGTCGTCGGCACATCAGGCTTTTCCAATGAACAGATTGAAACGCTTAAAGCGATTGCAAAAGAAACGAACACAGGCTGCATCATTGCCCCGAATTTCGCTTTGGGCGCCGTCCTCATGATGGTTTTTTCCAAGGTGGCGGCTCAATACTTTTCTGATGTGGAAATCATTGAAAAGCACCACGACCAAAAGATCGACGCGCCTTCAGGCACCGCGGTGAAAACGATTGACATGATCAAACAAGTGCGCAAAGCGAAGAAGCAAGGCCATCCGGATGAATTTGAAACGATCAAAGGTGCACGCGGCGGTGAAGTAGACGGCATTCACGTGCACAGTGTCCGACTTCCGGGGCTCGTAGCGCACCAAGAAGTCATTTTCGGTGGCAAAAGCGAACTGTTTACGATCAAACACGACTCATTCCACCGTGAATCGTTCATGGGCGGCTTGAAATTGGCGATTGAAAAAGTGATGGACAAACATGAACTCATTTATGGACTGGAGCACGTCTTGGAATTCAAATTTTAACTTTTTCCGACAGAAGTCTCCCATCCTCAAGGAATGTGCAGGGCGATAGCCCAATGAGTAGGTGGGAGATGAATGTCGGTTGGTGCAGGATTACCCGAGAAGCCCCCACTTCAAGCAACCCGCAAGGGTGGTAAGTGGAGGGTAGTTCACAATATATGTTAAAAGGGTTAATCGTTTGAACGCTTCTTTTGCTTTCAATTATTCAAATGCCGGCAAAGTTTGTCACTGAGTTTTGTAAAATTTTTAATATTTAGACGCAGTAAATGAAAGAAAAAACCTCTATAAGTTTGGAAAACTTATAGAGGTTTTTTGTGATATGACAACGTTATTTTGCTTCCATTTTAGCAAATTTATCGGCATTGCGAACGATATAATCGAATGCGCTCAACGCAGCGGTTGCAGATGCCCCCATCGAAATGATGATTTGCTTGTACGGTTCATCCGTACAGTCGCCGGCGGCAAAAACACCTTCGACATTCGTTCTTCCGTTGCGGTCGACGACAATTTCACCGAATCTATTTTTCTCAACCGCATCGCCCAACCAATCCGTGTTAGGAACGAGGCCGATTTGCACGAATACACCTTCAAGTTCGAGATGATGTTCTTCGTTTGTTGCCCGATCGATGTACTTTAATCCGTTCACTGTTTCGTCGCCGGTGATTTCCGTCGTCTGTGCATTTGTGATGATCGTGACATTCGGCAATTCTTTCACACGATCTTGCAAGACGGAATCCGCTTTGAGTTCTTCCGCGAATTCAAGGACGGTCACGTGTTTGGCGATGCCCGCCAAGTCGATGGCCGCTTCGATTCCTGAGTTTCCTCCGCCGATGACGGCAACACGCTTACCTTCAAATAAAGGGCCGTCGCAGTGCGGACAATAAGCGACCCCTTTGTTGCGAAATTCCGCTTCTCCAGGTACACCGAGTTGTCTCCATTTCGCACCAGTGGCGATGACAACCGCCTTGCTCTTGAGTGTTGCTCCGTTTTCGAGTTCGACTTCTACATAATCATTTTTCTTCAAGCCTACTGCACGTTGTGAATTCATCACATCGACGTTGTATTCATTCACGTGTTCCAACAAATTGTTGGCGAGGTGGCTGCCTTCGATCGCTTTTGTGCCAATGAAGTTTTCTATCGTGGCCGTATCTTGGATCTGACCACCGAAACGTTCGGCAACGATTCCTGTACGGATGCCTTTACGAGCCGCATAAATCGCCGCGGTTGCTCCTCCAGGTCCGCCACCGATGACGAGAATATCGAACGGATCTTTTTTCTCGAATTCTTCTTTGTCAGGCCCTGCGCCTAGTTTCGCCAAAATTTCTTCCGCTGTGATTCTGCCGCCGCTGAACTCTTCGCCGTTCAAATAAACGGTTGGAACCGCCATGATTTTTTTGCTTTCCACTTCTTGTTTGAAGACGGCCCCGTCAATCATCGTATGTTTGATGTTCGGATTCAATACGGCCATTGCGTTCAACGTTTGTACGACATCTGGGCAAACTTGGCATGTCAAGCTTACGTACGTTTCAAAATGGTATTCGCCTTCCAACGCTTGAATTTGTTTGACCAGATTTTCGTCCATTTTTGGCGGACGGCCGCTCACTTGAAGCAACGCCAACACGAGTGATGTAAACTCGTGGCCGAGCGGCACACCGGCAAACTCGATGCCGGTGTCTTCGCCCGGTCTGTTGACGCTGAAGCTTGGCGTCCGATCTAAAACGGTATGTTCAATGATGATGCGATCAGACAATTCTTTCAGTTCGTTGGCGAGTTCAACCATGTCTTTTGATTGTTTGTCGTCGCCAACACTTAATTTAAGGACGACGTCGCCTTCCATCAACTCCAAATATTGCTTAAGCTGCGCCCTCATATTTTGATCTAGTAACATTTATGCTCTCTCTCCTTAAATTTTGCCCACTAAGTCAAGGCTAGGTTTTAACGTTTCGCCGCCTTCTTCCCACTTAGCTGGGCAAACTTCGCCAGGATTGTTGCGTACATACTGTGCCGCTTTGATCTTTCTGATCAATGTGCTTGCGTCTCTTCCGATGCCGTCAGCGTTGATTTCCACCGCTTGGACGACGCCATCTGGATCGATGATGAATGTACCTCTTTGTGCAAGCCCTTGCTCTTCATCCAAAACATCGAACATACGGGAAAGTTTTTGTGATGGGTCACCGATCATAATATATTGCAATTTGCTGATTGCCTCTGAATGGTCATGCCATGCTTTGTGTGTAAAGTGCGTATCGGTTGAAACGGAATATACTTCGCAACCTAGTTCTTTCAATTCTTCGTAATAGCTTTGTACGTCTTCCAACTCTGTTGGGCACACGAATGTAAAGTCGGCTGGATAAAATACGACGATGCTCCATTTCCCTTTGAAATCTTCGTGCGTTACTTCAATGAACTCCCCTTTTCCTGCGTGATACGCATCTGCTCTGAACTCTTCGATTTTTTTACCGACTAATGACATGTATAAACTCCTCCTTAAGTTATTCTTATTGTATTAATATAGTTAGTATCATTCGACATGACCGATTTATGTATAGGAACGGTTGTCGAATTTTGTAACGAGAATAATTCTAATCTAGTACTTATTATTATATGCTTAATTTTTTTTGTCAAGGAATTATACAATGAATCGAATTTTCTGAATTTATTCAATTGCAAAATGATGAAATCACAATGACATCAATGTTCATCAAGGATTTTTCGCCATATAAAACAATTTCATGAAGGAAATCATCATTCTCAATTTATTCATTATTTTTTCATTTAAATGTGACTCATTTCACTTTCTCCCGTTGCAAAACATTGCCATTTCAACCATTGTAAGATGCAACGCTAATATCACTTGTCAATTGCAAACCGCTTTGTTACAAAAAGATGAACATTTCTTGGCCACGTAAAAATGAAAAAAAGATTAAAGTTGTTTTTATATTATGGCCAAACGGTTATAACTTTATTTGCAAAAGGTTTGTATCATAAAAAAAGAGGCCGGGAGAAAACGGGCCTGATTTTGGAAGGCTTGCGACTGGGTTATCCATGACAAATGCGATGCCATACTCTTGAATTTTGGCTCCCAAATCTTAAGGAAAAACGAATTGTTTCATAATATGATTCGAATACATAAGTAAAATTATCTTTATTTTTACAAGAAGACACCTTTTAGTTTATTTAAAAAAATCGAAGTTCAGCTTTAACTGAACTTCGATTTTTTACCGGAGTTTTGTCCCAGCCTGTTTTTTGGGGGTGGATGGGAATGGGTTACTCATCCTTCTTCACTTTATATTTGCCGTTTTCTTCTACGATTAAATCTTTTTCTAATAATGAGCGAATGCCGCTTCTTACTTTAAACATCGGCAAACTTGTTTTTTGCACAATTTCTTCGACGGATAAAAATTCATGCTCGATTGACTGGCCGATTTTCTTTTCCGTCGGGGACAATTGCACATTTCCTTTGCCACAAGCCATGTTCGACTACCTCCTTCTGCTTACATTAAAGTTCTTTCGTGCAGAAGTAGAAGTCGACACATTCGAGACTATCATCTTTCATGCGCTCTTCCGCACCTTCAACTGTTGGTGCCGGCGGTACGATGACACGATCGCCTTCTTGCCAATCAGCTGGTGTTGCCACTCCGTGCTTGTCCGTCGTTTGCAATGCTTTGACAAGACGAATGATTTCATCCATGTTGCGTCCCGTTGACAACGGATAGTAAATGATTGCTCGGACAATTTGCTTATCGTCAATCACAAATACGGCACGTGAAGCTTCCGTGCTTGATTCTTCCGGCATGATCATACCGTATTTTTTCGCAACGTCCATCGTCAAGTCCGCAATGACCGGGAATTCGATGTCGACACCGAATTTCTCCTTGATGTTGCGGATCCAAGCAATGTGTGAGTTGACACTGTCGATGCTCAACCCAAGCAATTCAACGTTCATTTCTTTCAATTGAGGATAAATTTTTTGAAAGCCGATAAATTCTGTCGTACATACTGGTGTAAAGTCTGCCGGGTGTGAGAACAAAATCAACCAGCTTCCTTTATAATCTTCCAAGCGGATGGTTCCGTGCGTTGTTACAGCTTCAAACTGCGGTGCCGGACTGCCGATTCTAGGTAATGATTGAACCTCCTGCTCCACTTGTTGTTCCGTTTGAACATGTTGAACATCTGCCATCATCATGCAACTCCTTTTTATATTAATTTTAATGTACTAGCTATTTTAAAGTATAATCGATTTCCAAAAATACCTCAAGGGGTATGCTCAAATGTTGTCAAAATACGTTTCTTTTTGTCCAAATTGTGAATTTGTTTGACCGATCATTTTCTCATTTAATTGAAGATAAATTTCAATACGAGCCGACATGTTCTCCTTTTCATTCGAAAACATGGGGATATCCGCAAACTTTGGAAGGAACGATACTGCATGTTAATTGAACGTTGTGATCATGTAATGAACAGCCAAAAATATGAAAAACGTTTATCATGGCTTTCATTCCTATTTTAATATTAACCCCACAAGAATAAGGGGGCCCATTAGCAACTTTTCCAAATTATTAACAAGACGTTTACATAAACTTCATGAAATTGTGATAGATTCGAAATATTTAACGTTTCAATCGCATCGATTCACAACAATGACCCCATTCTTGCTGAAGAAACGAAGCAAAAATGATTTTGAGCATTTATTTGACAAAACGTAAATTTTTTTATATAGTAATAATTGCGGTTTGGATAAATCGAAATATACGGGCTGTTAGTTCAGCGGGAGAACGCTTCGTTGACAGCGAAGAGGTCACTGGTTCGACTCCAGTACAGCCCATGTGAAAAGCACTTTCTGGCGATCACCTCCAGAAAGTGCTTTTATGTTTTCCTTTTTATTACATTTATGTTACAAATGAAACCTTCAATCATATCGTTAAAAAGACGGCGCACAGAGCCGTCTTTTATCGTTTCTCATCCGTGTAATCTTACAAACTGTAATAAACCGGGAAAATGCTTAATCGTTTTGTAATATTGTCATAATATTTTTGTTTCATATAAATGTTATACTGCAAGCAACAAGACAAACAAATGGACATGACGAATATAAATCCAAGGGAGTTGTACCGTTTTGCGAACAACGCTTGCTATCTTGTCGCTTTTTTTCTTGGCGGCAAGCACGTTGCTTTTTGATCCTGCTCATTTAGAAGCAGCATCCGACTCGCTTCATAAAGTGCAACAAGAACGCCAAGCAATCAAAGCACAACTTTCCAAAAATGAACGAGAAATCGCCCAAGTATTAGATGAAATGAATGCATTGCACAAAGAAATGACGGAAATTGAACAACAATTGCAGGAAAACAATGCGAAGCTCCAGGAAACCGAAACAAAAATTGTGGAATATGAAAAGCAATTTTACGAACTACTGGATGAAATAAATGAATTGAACGAAACGATCGACAAACGGCATGAAATTTTGAAAAACCGTCTTAGCGCTTATCAAGAAACCGGTGGCGACATCAGCTTCTTGGAAGTCATATTCAACGCGAAGTCGTTCACCGAATTCCTCAGTCGTGTAACATCTGTAACTGCAATCACGACAGCAGATCGTGAATTGATCCAACAACAAACGGAAGACAGAAAAAAACTGGAGCAACACCAAAACTTGATCGTAGAAAAGCTTGAAAAACAAGAAGAATTAAAAAAAGAATATGAAGCAACGAAAGCGAAAATTGAACAACAAAAAGATGCATTAAAAGCGAAAGAAAATGAATTGAAGAAAAGAGAAGAACAATTAAACAACGAAAAAGAAAAGTTGGCAACCGAAGACAACAAATTGCAGGTTCTCGAACAATCGTATCGCAATGAAATGAAAGCACGCGAACAAAAGCAAATAACGAAAGCTGCCGCTACCGTAAAAACAACGGCTAAATCGGACAAAAACAAAAAGACGGACAAAGCAAAAGAACCTGTCGAGGTCGGCGAAACATATCGCATGATTGCAACGGCATACACCCCGTTTTGTAACGGCTGTTCCGGAGTGACGTCCACCGGAATCAACGTCAAAAGCAAAAAACATCAACGCATTATCGCAGTCGACCCAAGCGTCATTCCTCTCGGTTCCAAAGTTTGGGTGGAAGGGTATGGAGTGGCGATTGCAGCAGACACCGGAACGGCGATTAAAGGAAACCGAATCGACGTCTTATTCAAATCCGACAGCCAAGCGCGTAATTGGGGTGTCCGCACCGTTACGGTAAAAGTGTTAAAATGATAAATTTGATTGTAACAGGCAGTATGGACGAAACATAAGTCCATACTGCCTTTTTATGCTTTTTATGATTGACACAAAGGAATCGGTGTTTTATAATTTAATATATGAAAAATTCTTCATATATTCATGAACAATTGGAGGAATCATCGTGGCAGAGCCAAAAAAGTCGAAGCAAGAAGATTACCATTTATTGGACGAACAAGTGGAGCGAGATGTCGCTGATTTATTTAAAGCATTTTCCAATCCGACACGGATCAAGATTTTGTTTGCGCTCAAACATCGGAAACTTACCGTTTCGGAAATAAGCGAAATGCTCTCGATGTCGCAAAGCGCCATTTCCCATCAGCTGCACGAATTGAAGCTCGCCCGGCTCGTCAAATTTGAAAAGCAAGGCAGAAAAGTCATTTACGAGCTGGACGATGACCATATTCATGACATTTTTGATTTGGCGATTGAACACGTTAAGGAGTTGTACCACTATGATTAAAGCGAAAAACGATGAACATCTTTTATCGGGGCACGGTCATGAACATGACCATCATGAACATAGTGGACATACGGAAGTCATCTTATATTTTATCGGTCTGGCCGGCTTTTTGTTCGCGTTGTTTCTATCCAATGCACTTTTGAAAAACGTATTGTTTTTGCTGACATTTCTTTTATCCGGATACCATATCATCATCGAAGGCTTCATCGACACGGTGAAACATTCGCTGCGATTGAAAAAGTTTTATCCGAACGTCCATCTGTTGATGACATTTGCTGCTGTCGGCGCCATTTTAATCGGGGAGTTTATGGAAGCGGCACTTTTGATTCTCATTTTTGCCGGTGCCCATTACTTGGAAGATTATGCACAATCAAAAAGCACGAAAGAGATTGCGAGTTTACTAGAAATGCACCCGAAAAACGCCAGGAAATTGCACCCTGACGGCCAAATCGAAATCGTCGATGTGACGGAGGTGAAAATTGGTGATCAGCTCCTTGTCTTAAACGGCGATCAAATCCCTGCAGATGGGATCGTCCTTTCGGGTCGCTCGACCGTCGACGAATCGGCGATCACCGGCGAGAGCATCCCCGTTGAAAAAAATGCCGGCGACATCGTCTATGCAAGCACGATCAACGGGGATGGCACATTGACGATGGAAGTGACGAAAGACAGTTCAGATACCGTTTTCGCCAAAATCATCGAACTTGTACAACAAACGAAAACGAACATCTCCAAAACGGCGTTTACGATCCAACATTTCATGCCGCTTTATGTCACTGCTGTTCTATTGATTGCGCCGCTGTTTTTCATCGTCGGATATTTCGGATTAACATGGACGTTTGATGTCAGTTTCTATCGCACGATGGTCTTTCTCATCGCCGCTTCACCTTGCGCACTCGCCGTAACCGATATTCCGGCCACGCTTTCTGCGTTGAGCAACTTGGCCAAACGCGGCGTCTTATTTAAAGGCGGCGCGAGCTTGGCGAACCTCGCTGATCTAAAAGCTGTCGTATTTGACAAAACCGGAACGTTGACCGAAGGCGCCCCGTCGGTAAGCGACGTACATTTTGACGAACAGTTGTCGGAGGAACAAAAACAATTTTATCGTTCCATCATCGCATCGATGGAACGCAAAGCGAATCACCCGCTTGCCGAAGCGATTTTGCGCCATTTTGGCGATGCCGCAATTTTCGATATGGAAGTGGACAACGAAATCGGACGCGGATTAAGCGGCAAATTTCAACAAAAAACGTATAAAATCGGCAAACCATCGATTGTTGGCGAAGTGTCAAGTCAACTTCAAGAAGTGACCAACCGTCTTGAAAATGAAGGAAAAACGGTCGTCTATTTTTGCGAAGAAGATAAAGTCATTTGCGTCATCGGCATCCAAGACGCACCGAAAGATAGCGCCAAAAAAGCGATACAATATTTCAAAACGGAAAACATTTATACGGTGATGTTGTCCGGAGATGCGGAGCGGACGGCAAAAGCGATCGGCGAACAACTCGGCATCGATGAAGTGCGGGGAAATGTTTTGCCTGAAGAAAAAGCGGTTAAAATCCGCGAATTGAAAAACGATTATCCGGTCATCGCCATGTTCGGCGACGGAGTGAACGATGCTCCGGCACTGGCGACCGCCGACATCGGCATCGCGATGGGGAAAGGTACGGATATCGCCATCGATGTGGCCGATGGCGTGCTGATGAAAAATGATTTGGGGGAAATCGCGTATGCGCACCGCCTTGCGAAAAAATTGCGGAAAATCGTTTGGCAAAATATCGCGATTGCGTTGTCCGTCGTATTGTTTTTGATTTTCATAAACTTTTTCGGCTTCGCCAATATGACATTTGCCGTTGTTGTCCATGAAGGAAGCACATTGCTCGTCATTTTAAACGGTCTTCGATTATTACGCGGTTTAAAAGATTGATTCACCACAAAGGAAAAAGAACTTTTTCATACATCGATGTATGAGAAAGTTCTTTTTCCTTACACCGCCAACGAATGGTCCATTTGCATATTATCATGGTATGTTGTTGGTTACCTGTAGCGATTTCCGATAAAAAATCCAACGTCGATCCACATGACTTTCGATTTGGGATAAGTCGATTAATCGGTGAAAATGACACCGGAAAAGCTTCCGATCATCACTTCTTCATCGTGTTGGTTCGTACATGAAAAAGCGGTCTCGATCAACATTCTGTCCGCTTTTTTCCGTTCATATTTTTCAATGGTCACTTCGCATAAAATCGTGTCACCGGTATATACCGGGCGAATAAATTCAAAATGCATCTTCCGCGCCAGGACGTTGAAATCGCCGCCCACTTTTGTCGGCAATGTGGCAGTAAGCAAACCATGGACGACGAAACGGCCCAATTCGTCCGGTTGGCAATGGTGTTCCCCTTCGTCCTTGGACACTTTTAGAAACAATTCGACGTCTTCTTTCGTAAACGTCCTTTCAAAACGGACAATATCCCCTGCTTTAATCTTCATTCCACTCTCCTCTTTTCTTTCCACCGTGGCGTTTGTCGCTCCAATCGATTGGCTTAACATCCTCATCAATCCACTTTTGATCGGGAGCAATGTAAGGAGCGGTGGCTTTTAATACCGACCCATGCCAAGTTGCCGCTTTTGAACGGATCATCTCATTCAGGAAGGGAGTGATAAATTGTTCGGGGTTTTTTCGGAAAAGATGCTTGCTTATATCGATGAACCAACTTGAGCTTAACAAATATTGGGGGATGTCTTTTTTGTCCATTCCATCGATGAGCATTAACTTATATGCAAAAATTCTTTTCAAGCCGTGCCAGCCGATGCTTTCAGGGTTTTCGATCCACCGGTTGAAACGTTCGATGGCCCGTTCCATCGACTGTTTCGGATTACGGATTTCCGGTCCATGTCCGGAGTATGCTATTTTGACCGGCAACTTTGTTAACCGTTCGATGCTTTCAATGGAACGGTGGATCGCACCGACGCCTTCACGGAAAATATTGAGCCAACCAACATCGTCACGGTGAAACAAATCGCCGACGATAAGCACTTGATCGGTCGGCTCATACAACGCGATGTGACCCAGCGTATGCCCTGGAATGTGAAAAACGAGAAACTTTTTTTCTCCTGTATCCACTTCATCGCCGTCATCCAATAAAACGTCTACGTGATAAGGTTCGAGTTTCTGATCGAGGTAGTCCGATGCTCCTGATTCAAAATCGAACGCATTGATCATTTTGGCATCCCACTTATGTGCGGCGATTTTTGTACCGTAATGCTGTTGAAAAAAGTGGTTTCCGCCGGAATGATCGGTATGATAATGGGTGTTGACGATCATGGATATGTCCGCTGGATTGACGTACGGTTCGAGCAACTGTTCCGTTAGAAGGGCATCGCTTCCAAATCCGGCATCGACGACGATCGGTCTTTCATCGAGCACCAAAACCATGTTGCAGCTGGGAAATTTACGTTCGAAAAATTTTATCTCGGCTTGCGGCATGAACAACCTCCTCATTCGTTGAATAAGATATGGAAACGATTTTTCCGGAATAAAAATTTAACCATGAAACATTTTATGTAACAGCGTACATCGTTTCATGGCTTTTCGTTTCATCAAGTTATTACCAAACAACGCGTTTCCGGCGACGATACATCTTCACTTCGCGATAGTTCGTCACCTGTTCTTTCCCTACTCCCAAATAATGTTCACGTACACTTTCGTTGTTCAACAACGATTGGACGTCTCCTTCCAATACGACACGGCCATCTTCCATTATATACCCGTAATCGGCGATGCCCAAAGCGACGTTTGCGTTTTGTTCCACGACCAAAATCGTCATTCCGGTTTCTTCATTTATCTTCTTGATGTTTTCGAAAATTTCTTCGACGAGAAGCGGCGCAATACCTAACGACGGTTCATCCAAAAGCAACAGCTTCGGTTTCGCCATCAACCCGCGCCCAATCGCCAACATTTGTTGTTCCCCACCGGAAAGGTATCCGGCATGACGATCGGCCAATTGTTTCAATTTGGGAAAGTATGTATAAATTTCTTCGAAGTCTCGTTTGATGTTTTTCCGATCTTTTCGAGTATATGCTCCTGCCAACAAATTTTCTTCCACGGTCAAATGTGGAAAAATCCGTCTGCCTTCCATGCAGTGGAAAATGCCTTTACGCACAAGTCGATCCGGGGACATCTTACTGATGTCTTCACCTAAAA
This sequence comes from Bacilli bacterium, assembly GCA_012518125.1. Taxonomy (GTDB): domain Bacteria; phylum Bacillota; class Bacilli; order Bacillales; family Amphibacillaceae; genus Pseudogracilibacillus. Next base: position 1,791 of record JAAYTF010000001.1, on the reverse strand, counting down.
ACTCAATCGTGCCGTCGATAATATCTCCGCCTTCGGAATGCAAAATGCCTGAAATCGTTTTTAACGTCGTCGATTTTCCTGCACCGTTTCTTCCGAGCAATGCGACGATTTTTCCTTCTTCAACTTCTAATGTGACTCCTTTTAGAGCCAAGATCATACGGTTGTAGACCACTTCAATATTATTCAGCTTGAGCATTGTGAATCCTCCTTCAAATCAGGGTGTGGGGATGTTAAGTAAAAGTATGAGAGAAGATGCCAACGCTCTTCTCTCATACCGTTTTCGTTTTTTCATTTATTCGTTTGCACTGAAGTAATCTGTCAACTGCTCCCACTTGCCGTCTTTAACGATACCTAAGCGAGTTTGTTCCGTACCCCAGTGCTTTTCAGGACCAAATGAGACGTTTGGCTGAAGTCCTCCCAAATCAAAGTCGGACAAGCTTTCCAAACCTTCACGGATGTGAGCTCCCGTAATTTCACCGTCTGTTAAATCAGCAGCCGCTTCAATTCCAGCTGCCATCACTTTCATCGTCGCCCAACCTTGTACGAACTTCTGGTTGATATCTTCTAATGTCTTACCTTTTGTTTCTAAGTACTCTTCTATTTCTGCTAAGCCTGGATAGTCTTCATACGGGAATACGTGTGAAAGTGTTGCAATGAATCCTTCTGCAGCTCCTGGATTGACCATTTCAAGCAATCCTTCGCCTGCAGACCAGTTTAATCCGATAAACTGCGTATCAAGCCCCAACGTTTGTGCTTCGTTTAAGATAACGGATGTCGCATTCCAAGTTTGCTGGATGATCGCATAATCAGGTTCAGCTTTTGCCATGTTCATCATTTGTGATTGCGCTTCTGTAGCAGCAACGTCAATCACTTGTTCATCGACGATTTCTACTCCAAAGTCAGGTGCAGCATTTTTAATGTCATCAATTGGTGAACGTCCATATGCAGTGTCATTGTACAACAATGCAACTTTTGGCGGATCGTCGCCTTCATGGTTTTCTGAAATCCATTTCAATACGGCGCGTCCTTGGTCGGAGTAAGATGCTGCAACGAGGAAGTTGTATGGGCTTTCATCGATGTTTTTCAAGTTCTCAGAGTAAGACGCCGACATAAACGGCAATTCATCTTGGGCAACTTGTTGACGCAATGCTTCCGTATCTCCAGTACCCCAACCTACAATCGCCGAAACGCCTTCTTTGTCGCGGAACTCTTGATAGTCGGCTTGCGCTTTCGGAATTTCATATGCGTAGTCTTTTCCGATCAATTCAATGTTTACTTTTCTGTCTTCCAGCGTGTTGTACCACTCCGCATACGCTTCAGCACCTTCCGCGTACGGTGTACCTACGTCACCTGTTCCACCAGTGATGTCGAAAATTCCACCGATTTTAACTGTTCTTAAATCTCCGCCGCCGCTTTTTTCGCTGCTTGATTCTGATGAATCGCCGCCATCGTTGCTGGATGAAGCGTCATCAGAACCGCCTCCTCCACATGCTGCAAGTACGAGTGCTGCAAACAAGCCGAACAGCAAGGTTAGAAGACTTTTCCTCTTTAGACTCATCACTACATTCTCCTTTTCTAAAAATATTTTTATTTTAAGGGAACCGCTTTTTTGTATATTTGCAGTCCCTTGTCAACTAGTGGGAAAATGGCCATAACCTGAAATACGCTTTAATGTTGTTCCAAATGTGTACGAGTCCGCCAGGTTCAAAGATCAAGAACAAGATGATCACGAGACCGAAAATGAATTGTCTGAAAGCCAAGATGACGTTTTGGAACCCTGGCATGAAATTG
>JAAYTF010000127.1 GCA_012518125.1 Bacilli bacterium | reverse complement strand
GCCCTTACGGCGATCATGTCATTTACCATTTCTACCTATGAAATGGGGAATGCAGTGAGAATCGCCAATTTCCCGATCATGGTCGCCGCAGCATTGTTCGGCTTTGCAGGCATCGTGATTGCGATGTTGATTTTGACCATCCATCTATGTAAATTGGAATCTTACGGCGTACCTTATTTGTCCCCGCTAACGCCGTTAAGGTTCAAAGAATTGACGGACAGCGTCCTTCGCTTGCCGATATGGCTGTTTGAAAAACGCCCGAAAGATTTGCGCACACAAAAGGATAAAAGACAATATCAATCAAGAGAGTGGTTCTATGATTAGCCGTCATAAGAAAGTGACGCCGTTTGAATTGGCGATCTTATTGGTTCATGCACAAATCGGGGTGGACATGATTGCGCTTGTCAACCGGCTGAATATGCAGACGAATTACGACGGTTGGATTTCCGTTTTGTTGGCCGGGGTCGTCGTGCAAATATTGATCCTGTTGTTCGGCCTATTGATCAAACGTTTCCCTAACCAAACGTATTTTGAAATGCTTGAAATCGTCTATGGCAAATGGATCGGAAAGTTCATCATCGCCATGTATTGCGTTTTCTTTACCGTTTTGTGCAGCTCGCTTTTTGCAAAATATACAATCGTGTTGAAATCGTGGATGATGCCTCTTACACCGAAATGGATCTTGGCGCTTTTGCTCACCTTGATATGCATCTATTTGGCGGTAGAAAACATTCAAGTCATTTCCCGCTTCTTTTTCCTTGCGACTTCCGTGATCCTGCTATTTTTTGGATTCGTCATTTACAGCTTAAAAAGCGGCAACATTTATCACATTTTGCCAATCGGCAATGCGGGGCTCGCCAACATATTAAAAGGGATTTACACGTCGGTGATTTCGTTTCAAGGGTTTGAATATTTCTTGTATATCGCCCCTTTTGTCGTCGGGAACCGGAAGCAGATCATCAAGACGGCATCGTTTACGAACGTTTTTGTCACCTTGTTTTATGCGTTTGTCGTATTCACTTGCAACCTATTCTTCAGCCCAGAAGAAATGAAATTGATTCCGGAACCGATCTTTTATTTGATCAAGTCATTTACGTTCAATATGATCGAGCGTCCCGATTTGATTTTCACGTCTCTTTGGATCGTCCTCGTCGTCACATCGATCGTATTCCTTTTATACGTATCTTCGAATGGGCTCAAGCTGTTGTTTAAAGCGAAAAAAAGGACGATATTCGTCATCATGATCGCCATGGCCAGTTACGTCATGTCGTTGTTGTTGTACGGGGAACAGCGGATCGACTTTTTGAGCAAGTTCATCAAGCCGCTCATCGTTGTCGTGACCGCAGGCATCCCTCTTATGACGATATTGTTCAGTTATCTGTTGAAAAGAACGGGTGAGACGCAGCCATGAAAAAATTGACTGTATTGATCGTCATCTTGCTACTTTTGTCTTTGTTGTTAGGGTGTTGGGACCGGCGCTATTTGCGCGACCACATGCTGATACTGGCAATCGGCTATGACTTGAATGAAGACAATCAGAAGATTCGCAAAACGGTGTCCTTTCCGCTTGAGACGCCGGCCAACATGCCGCAGACAGGTACTTCGGGCGGCCAAAACGAACAGCTCACGGTTGAAGGTAATACGATCGGGGAGACGGACATTGAGCTTGACCGTCATTTGTCGCAAAAATTCGACCGTTCGAAAGCAAGGGTCATTTTGTTGGGGAAAAAATTGGCCGAACAGGGCATTTTTTCGGTGCTCGATGCGACTTACCGCGACCCGAAAGGAGCGTTGGGGGCGGTCGTCGCCATCGCGGATGAGACTGCGGAAGACGGCTTGAAAAAAGGGGACTTCCAATCGTTTTTGCCGAGCGAATATTATTTTGATTTGTTGAAGACGGCAGAAGAGAGCGGCATCATCATCCGGGAAAACGTTCAATCGATTTGTCCGGTCCTTCTTGGGGGACGAAAAGACATCGTGCTTCCTTTGATCAAAATTGGAGAAGGGGAAAACAAAGTCAATCTTGACGGCATGGCCCTATTTTCCGGGGATAAAATGACCGGAACCATTACCGGGGAACATTCGATCATGCTGCTTATTTTAAAAAAAACGAACACCAAAAAAATTCATTTCAATTTGAAAGTGAGCGATGATGAAGAAGACCATGGCAAAAACTATGTGACGTTTGCCATCCGCAAAGAAAAACGGAAGCTGGACCTTGACGTAAAAGGAGAAGATATAAAAGTGAATATTCATATCAATTTGCGGCTTGAAGTCGAAGAATATCCGAAAGACAAATTGTACAAAGAAGAAAACATCGAGACATTGGAGAAACAAATCGAAAAACGGTTGACGACGATTGCCAAAGAAACGATTGAAAAAATTCAAGAAGCGAACAACGATTCGTTAGGGATCGGCGAACGGATTCGGGCTTTCCATCATGACACATGGGAGCAGGTTGATTGGCGGGAAGTTTATCCGGACATTCCGTTTGACGTCACTTTCGATGTTGAAATTTCCCAACATGGTGTCATCAATTAAACAGTGAAAGGCAAACCCCACGCTTTCTGTTATGCGGCGGGGTTTTTTTATTAGAACACTTTTGATAAACCGGGCTTAGGACGTATTGAAAAACGTGTTATACTTGGTTTAGTTTTAACGTATGAAAGGTTGAGGGAAATGGCGAAAATTTTCATCGTTGAAGACGATCCGAAATTGGCTGCCCACTTGGATAAAATCATCCGCAAATATGAACATGATACGTTTCTCGTCGAAACATTCGACAACATCTTGGAACCGTTTCAACAATTTTCCCCCGATCTCGTTATGTTGGATATCAACTTGCCGAGCTTCGACGGGT
>JAAYTF010000126.1 GCA_012518125.1 Bacilli bacterium | reverse complement strand
TTTGTTTCAAGGAGAGAGTTATCGTTTTAGAGAATCGATGGCTTTAAAAAGATGATGGAAAATATTGAGGTTTGGCAAGTGTACATTTTTGATGGCCATTCGATGCATTTTTCACTTGCCAAAAACAGTATAAATTGTAAAATGTTATCATGTGTTAGCATAAAAAAGACTCCTGAAAATAGAAGTCTTTCAAATCATATTTATTTCGCATATTTCCACTTACAAATCACTACTAATCTTCCTTCATTCAATTGTGCGGTAATATTGCCGTCCATTTTTCCCATTAAACTTTTGGCAATCGATAATCCTAGTCCTGTACTTGATTTTGAACGGGAGCGGTCAGCCATATAAAAACGGTCGAAAAGATGCTGAACATCTTGTTCCGTCAAGTTAAAGGCATTGTTTGAAACGATTAAGTTCACTTCTTCGTCTTTTTCTTGAAGTGTAATTGCAATTCCTCCATCTGAATGATTGAGCGCATTTGAAATTAAATTTTCTAGCACTCGCATGACCGCTGTTTCATCGACCATAATAAAAATATCTTTTTCAGGAAGATGGATTTCAGGTTCTAGAGATTTTTCTTGAAAACGATCATAAAAACTCATTAAAACTTCAATCGTGATCTTACGTAAATTTACCCGTTCAATCGTCATTTCATAATCGTTTGCTTCAATCATACTTAATGTGAAAAAATCATTTAACAATATTTCCAATCTTTTTGCACGCTCACTAGCAATTTGTAATAGTTCTTTTCTTTCTTCAGATGAAAGGTTTTCCTTTTCCGCCATTTGTATATAGCCTTGTATGGAAGTCAAAGGTGTGCGTAAATCGTGTGACATATTTGCAATTGCCTTTTTTTGTTCTGCTTCTGTATTCATACGTTTTTGTTTTTCAAGGTTGTGCAGATCGATCAGTTTATTAATTTCAGCAACCAAGTTCTCTAAATCTTGATCAATGAGTGCAATATCAATTTTCTTATTCCCTTCGCGTTTGTTGTATGAATCTAACTGTTTTTTCACTTTTTTTATTTCTTTTTTTAAAGAAAGGTGGCGAGAGAGAACAAAAAGTAACAATAAAATTCCAATTATGATTAGAAAATAATGCAACGTACTCACCTCGCCAACAAATTTATTTAATTTCTTTACGTTTAAAAATAAATTTACCTAAAATGATTAACACGATAAATGACACGGTACCAATTATGATGGATTGGGTCAACTCTTTGCCTGTAAGTGCTGGATTAAAGGCTACCGTGAACTGATAAAAAAATGTGTATTCATATAAACTTTTTATGAAAGAATTTGTTACAAGCTTTTCAACGACAAACATGAATGCAGATAATAGTAACGTAAAAATAATCGTTCGGCCGCTATCTTCCGTTACAATCGCAATTATTAAGACGACTAAAGTAAAACTTAAAAATGGTAAAGTAAATAAACCGTATGATTTACTTAAAAACTCTACGTTCGCTGTCGATAGGAATTCTGCATGACCAAAAATCATTGAGACAACAATTGCCGTTACTAACGGTATCACAATCGTTACAAGAAGAGAACCAATGGTAAATACGATATATTTTGCTAAAAAGATATGACTCCTTTTATGACCACTGACTATTTGATTTTTAATGACGCTATGTTGCGAGAATTCCGTAGCGATAAAAAATCCAGCCAACGTACTAACGATGACGTTAAAAAATAACGGTACGATAAACGTTGCGAGCGCATTAAAATCACTCATTCCGACATATTCAAATGGGGAGTTTGTCATCACCCACCAATCGGTAACGATTAAAAAGTGCATGAACGTACTGATTACCATAATGAAAAGCGATAACGTCCAAAACGTTTTATTGCGATTTAATTTAAATATTTCTGCACGTAGTAAATTACTCATCGAAAGCACCACCAATCACTTTTGCAAAATACGTCTCTAAATCGTCTCCTTCTTCTGAAAGGTGTTCGATGGTCAGACCATTATCCGTTAACGTTTTGGAAACGGTGCGCACATCATCTAAATATCGATATAGTTTAATCACTCCGTCATTCATCACTTCAAAATCAGTCGTTTGTAAACTAGTTTCGATAACGGTTGCACCTAACGACGGATCGTCAACTTTAATTTTTAAATATTGTCTACATTTTTCGTTTAGTTGTTCAGCTGTTATTTGTTCAAGCAATTTTCCTTTATGAATAATGCCGAATTTCGTTGCGAGTTGACTAAGTTCACTTAAAATATGACTTGAGATTAAGACAGTAATACCTTTTTCTCGATTTAACGTCTTAATTAACTCTCTTATTTCAACAATTCCCATCGGATCTAAACCATTTGTCGGTTCATCCAAAATTAAAAACTCCGGATCACTAAGTAAAGCAATGGCTATTCCGAGCCGTTGTTTCATACCGAGTGAAAAGTTTTTCGCTTTTTTCTTTCCCGTCTTCGACAATCCAACAATCTCTAACGTCTCACTTATACATTCTTTTCCAGGTATCCCTTTCTGCAACCGGTGTACTTCCAAATTTTCAACAGCCGACATATTCGGGTAGATCGCTGGATGTTCAATCATCGCTCCAATTCGTTTTAATGCGTCCGTATATGCTTTTTTTTCGTTATGACCAAACAATTCAATCGTTCCACTTGTAGGGAAAGCTAAGCCTGTTACTAGGCGAATGAGCGTTGATTTACCCGCTCCATTTTGGCCAATTAACCCGTAAATTTCACCTTTTCTTACCGTCATACTAACGTGATCTAACGCGATGTCTTTTTTATATTTTTTCGTAAGTTGTTGTGTACGTAAAATCACTTCAGACAATTTAAAAACTCCTTTCTTGATCTAACGTTAGTATGATGGATAAAACATAAGAAAGGCTTAAAACAATTCTTAAGAAAACCTTAAGATTTCATCCGATATCCCATTCCCCAAATCGTTTCAATATACTCTTCGTTCGGATTTGCTCTCGCTAGTTTATGACGTAAGTTACTCATATGTACATTTACCGTATTATCATCTCCGTAATAAGGTTCGTTCCAGACACTTTCATATACATTCGCTTTAGAGAATACTTTGTTTGGCTGTGACATGAGCAGTTTTAAAATATTAAATTCCCTCACGGTAAGCGAAATTTCTTTTCCATTAATTGAAACTGTTTGATGCTCTGTATTTAACGATAAATCTTTATGTGTTAATATTTGATTGCTTGGCGTATATGTTTGTTTTGCACGCCGTAAAACCGAATGAATCCGTGCTTCAGCTTCATCAATATCGAATGGTTTCGTAATATAATCGTCTGCCCCAGCCCGTAACGTATTTACTTTCGTTTCTTTTTCCGTTTTTGCCGAAATGACGATCACAGGAGTATTTCCTTTTTCTCGAATCTTTTCCAACACTTTTTCTCCATCGAGTCCGGGAAGCATTAAATCGAGTATAACTAAATCCCACGTTTTCTGTTCCAAATATAAAAGAGCTTCCGTGCCTGAATAAGCTGGTTGTGCTCGGTAACCGTTATTTTTTGCGATTCGATTCAGCAACTCGTTAATATCATGATCATCTTCAACGATTAACATTTGAACCATATTATTAACTCCTAACGCCATCTTTTTTCCATCTTTAATTGAAAAACGATATACTTCTCATGGATCGATGTCCAGATGAAAATGGTCATTTCTTTCGTGTCAATAAAATTTAGATGAAAACACTTAAGTGTTGACAACAGAGACAAAATAAAAAGTGATAAAGACATACAATATCAAAAACTGGCACAAGATGCACTTGGACTGCAAAGAGAAACGACGACGTTGAACAAAAATTCGCTGAAGATCTTGAAAACATCAAAGAACGTTTGACTTCGTTCGAACACATGTTGAAAGAAGTTGAATGAGACAAAATCTACTTCTGGCTATCCGGGCGATTCCCCTGGATAGCCAGTTTTCATTTACGCTTTTTTTCCAGCAATTCAATGATGTAATCCAGTTTTTGTTCAATCCTCTCCATTTCACCCGCTTTTTGATTTTCATTTCTGATCAATCGTCTTATGAACATTGTGAAAGAAACAAAAAATAAGATGATAAGGGCAATGAGCAATATGGACACGCTAATCGACATAACATTCACTGCATTCAATTTCTTACACCTTCCTTAAAAAACAATGCATGTTCATTTCCATATCCATTCCGGACTTCATGGACGGAATGGCCGTAAAAAAAACACTTTGGAGTCGAGATAAAGGTTCATTTTTTCTCCTTTCGCATCCGGTGCGGGAAGCGACTTTCATTTAAAACAAATTGCAGGATATCCAACTAAATGAAAGCATGAACGGTATGCATTACACCCATTATGTTTTAAAAAGCATTTGCTAGCAATGAGATGACGGAATTTTTCGTTAAAAGATGTTACGAAATGGTAATCCTTTGCATTTTGTGTCTATATTTCCAGATAAATTGATCGATATAGAGAAAGAAATGATGGAGCGCAAACATATGAGGCGTTCGAACCGAACCATCTTAAATTTAGGCAAATAAAAAAACACCCTCGAATCGTATAGCAACATGAAGCGCAACTAAACGAATCGACGGTGTATACATCATTTTCAATTTGCACATACACGCGGAGAATAACGTTTCGCTATTCTCCTCCATACACATACTTCGTTCAATTTGCCGCTTAAAACGGCAAATCATCATCCGAGATGTCAATTTGTTCGACATCTGGTTCAAGCGGACTTTCATCGCCAAAAGTTTGCGTTTCATCAAAAGGTTGATGTACGGGAGCAGAAGGCTGATGTTGATAAGAATCGTTTTGTGCATGTAAACCGTAATCTGCCCTTTGCTGTGATGCGGCTTTTGACTCTAAAAATTGGATGTTTTCCGCCAAGACTTCCGTCACCCAAACCCGTCTGCCTTCCTGGTTTTCGTAAGAACGGGTCTGGATTCTTCCATCAACACCAATCAAACTGCCTTTGCGCATGTAATTGGCGAGGTTTTCCGCTTGTTTGCGCCAAGTTACACAATTGATGAAATCCGCTTCTTGTTCACCTTGTTGGTTGCGAAACGGGCGATTGACAGCAACGGTAAAATTGGCAACTGCCACACCATTCGGCGTATAACGTAATTCGGGATCTCTCGTCAGCCTGCCGACTAAAACGACTCTATTCAACATCAGACCCTCCTTGATTATTCTTCGTCCAAGCGAATGATCATATGGCGGATGATATCGTCCGTGTACTTCGCTTGACGATCAAATTCATTTACAGCTTGCGCGTCGCCTTTGAAATTAACGACTACGTAGTAACCGTCTTTGTAGCCTTTAATTTCGTATGCGAGACGACGTGCGCCCATTTCATCCACTTTCTCAACAGTGGCGTTGTTGTCCGTCAAGATGTTATTAAAGCGCTCGATCAATTCTTTGCGCGCTTCTTCCTCCATGTCCGGACGGACGATGTACATAACTTCGTAATCTCTCATCTTCGCACCTCCTTTTGGTCTATACGGCTCTATTTTTCATAGAGCAAGGAGCAATTGTTTCATTACTCACAGACATACATTTTAACAAATTTGCGCTCAATACACAATTCAAATCCCTCATTACGTTACACGTTGAAACGGAAATGGATGATGTCGCCGTCTTGGACTTCGTAGTCTTTGCCTTCGAGCCGCACTTTTCCTTTTTCACGCGCCTTTGCCATCGAGCCGGCTTCCATCAAATCTTCGTATGATACCGTCTCGGCACGGATAAAGCCGCGCTCAAAGTCGCTATGGATGATGCCTGCCGCTTCCGGAGCTTTCATCCCTTTGCGGAACGTCCATGCTCTCACTTCTTTTTCGCCGGCGGTGAAAAATGTCGCCAAGCCTAACAATTTATACGCCACTTTGATCAATTGATCAAGCCCCGATTCCTCAATTCCAAGTTCTTCCAAGAACAATTTCTTTTCTTCTCCGTCGAGTTCAGCAATTTCCGCTTCGATTTTTGCGCAAATGACGACCACTTCCGCATTTTCATTCGCGGCGTATTCTTTCACCTGTTTGACGTATTCGTTATTTTCGATGTCAGCAAGATCGTCTTCACTGACATTGGCGACGTATAAAACCGGCTTCATCGTAAGCAAATGCAATTGTTTGGCGATTTTTCGTTCTTCTTCGTTCAGTTCGACGGAACGTGCCGGCTTATTATTTTCCAACGCTTCTTTCAATTTTTTCATCACTTCAAATTCTTTGACCGCTTCTTTTTCTTTCTGGCGTGCCAATTTTTCCGTTCGCTCATAACGGCGTGTGACCGTCTCCAAATCCGCCAAAATCAATTCCAAATTGATCGTTTCAATATCATCGATCGGATCGACTTTTCCCGATACGTGCGTAATGTTCTCGTCGTCAAAACAACGGACGACGTGGCAGATCGCATCGACTTGTCGTATATGGGACAAAAATTGGTTACCCAATCCTTCCCCTTTGCTTGCACCTTTTACGATACCGGCAATATCGGTGAATTCCACGGTTGTCGGAATGGTTTTTTGCGGTTTTACCACTTTCGTCAAGTTTTCCAATCTTTCATCCGGCACTTCAACGATGCCGACGTTCGGGTCAATTGTGCAAAACGGGTAGTTGGCCGCTTCCGCCCCTGCACGAGTGATGGCATTAAACAGCGTTGATTTGCCGACGTTTGGTAATCCTACGATTCCTGCAGTTAATGACATTCTTATAAACTTCCTCTCTTCACTTTTGCGTACGTTGGATAAACGAACTTCATACGTATTATAATCGTTTCTTTATGCCGTGACAACCGACGAATTTTTCGTTTTCACATTTGAAAGATTTATAATATCAAATTTTTCTTATCATTTTTTTCAATATTCGAATGTTCCCATCCGCTAATTTTCATTTTCGGTGGATATTACCCGTTTTAGACGTTTGACGAATTTACTGCGCGGGATCAACACACTGCGGTTGCATCCGATGCATTTGATCCGGATATCCGCCCCCATGCGGATGATTTTCCATCTATTTTCGCCGCATGGGTGCGGTTTTTTCATTTCAACGATGTCGTGCAAATCGAATTGTTTTTCCTCCACTATATCCTACCCCTTCATTTACGTATATTGTCGGCTTTTTGGTCGTATACTAGTACAAACTTTTTGAAAAGGTGTTTTTTATGTCCAATTTAAAACATCAGGATGACCATTTTTCCGTCAACTATACCGATCAATTCGCAATATACAAATTATCGCGCTATTTGCGCTCGATCGTCCCGTTGGACCGCGGCGCATATGTCGTCTGTTGCATCGGCAGCGATCGCTCCACCGGAGATAGTTTAGGCCCTTTGACCGGATCGTTTTTGGAAAGATACCATTTAAATAAATTGCACGTTTACGGAACGTTGCATGAACCGTTGCACGCGCTGAATTTGGCACAACGGTTGGATGGCATAAATGAAACTTTCGAAAAGCCGTTCATCATTGCCGTTGATGCTGCTTTAGGAAAATTTTCATCGATCGGCAACATTTTTTGCGGAAAAGGACCGTTGCATCCCGGATCTGCGCTAAACAAAGACTTGCCTGAAATCGGGCATGCGCACATTTCCGCTACGGTAAATTTAAACAGCCAAATGAATTATTTGATCCTGCAAAATACACGTTTGTCCATCGTCTATGATATGGCGACGATATTGGCGGCATGTTTTTATCGGCTCGACTTATATTTGTCGGAGCCGTCAAAACATTATTACGTTCAATGAGTTACAACAAATGTTGTTGGACGTATACGAGAACGACTGCCACTACAAGTGCAGGCAGTAGATTCGTGACGCGGATTTTGATCACTTCCAAAATATTTAGGCCGATCGCCATGATCATGATGCCGCCGACTGCGGTAATTTCTGCAATGATTGCATTTAACATGATTTCAGGAACGACTTCATTGATTTTCGCCGCCAATAAAGCGATGGTTCCCTGATACAAAAATAACGGGATGATCGACAATACGACCCCGAATCCTAATGTCGTCGTCAAAACCATTGCCGTAAAACCGTCAAGGATCGCTTTCGTGTATAAAATGCCATGGTCGTTGCGGATGCCGCTGTCGAGCGCGCCAAGAATCGCCATCGCTCCGACGACAAAGATGAGCGAGGCTGTAATGAAGCCTTGTGCGACTTTTGTCGTCGACTTCCCCTTCGTAATCGTCCCGGCAATTTTATATGCCAGTTTATTGACAAGTTCCTCAAGTTTCATCGTTTCCCCGATGATGGCACCGAACAACAAACTTAACAGGACGATAATGATCGACTCTGTTTCCAACGCCATTTGCACGCCGATGACGATGACGGTTAGCCCAATCCCTTGCAAAATGGTTTGTTTGTATGATTCGTTTATTTTTGTAAAAATCAATCCAATCAATGACCCGATTACAACAGCTAATACGTTCGCAATTGTCCCCAATAGCACCATAACGTTTCCTCTTTTTTTACGTTTATTTTGTCAATGTTTCACGTGAAACATTTTTAAAGTTTTAAAAAGACTGCCTAAATGGATAAGACAGTCTTTTTCATTCACTGTTTTAATAAGTTGATGATTTTTTCCAATTCATCGTCCGTGTAAAATTCTATTTCAATTTTACCTTTATTTTTGTTTTTTTCAATTTTGACATTGGTTCCCAAATGTTCCCGCAAAATTTCTTCCTGGCGCAAAAGGAAAATGTCTTTTTTTACGGTACGCTTCTTTTTCTTTTTCGGCTTCTTTTCGTTCAGTTCGGAAACTAAACGTTCGACTTGACGTACATTTAATTGTTCTTTGATGATTTTTTTGACGAGTTGGTTTAGATCCTCTTTGTTTTTCAAACCTAATAAAGCCCGGGCATGTCCCATCGAAAGTTGGCCGTTATTGACAAACGTAATGACGTGGTCCGGCAATGACAACAAACGGATCGTGTTTGAAATGTGAGAACGGCTTTTGCCGATTTTTTGTGAAAGCTCTTCCTGCGTCAATTTCAGTTCTTCTATCAAACTTTTATAAGCCATCGCTTCTTCAATGACGGTCAAATCTTCCCGCTGCAAGTTTTCCAAAAGTGCAATCTCCATCATTTTCGCATCGTCATAATCTTTGACGATCGCTGGCACTTCGTCAAATCCGGCGAGTTTTGCCGCGCGGAAACGCCGCTCGCCTGCAACAATTTCGTACCCTTTGATGCTTTTTCGGACGATTAATGGTTGGATGATCCCATATTCTTGAATGGACACTTTCAATTCTTCAAGTGCATCCGCGTCGAATGTTTTTCTCGGTTGATAAGGATTCGTGCGACATTCATCAATCGGAATCATGACAACTTCTTCCGATTTTTCATCAAAATCGCCCAACAACGCCTCTAATCCTTTACCTAACCTTTTCGCCAACGCCTAACACTTCCTTTGCAAGCTCTAAATATACTTCGGCTCCTTTTGATCGCGGATCGTACACCGTAATCGGTTTTCCGTGGCTCGGAGCTTCCCCTAAGCGAACATTGCGAGGAATGATCGCTTTATACACTTTTTCTTGAAAATAAACTTTGACTTCTTCGATCACTTGAATGCCCAAATTGGTTCTTGCATCAAACATCGTGAGCAATACGCCTTCGATCGTCAAATGACGGTTTAAATGTTTTTGCACCAAGCGGATCGTATTTAGCAGCTGACTCAATCCTTCAAGGGCGTAATATTCGGCTTGAACCGGGATGAGCACACTCGTTGCGGCCGTCAATGCGTTCAATGTGAGCAAACCTAACGAAGGCGGACAATCGATCAAGATGAAATCATAATCGTCTTTGATCGGCTGCAACACATTTTTTAATTTTTCTTCACGGCCGACAGTGGAAACAAGCTCGATTTCGGCACCGGCCAATTGGATGGTCGCCGGTATGATCGATAAATTTTTAAAATCCGTTTCGATGATGACATCTTCCGCTTTAACATCATCGATGATCAAACTGTATACGCAATGTTCCAATTCTCCTTTATTGATCCCGACACCGCTCGTTGCATTCCCCTGCGGATCGATGTCAACAAGCAACACTTTGCATCCTAATTCTCCGAGACTTGCACCCAGATTAACCGTAGTTGTAGTTTTACCTACACCACCCTTTTGGTTTGTGATTGCGATAATTTTTCCCATTGTCATTAAGCACCCACCTGTATTTATGTTTCTAGTTGTAACGTTCATTTCTTCACTTTGATCGTTATTTGATAATAATCGCCTAAATCTTTTTCTTCCGTTTCAAATTTGATTCCCGTTTTATCCAACAGTTCCAACGATCGACGGATCGTATTCGTCGCGATGCGGATGTCCTTGCTGATAAATTTCGTTTTCGCTTGCGGTTTTTTCTTTTTATCATTTTCCAAGTGCTTTTTGATGAGTTGGTCCGTTTCACGCACGGTCAATTGTTTCTTGATGATTTGTTGTAAAAATTTCAATTGGGTAGCTTCGTCTTTCAATTTCAATAATGCACGTGCGTGTCGTTCCGTAATTTTATTGTCGATCAACGCATCTTGTACTTCTTTGGGCAATGACAATAAACGGATGCGGTTTGCAATCGTCGATTGACTTTTCCCTAAACGCTGCGCCAGCGCTTCCTGTGTCAAATTGTGCATGTTGATCAATTGCACATAAGCGTTTGCCTCTTCGATGACGGATAAATTTTCCCGCTGAATATTTTCGATCAATGCGATGGAAGCTGACTCCTTGTCTGACATCTCGCGAACGATGGCAGGAATCGTCTCCCAGTTTAATTGTTTTGCGGCGCGGTATCTTCTTTCCCCTGCGATCAATTCATATACATCGTCCGATTTTTTGCGCACAACAATCGGCTGAATCATGCCGTGCGTCTTTAAGGTTTGGGCCAATTCAGCAATTTTTTCGTCATCGAATTTCACTCTCGGTTGATATTCATTCGGAACGATTTGATCGAGTCTCAATTCCGTTACTTCTTCATTTTTTTCATTTCCATCTTTTTGATCACCGCCAGCGAAAAGACGATTAAAAGATTGCAACATGTCAACATCACCTTTATATATAATAAATTGTTTCACGTGAAACATTTTGTGAAAAATGGATTAGGAAGTGTAAACGTTGCAAAAGTATCTATCAATCTATTCATTTATGTAGATGATATTGAGGATCCTTCAAAAAACGGGTAAAAAAATAAAAATATGTATGAAAGCGAAAAAAATAAACTTAACTAATGTTAAGTTTATCATAAAAGATAAATAAAAAATACTGTAAAAAGTTAAATATTTATGATAAGGGTTGTTTGCTTGGCGTTCCCGCTTTTCGTGGATATTTTTTCGGCGTTTTTTTCTCTTTCTTGATAAAAATCAGTCCGCGCTCGCTTTCTTCAAGCGGCAGCGAGAACGTTTCAACGCGATCCACTTTACCTCCAAGCAATTGAATCGCGTTTTTCGCTTGTTTCAATTCCTCTTCTGCACTCGCCCCTTTCAAGGCGATGAACATGCCATCCACTTTGCACAACGGCAAGCAATATTCCGCCAAAACGTTCATGTTGGCGACTGCGCGGGCAGTGACGACATCGAACGATTCTCGATACGACTTGTTTCTGCCGGCATCTTCCGCCCGACCATGAACGAGCTCAATATGATCCAAACCCAATTTTTCAATCAATGCCTCTAAAAAAGCGATGCGTTTTTTCAATGAATCGATGATCGTAATATGCAAATGTGGAAAACATATTTTAAGCGGCAAACTTGGAAAGCCCGCGCCGGCCCCCACATCGCACAAGGTTAAAACGTGTGCAAAATCATAGTGGAAGCCGGGCGTGATCGAATCGTAAAAATGTTTTAAATAAACATCGTTCCGATCGGTAATCGCCGTCAAATTCACTTTTTGATTCCAAACGACCAGCAATTCAAAATATAAAGCGAATTGTTCAAGTTGTTTTCCATTCAACGAAATATGATGTTTTGCCAAATGTTCTTGAAAGGATTGTTCGTTCATTTGAAAACTCCTTTATGTTCAACTCGTTCGCTTCACTTTCCCCTGTTCGATGTAAACGAGCAATATAGAAATATCTGACGGGTTGACGCCCGAAATGCGCGAAGCTTGGCCGATCGAAATAGGTTGGATTTTTTTCAACTTTTCTTTCGCTTCTGAGGCCAAACCGGTTATCGCATCGTAGTCGATGTTTTCCGGAATCTTTTTATCTTCCATTTTGCGCATCCGTTCCACTTGCTCATTCGCTTTTTTGATGTAACCTTCGTATTTGATCTGAATTTCGACTTGCTCTTTGACGTCACGCGGCAAATCGGAAGAACCGATGATTTCCTCGACATGTGCATATGTCATTTCCGGACGTTTCAACAAATCGTAGGCACGAATCGCTTCTTTCAATGGTGAAGAACCGATCTCTTCCAGCTTTTGCTGCACTTCATCCGACGGTTTGACGATCGTTTTATACAGCCGCTTTTTCTCTTCTTCGATCATCTTCACTTTTTGTTTAAATTTCGCGTAACGTTCTTCCGAAATCAAACCGAGCTCATAGCCCAATTCCGTCAAACGCAAGTCGGCGTTATCGTGACGTAACAAGAGGCGGTATTCCGCACGCGACGTCAAAAGCCGATACGGCTCCCGCGTCCCTTTTGTCACCAAGTCGTCAATCAACACGCCGATGTAAGCTTGCGAACGATCAAGGATGAAAGGTTCTTTGCCTTGCACTTTCAACGCGGCGTTGATTCCTGCCATCAATCCTTGCCCGGCGGCTTCTTCATATCCGGACGTGCCGTTGATTTGCCCTGCCGTAAACAATCCTTCGATCAATTTTGTTTCCAAGCTGGGCTTTAGCTGCGTCGGCTCAATCGCGTCGTATTCGATTGCATATCCTGGACGCATCATTTCTGCATTTTCCAAACCTGGAATGGAACGAAGCAATTCCACTTGGATGTTCTCAGGCAATGAAGTGGACAAACCTTGGACATACACTTCTTCCGTTTCTCTTCCCTCAGGTTCAAGGAAAATTTGATGGCGAGGTTTATCATGGAACCGGACGATTTTATCTTCAATTGACGGGCAATAACGTGGCCCCGTCCCTTTCATCATGCCTGAGTACATGGAAGATAAATGTAAATTTTCATCGATGATTTCATGCGATTCCTTCGTCGTATACGTCAACCAGCAAGGAATTTGATCCGTGACATATTCCGTCGTTTCATATGAAAAGGAAAGTGGTTCGTCATCGCCAGGTTGGATTTCTGTTTTGGAATAATCGATCGTGCGGCTATTGACGCGGGGCGGCGTCCCCGTTTTAAACCGCACAAGCTCGAAACCAAGCTCTTCCAGTTGCTCCGGCAAACGTTTTGCCACACGTTGGTTGTTTGGTCCACTTTCATACTCCAATTCCCCGATCAACACTTTCCCACGCATGTATGTTCCCGTCGTTATGACGACTGCTTTCGCGTAATATGCGGCGTTCGTTTCGGTTATGACCCCTTTGCATACGCCGTCTTCAACGATCAGTTCATTGACCATCGCTTGTTTCAACGTAATGTTCGGTTCGTTTTCCAACATGTATTTCATTTTTTTCGGGTATACTTGTTTGTCCGCTTGCGCTCTTAACGCCCGGACGGCCGGTCCTTTGCGCGTGTTGAGCATGCGCATTTGAATATACGATTGGTCGATGACTTTTCCCATCGCACCGCCGAGCGCATCGATTTCGCGCACGACGATTCCTTTTGCAGGTCCTCCGATCGACGGGTTGCATGGCATGTAGGCGATCATATCCAAATTCAACGTCAACATCAACGTTTTTGCACCCATTTTGGCGGCAGCAAGTGCTGCTTCACAACCTGCATGGCCAGCCCCTACGACGATGACATCATAATCACCAGCATGATATGTCACACGTTTCACCCTTTCTACAATTATTTACCGAGGCAAAATTGGGAGAACAATTGATCGATGATGCTTTCGCTTGCTGTATCACCGACGATTTCCCCTAAATATTCCCACGCTCTTCGGACATCGATTTGAACGATGTCAAGCGGCACTTGCATCGTCAAAGCGTCTTTTGCATCCAACAACGCCCGTTTCGCTTTCTTCAATAAATCGATGTGGCGCACGTTAGAAATGTATATTTCGTCACGGTCAACCAATTTGTTTTCAAAGAAGAGATCTTTGATCGCTTCTTCCAACGCTTCGATCCCTTCTTGATGCTTCAAAGACATGGATATGATTTTTTTTCCATCAGCCAATTTTTCAACCTCTTTTAAATCGAGTTCATTTTCCAAGTCGGTTTTGTTTATAATAACGATGTATGGCATATCGTCCAACATGGAAAAAATCATGCGATCATCATCGGTGAGCGGCTCATTGTTGTTCAACATGAACAAAGTCAAATCGGCGGATTCCAAGATTTGCCGCGACTTTTCCACACCGATCCGTTCGACGATATCATCCGTTTCACGGATGCCGGCAGTATCCATGAGCCTTAACGGAATGCCTCTTACGTTGACATATTCCTCGATGACATCGCGCGTCGTGCCGGCGATGTCGGTGACGATTGCGCGTTCTTCTTGCACTAGCGCGTTCAACAAAGAAGATTTTCCGACGTTTGGGCGGCCGATGATGGCCGTTTTGATTCCTTCTCTAAAAATTTTACCTTGTTCCGCCACCGATAACAATCGATCGATTTCTTCCAAGACGACATCCGTTTTTTCTTCCATCATGTGGTGCGTCATTTCCTCGACATCGTCGTATTCTGGATAATCGATGTTCACTTCGACGTGGGCGATGATTTCAAGCAAATTTTGTCTAAGATTACGTATCAGTTTAGATAAACGCCCTTCCAATTGGTTGAGCGCCACTTTCATCGCCTGTTCCGTCTGCGAAGAGATGATATCCATCACCGCTTCCGCTTGCGACAAATCGATTCTTCCGTTTAAAAAAGCACGTTTCGTAAATTCGCCAGGTTCAGCCAAACGTGCTCCTTGATCCAACACCAATTGTAACAACCGTTTGACGGCAATCATGCCGCCGTGTCCATTTATTTCAACGACGTCCTCTACTGTGAACGTCTTTGGTGCCCGCATGACAGAAACAATCACTTCATCGATCACTTCATCGGTATCGGGATCAACAATTTTTCCGTAATGAAGCGTATGACTCGGCACTTTCGTCAAGTCTTTTCCTTTGAAAATCCGATTGGCAATGTCGATCGCCTTATCGCCGCTCAAACGGACGATCGAAATAGCGCCTTCACCAATCGGCGTCGAAATGGCCGCGATTGTATCCCCTTCCACGCAATCCGCACCTCCATTCCTATCTGTTTCGATAGTTAAGCGTATCACAAAAAGAAAAAAAAATAAACTTATCCACATATAGAATAAGTTTATTTTATCATAATATGCACACCATGAAATTATTTTATATCTTTCGGTTTGATCACGATGTAACGGTTCGGTTCATCGCCGGTCGAATAAGTGCTCACATTCGGCGTGTCTTGCAATGCGGTATGGATGATCTTTCTTTCATAAGCGGGCATCGGCTCAAGCGATATTTTTCTCTTTACCCGTACAGCTTTCTTCGCCATCTTTTGGGCCAATTCAATCAATGTCTCTTCTCTTCGTTTTCGATAACCTTCCGCATCGACGATGACGGAATAGTATTGATCCGTCTCTTTGTTGATCACAAGATGCGTCAAATATTGGAGGGCATTCAACGTTTTTCCGCGTCTGCCGATTAACAGCGCAATTTTTTCACCAGTCAGATTGTACTTTACGATATTGTCTTCCTTTTCCACTTCGACCGTGATGTCGACCCCCATGTTTCTTGCCACATCCGTTAAAAATTGCTTTCCCAACTCGATATGGTCGACTTTTTCTCTCACTTTCACAACTGCACGGACGGAACCGAAGATGCCTAAGAACCCCTTTTTACCTTCATCGATGATTTCCACTTCGGCCTTTTCACGCGGAATGTTCAACTGCTGCAATGCAGATTGAATCGCTTCTTCCACCGTTGCCCCACTAGCAGTTACTTCTTTCACTTTTTGTCTCCCCCAGTACTAGCTTCTTTTGCCATTGGATTGCGGATGAGCAGTGTTTGTACGACCATGAAAATGTTTCCTACTACCCAATATAAAGCGAGTGCTGCTGGGAAAAAGAATGCAAATACTGCAATCATAATTGGCATTAAATAGAGCATGACAGCCAATTGTGGGTTTTGTTGAGCAGAAGTTCCCGCCATCATCAATTTTTGTTGAATGAACGTAAAGATGCCTGCAATGATCGGCAAAATGTAGTCAGGAGAACCTAACGAAAACCATAAAAATGTTCCTTGTTTGATTTCTTCCGTGCGCATGATCGCATGGTACATCGCGATTAATATCGGCATTTGAATAAAGATCGGCAAACAACCGGAAAACGGGTTGACACCGTGTTTTTGGAACAATTTCATCGTCTCTTCCTGCAATTTTTGCTGGGTCTTAGCATCTTTTGAACTGTATTTTTCTTGCAACGCCTTCAACTCAGGTTGAATCGCTTGCATCGCTTGCGAACTTTTAATTTGTTTGATGTTGAGGGGCAAAATGATCAAACGGATGATGATCGTCACGACGACGATCGCCCAACCGAAACTGCCGCTGAACATATCGGCGAAATATTTGATCATGAGCGACAATGGATAAACGAAATATTGATTCCAAATCCCTTCACTTTCCGCATTGATCGGTTCATTTATATCTGTACAGCCGGAAAGAAGCAAAACAGCCCCGATCATAAGCACAAATATGTACCATTTATTACGCAAAACGATTTCCTCCTAACTAAAAAACATGACTTTGTTTATTTCATCAACTTTTGACTTTTCAGTAACTGTTGTAAACTTTTGCACATGCCGTGGTAATCCAAATCAACCGCGCGATTCCTAGCAATAATTATCATATCATATTCCGGTTTAACTTGGTCCTTCATTTTATTCATACATTCGCGGATCAACCGTTTCACATGATTGCGCTTTACTGCCTTTCCGATTTTTCTTCCGACGGAAATCCCGACACGTACATGCGGTTGACCTTTTTTTTCTCTATAGTAAATGACTAATTCACGATTTGCAAAAGATTTACCGGTTTTAATGATTTCCTGGAATTCTTCATTCTTTTTGATCCTATATTTTTTTTTCAACGATATCACCTTTGCACGATATATATGTATGCATGGAACGAAACGTTTATTTATATATCGTTGCTCAAACGGGATGCGGTTAAAACGACGTAAACTTAAAAAGACCACTGAACTATCTCTCAGTGGCCTAAGCTGATAGACGCTTTCTTCCTTTACGTCGACGACGAGCAATGACTTGACGTCCGCTTTTCGTTCTCATGCGAGCGAGAAATCCGTGCACTCGTTTTCTTTTACGGTTGCTTGGTTGAAACGTTCTTTTCATTTCATGCACCTCCCTAAACTGCGATAGATTCCACAATTAGAATAAAGAACGAATTAGGAGAGCATATATAAAACTCAATCCATTCGATAAACCAAGAAAAATCTGTCCAAATAATTATACGTAATCGAAAACAATTAGTCAACAAACAATGAAAGAAAAAACAATTTAAGAATGGTTCCCTGAAATGACAAAGCGAACAATATGAGACAAGCACATTTCAATTATCCACATGTGAACTAAAGTTTCAGCATTTTTTTCTACAAATTATTCACATTTTTTTATCATACGCGCACTTATTCAACAAATATCGACAATATATCGGCATAAATAACATATGTGAATCACCAACATGTGAATTGTGTAGAAGTTGTAAATAAAATGTCAAAATCCATTGCAAAGTCGAGGATATTTTGATATCGTAATAAGTGCTTCACATTGTGAATAACTTCTTAAAACCCTTGTTTTATCCACACATTGTGAATAACATGTTAACAAATTAAAACTTCTGTCAATTTTTTATCTACATTGTGAATAAGTTTTCTAGTAAAATAGAATTGACTGTACGTCGACACAATAAAAATACGAAAAATTTCCCTTCTTCTCTTTTCAAAAAATGACAATTTTTTTGAAGAGACGAGAGAGGCATTTTTATGCTTTTTTACTGAAAATCAAGGGTAAAGAGGTGTAACTCTTGGAAAACGTTCAAGAACTTTGGCATTATATTCTGACCGAAATGCAAGAAAGGGTCAGCAAACCAAGTTTTGAAACTTGGCTTAGCAAAACGAAAGCGAAAGAAATGCAAGAAAATGAATTGATCGTGCACGTGCCGAATCAATTTGTGAAAAATTGGTTGGATGAAAACTACTTCAAAATCATCAATAAATTGCTCAAAGACATCACCGGGCTTGATGAGATCAAAGCGAAGTTCGTCATTGAATCGAGCATTGAAGACAAAAAAGAAGTAAGCGCTTCCAAAATCCACGTTCCAAAGAAAAATCAAGCGGAAGATCATAAAAACATGTTAAACCCGAAATACACGTTCGAAACGTTCGTCGTCGGCGCGGCAAACCGCTTCGCGCACGCAGCAGCGCTCGCTGTCGCAGAAGCCCCTGCAAAATCGTACAACCCGCTTTTCATCTACGGCGGCGTCGGACTCGGCAAAACGCACCTCATGCATGCCATCGCCCATTTTGTCCAAGAATACCATCCAGACAAAAGCGTCATCTACTTGTCGAGTGAAAAGTTTACGAACGAATTCATTAATGCAATCATGGACAACAAAACGGAACAATTCCGTAACAAATATCGCAACGTCGACATTTTGCTGATTGACGACATCCAATTTTTGGCGGGCAAAGAACAGACTCAGGAAGAATTTTTCCATACATTCAATACACTCCATGAAGAAAACAAACAGATCGTCATCACAAGCGACCGGCAGCCGAAAGAGATTCCGACATTGGAAGAACGGCTCCGCTCACGATTTGAATGGGGATTGATAACGGATATTTCACCGCCGGATCTTGAGACGAGAGTTGCAATCTTGTCGAAGAAAGCACGCGCCGAAGGGCTGACGGACATTTCACAAGACGTCATGCATTACATTGCGAATCAAATCGACACGAACATCCGCGAGCTTGAAGGTGCTTTGATCCGCGTCATCGCGTATGCATCGCTCGTCAACCGCGACATTGACGTGCAACTGGCGGCCGAAGCGCTGGAAAGCATCATAAAAAATAAAGAGCCGAAAAAAATCACGATTGAAAAAATTCAAAAATACATTGCGGAAAGTTATTCAATCACCGTCGATGACATTCTATCAAAAAAACGGACACAAGCGATCGCCTTTCCAAGACAAATCGCTATGTATTTGTCGCGCGAACTTACCGAACATTCCTTGCCAAAGATCGGTGAAGCGTTCGGAGGACGCGATCATACGACAGTGATCCACGCCCACCGAAAAATTGCCGAACAGATTGAAAAAGACTTGGCGTTCGCAAGCGAAATAAACAACCATATCGAACAATTGAAGTCGGTTTAATCCACATGTGAATAAAACTGATAGATCAAAAAATTTATCCACATGTTATTAACTTGGGCAAAGCGTAGCAATTTACACCTTCGATTACGTTATCAACAAACTAACAGGTATGATTATGATGATGATATTTTTATAATAAAGAGTAAATAAGGAGGGCCCCCCAATGAAATTTAGCATCAAAAGACAAAAACTTTTGGCAAGCATCCAAGAAGTAAGCAACGCCATATCTCCTCGCGCAGCAGTGATTCCGATTCTCACCGGAATGAAGCTGAACATGAACAATGATACCCTTACGCTAACTGGAAGCAATTCGGATATCACGATCGAATCAACGATCAAAAGCAAAGATGGCGATGAAGAAGTCATCACAGACATCTCCAACGGTTCCATCGTGCTTCCGGTACCGCATTTCCCCGACATCATCAAGAAACTGCCTGGGGAAATCGTCCATATTGAAGTAAAAGACAACTATCAAACGATCATTCGATCGGAAAAGTCCGTTTTTGAACTTCATGGCCAAAGCAGCGAAGAATATCCACGGATATACGTTGAAAAAGACAACCCGCATTTTTCAATCCCGGCTAAAGACTTGAAAAAGTTGATCCGCCAAACCGTATTTGCGGTATCGACGATGGAGACGAGACCGATCTTGACCGGGGTGCACGTATCGTTTCACGATGGGAATGTCCGCTTCACATCAACTGACACGCATCGACTCGCCAGAAGCGAAGCGAACGTCGATTTATTGGATGAACAGACGGCCGATTTGAGCATCGTCATTCCGGGTCAAAGTTTATTGGAGTTAAGCAAAATTATCAATAACGTGGAAGAAACGATTTACATATCGATCATGAAAAACCAGGTCGTATTTTACACGGACCACCTATTGTTCATTTCCCGGTTGTTGAGCGGAACGTATCCGGATACGGACAGACTCATTCCGACGAACGTCAAATCGACGCTGCGGATGAAAACGAAAGAATTTATCCGCACGTTAGATCGCGCGGCTCTCCTTGCGAGTGAAGAGCAAAACCATGTCGTCCGCTTCGAAGCCTTGGGAAAACCGTTTATCGAAATTTCAAGCAATTCCCCGGAGATCGGCAGAGTGAACGAACAGATGGAAATCATCTCGCACGAAGGCGAAGAAGTGAACATTTCCTTCAGCTCGAAATATTTGCTTGAAGCGCTGCGCACGATCGATTCGGAAGAAGTGAACATATCGTTCACCGGCCCGATGCATCCGTTTATGGTGACGAACCCGGAAAACGAAAAAATATTGCATCTCATTTTGCCGGTTAGAACCTTTTAAAAACACGGTTAAGAAAACGTTGGTGATTCCGATCATCAACGTTTTTTTTGATTATAGGAATGTATGTTCTTATTTATTTGAGAGGTGAAAAAAATGCAATGCACTAAAAACGTTTTTTTTACATTTCAAGGCATTTTTCTCTTATTTAAGGGTAATCCTTTCAATTGGATGTTTTATTTAGTAAAATAAATAATAAAGACATTTAAAGGGTATTTAATGTTGTCGGTGAGGTAAAGACAAAATGAAATCAGAAAAAATTTTCATCGATACGGACTACATCACTTTGGGTCAATTGTTGAAACTGGCCAATTTATTTGAATCGGGCGGTGCGATCAAGCACTTTTTGAAAGAGGAAGGCGTTTTGGTCAACAATGAAAGGGAACACCGCCGCGGCAGGAAATTGTATGAAAATGACGTCGTCGAAGTCGACGGTCATACGTTTATCGTGCAAAAAAAAGCTACTTGATCCACCCTTCATAATCAAAGTTCTTTTCTTTTCCACCAAAAATCTACTGAATAAAAAGAGGAAAATGGATGTTTATCAAAGAACTTGAATTGACCAATTTCCGCAATTATGAAAAATTGCATTTAACTTTCGATGAAGCTGTCAATGTGATCATCGGAGAAAACGCACAAGGGAAGACGAATTTGCTTGAGGCGATTTATTTGCTCGCTTTTACGAAATCACATCGGACGGCAAACGACCGCGAGTTGATCAAATGGGAAGAAGACTTTGCAAAAATCAGGGCGGTTTTACATAAAAAAAACCAAAACGTTCCCCTTGAACTCATTTTTCATAAAAACGGCAAAAAAGCGAAATTGAACCATATTGAACAAAAAAAGTTGAGCGAATTCATCGGGGCGCTCAATGTCGTCATGTTTGCGCCGGAAGATTTGTCTTTGGTGAAAGGAGCGCCACAAATTCGCAGACGATTCATCGATATGGAACTCGGTCAAATCGAACCTCTTTATTTGTTTCACTTATCCGAATACCAAAAAATCGTGAAACAAAGGAATACGTATTTGAAACAGTTGCAAAAGGAACGGAATCCGGATACGACGCTTTTGGATATTTTGACCGAACAATTAATTGGCCATGCAAGCGTCATTTTACAGAGGAGATTCAACTTTTTAAAAAAACTGAGGAAATGGGCGGTCCCGATTCATAATAAAATCAGCCGCCAACTGGAAGAACTGTCGATCAGCTATGTCCCGACAATCGAAGTATTAGAAGAAGCGGCAGAGGAAACAATAATAAAGACGTTTCGCGAACGTTTTGAACAAATAAAAGAAAACGAGATTGAACGCGGAACGACGCTCATTGGACCGCATCGCGACGACTTGCAATTTTTCATCAACGGAAAAGATGTGAAACAGTACGGTTCACAAGGGCAGCAACGGACGACGACCCTTTCATTGAAATTGGCAGAAATCGATTTGATTTACGAACAAATCGGGGAGTATCCGATTTTATTGTTGGATGACGTGTTGAGTGAACTGGATGATTTCCGACAGTCGCATCTGTTGTCCGCGATACAAGGGAAAGTGCAAACGTTTGTGACGACGACTTCAGTTGATGGAATCGATCATGAAACGTTGAAACGAGCTACGATGTATAACGTAGTAAGCGGAACCGTAAATCGTATGACCAATTAGACAAAAGATAGCTCGAATACTAAAAAAAGCAGGTGAATGTGATTGATGGAAGAAAAAGTAATCAGTGAACAAACATACGACGCTGATCAGATTCAAGTGCTGGAAGGTTTGGAAGCGGTCCGTAAAAGACCGAGCATGTACATCGGTTCAACCGGGGAAAAGGGACTGCACCATCTCGTATGGGAAATCGTCGATAACAGCATCGACGAAGCGTTGGCTGGTTATTGCGATCAAATCGACGTCATCATCGGGGAGGACAACAGCATTACCGTCATCGATAACGGGCGCGGCATCCCGGTTGACATACATGAAGAAACTGGAAAACCGGCGGTTGAACTCATTTTGACGGTGCTTCATGCCGGTGGTAAATTCGGCGGCGGCGGCTACAAAGTTTCCGGTGGTTTACACGGCGTCGGTGCAGCCGTCGTGAACGCCTTATCGACGGAATTGGAAGTTTACGTTCACCGCGAAGGAAAAATCCATTATATGTCGTTCGAACGCGGCGAACCGAAAGGGCAAATTGAAGTCGTAGGCGAAACGGACCATACAGGCACGACGATCCGCTTCAAACCGGATCCGGAAATTTTCACGGAGACGACCGTGTTCAATTACGACACATTGAAAAAACGTCTGCGTGAATTGGCATTTTTAAATCGCAAATTGACCATCACGTTGGAAGATCGACGCGATCCGGAGAAAGAAAAAGAAACGTTTTATTACGAAGGCGGAATTAAAGAATTCGTCGAGTTTGTCAATCGTACAAAAACCGCTTTGCACGAGCCGATTTACGCAGAAGGCGAAGAAAATGACATTCAAGTCGAAATCGCCCTCCAATACAACGATGGCTTTAATTGTAATATATTCTCTTTTGCCAACAATATTCATACGCATGAAGGAGGAACGCACGAAGCTGGGTTCCGAACGGCCCTTACGCGCATCATCAACGACTATGCGAGAAAAGTCGGTCTATTAAAAAGCGATGATGACAATTTGTCCGGAGATGACGTAAGAGAAGGTCTAACGGCGATCATCTCGATCAAACATACCAATCCACAGTTTGAAGGGCAGACGAAAACAAAACTAGGAAACAGCGATGCAAGATCGGCCACCGATGCCATTTTCAGCGAAACGTTTTCCAAATATTTATTGGAAAATCCGTCTGTGGCCAAAACGATCGTCGAAAAGGGAATCATGGCGCAACGAGCCCGCGTCGCCGCGAAAAAAGCGAGAGAATTGACGAGACGAAAAAGCGCTTTGGATGTTTCCAATCTTCCTGGAAAATTGGCGGATTGTTCATCCAAAGATGCGGAAATCAGCGAACTTTTCATCGTCGAGGGGGACTCGGCGGGAGGTTCGGCCAAATCCGGACGCGACCGTCATTTCCAAGCGATACTGCCGCTGCGCGGAAAAATATTGAACGTGGAAAAAGCGCGCCTCGACCGTATTTTGTCAAACGAAGAAGTGCGCATGATGATCACGGCGATCGGTACGGGAATCGGCGAAGATTTCGATATTTCAAAAGCCCGCTACCATAAAATCATCATCATGACCGACGCAGACGTCGATGGAGCGCACATTCGCACGTTGTTGTTAACCTTTTTCTACCGCTTCATGAAACCTTTGATCGAGCATGGATATATTTATATCGCACAACCTCCGCTCTATCAGGTGAAACAAGGCAAAAATGTCCACTATGTCTATAAAGATAGTGAACTTGAGCAATTGTTGGAAGAACTTTCTGATTCACCGAAAATCGATATCCAACGTTATAAAGGTCTTGGGGAAATGAATCCGGAACAATTGTGGGAGACTACGATGAATCCAGAGACGAGAACGTTGTTGCAAGTGACATTGGAAGATGCGATTCAAGCGGATGAAATCTTTTCGATTTTGATGGGCGATAAAGTTGAACCGCGTCGTCAATTTATCGAGGACAATGCGAAATACGTGAAAAACCTTGACGTCTAAATCGTATGAATCAACGGTCGCTCATTTAGTCGGAACAATTTTGGGAGGTTAATATAAGTGGAACATCGGTCAAAAATCGAACAACGAGATATTAGTCAAGAAATGCAGACTTCCTTTTTGGATTATGCGATGAGCGTCATCGTCTCGCGGGCGATACCAGATGTAAGAGACGGCCTGAAGCCGGTTCACCGCCGCATTTTATATGCGATGCACACATTGGGCATGCACGCGGATAAACCGTATAAAAAATCGGCGCGCATCGTCGGCGATGTCATCGGAAAATATCACCCGCACGGAGATGCGGCCGTTTATGACGCAATGGTCCGCATGGCGCAAGATTTCAGCCACCGTTACATGCTCGTCGATGGCCATGGAAACTTCGGTTCCGTCGATGGCGACCCGCCTGCTGCGATGCGTTATACGGAAGCGCGGATGTCGAAAATCTCGATGGAACTGTTGCGTGATATACAGAAAGATACGGTCGATTTCCAAGGGAACTACGATGAATCGGAACAGGAACCGACCGTTTTCCCGGCCCGTTTTCCAAACTTGCTCGTAAACGGCTCTTCAGGGATCGCCGTCGGGATGGCGACGAACATCCCGCCGCACAATTTGGGTGAAACGATCGATGCCGTATTGGCGATCATTGATGACCCGGATATTACGGTCGATGAATTGATGGAACATCACATTCAAGGCCCTGATTTTCCAACAGGCGGAATCATATTGGGCCGAAGCGGCATTCGCAAAGCTTACGAAACTGGCCGCGGTTCGATTACGATCCGGGCAAAAGTGGAAATCGTCGAAAACAAAAACGGCACTTCGACGATCATCGTCTCCGAATTGCCGTATCAGGTGAACAAAGCAAAATTGATTGAAAAAATCGCGGAATTGGTCCGCGAGAAAAAAATCGAAGGCATCACCGATTTGAACGATGAATCGGATCGGAGCGGCATGCGCATCGTCATCCAAGTGAAGCGCGATGCAAATGCGAACATCGTATTGAACAATTTGTACAAATATACGGCGTTGCAGACGAGCTTCGGTATCAACATGCTTGCGCTCGTCGACGGCAGACCGAAAGTGTTGTCGTTGAAAGAAGTGTTAAATCATTATTTGGACCACCAAATCGAAGTCATCAGACGAAGAACCAAATTCGATTTGAACAAAGCGGAAGCTCGGGCGCACATTTTGGAAGGTTTGCGTATTGCGCTCGATCATTTGGATGAAGTGATCACGCTCATCCGCAATTCGCAGACGACCGAAATTGCGCGCAACGGCTTGATGGAGCGCTTCGATTTGACCGAAAAACAGGCGCAAGCGATCTTGGATATGCGCTTGCAACGCTTGACCGGATTGGAACGCGAAAAAATCGAGGAAGAATATCGAGAACTGCTCGAGACGATCAAGGAATTAAAAGCGATTCTAGCAAGCGAAGAGAAAGTGCTCGGAATCATCAAAGAAGAGCTTGTTGAAATCAAGGAAAAATACAACGACGAACGCCGCACGGAAATTCAAATCGGAACGGTCGACTTCTTTGAAGACGAAGATTTGATTCCGGAAGAAAATATCGTCATCACCCTCACACATAAAGGTTACATCAAACGTATTGCGGCATCGACTTATCGCACGCAGCACCGCGGCGGCCGCGGGGTGCAAGGCATGGAGACGAACGAAGATGATTTCGTCAAACATTTGCTTTCAACCAATACGCACGACACCGTCTTATTCTTTACGAACAAAGGGAAAGTTTACCGGTTAAGAGGGTATGAAATTCCGGAATTCGGCCGAACGGCAAAAGGTTTGCCGATCATCAACATTTTGCAAATTGATAAAGATGAAACGATCAATACTGTCATCGCCGTCCAGGATTACGAGATGGATGAAGATTACCTGTTCTTCACGACAAAGCAAGGCCTCGTCAAGCGGGTTAGCTTGTCCGAATTCAAAAATATTCGCAAGAGCGGTTTGATCGCCATCCGTTTGCGTGAAAACGATGAACTCATTTCGGTTCGCCTGACCGATGGGAAAAAGGATATCGGCATTGCGACAAAACATGGCTATTTTATCCGCTTTGATGAAAACAACGTCCGCCCGATGGGCAGAAACGCTTCCGGGGTCCGCGGCATTTCTTTAAGAGAAGGCGACGAAGTCGTTTCAATGGATGTCATCGAAGAAGGGGCATACATTTTGCACGTAACGGAAAAAGGAATCGGTAAACGGACGGAAGTTGAAAAATACCGGAAAACGAACCGTGGCGGAAAAGGATATTTCACATGCAAATTGACGGAAGAGACAGGTCAAGTCGTCGCGGTGGAAATCGTTCATGAAAATGAAGATTTAATGTTGATTACTGCCGACGGCGTGCTCATCCGCATACCGGTAAAAGGCATTCCGGTCACTGGCAGAAATACGCAAGGTGTCCGCCTCATTCGCGTACGTGAAGATGAATTCGTTTCTTCCGTCGCGAAAGTAGTGGATGAAGCATGCAACGGGGAAAACGAAGAACAAGCTGCAACCGATCAGGAATAAAATTCGATAACGAGGAGAATTTGAATGGAATTGGATGCGAAGAAATTAAAACCGGGCATGGTTTTAATGGAAGACGTCCTAGGGAAAAACGGCAAACCGATTGTCCCCAAAGACCGAGTTTTATCGGAAGTGGAAATCGAATTTATTCAAAAATTTCTCATCGAAAACGTGCGAGTAAAACGGACGGTTGAAGATAAAATAATAACCAACGGCACAAGTGCGCACAAAAAGCGGCAAAAGGAAGAGGAACCGAAACGGCTTGTGAAAAACGAATTCGACGTCATCGAGTTGGATCCTTTCATCAAAGTGTTCAAGGAAGTCGTCGGCCAGTACAAATCATTGTACACGTCTTGGCAAGCGAATTTACCTGTCAATATGTATCACGTTAGGCAACTGTGCATGCCTTTGTTTGAAATGGTCGAAGAACAATCGATCGATAATATACGCTCTTTGGTTTCAGGCAGAGAAAAAGACTTATTTTATTATAAATGCGTCGTTGTCAGCCTCCTTTCCATCAAATTGGCGCAGCTGTTGAATTACAAAAGGAAAAACTGGCTGCAAATCGGCTTTGCCGCGATTTTGATCGATATTGGATTGACGAAATCAAAACCGGCGATCGATTCGCATCAAGCGGACCCAAGACACCCGATCCTTTCATTTGAAATGATCAAAGATGAACCGACGTTGACGAAACAGGCGAAATTGGCGATTATCCAACATCATGAGCGGTTGGACGGTTCCGGTTTTCCGTTGAAATTAAAAGCGGACAAAATCCATCCCTATTCGCGGATCATCGCCGTAGCCGACCGCTATATCACGCTCTACATCGATCACCGCGAAGAGGCAAAAGAAATGTTGTTGAATGAAAACCGTCGATTTGACGAGCAAATTGTACGTCTATTATAATTAAATCTTATAAAATTTATTTATCCGTTCCTATGAAAATTTCACGTTTAAAGAGCATGTCTAATTGTGGACAAGTTCTTTTTCTTTTTTTCTATTTTGCGTTATGATGTTTATAATTCATTTCGAACAGGTTGTATGGCCGCGAATTTAAGAAAATTACAACACGGAGGAGGAAAAACGGTGGAAAAGTTTGCTAAGGAAGGTTTGACGTTTGATGACGTGCTTTTGATCCCTCGTGAATCAAACGTATTGCCGCGTGATGTGAACATCGAAACGAAGTTGTCGGACACATTGCATCTGAAAGCGCCGTTCATCAGTGCGGGAATGGACACGGTAACGGAAGCAGAAATGGCGATTGCAATGGCTCGTCAAGGCGGTTTCGGCGTCATTCATAAAAATATGTCGATTGAAGAACAGGCGGAGCAAGTCGATCGAGTCAAACGTTCGGAAAGCGGCGTCATTACAAATCCATTTTTCTTAACCCCAGAACATCAAGTGTATGATGCAGAACATTTGATGTCAAAATATAAAATTTCTGGTGTGCCGATCGTAAACAACATTGAAGAACAAAAATTGGTCGGCATCATCACGAACCGTGATTTGCGTTTTATCGAAGATTATTCGATACAAATTTCTGAAGTGATGACGAGCGAAAACTTGATTACGGCAGGCGTTGGTACGACGTTGGAAGAAGCGAAGGTGATTTTGCAGAAACATAAAATCGAAAAATTGCCGCTCGTCGATGAAAACTACGTATTAAAAGGATTAATCACCATCAAAGACATTGAAAAAGTGATCGAGTATCCGAATTCTGCAAAAGATGAGCAAGGCCGCTTGATTGTCGGTGCGGCTGTCGGCGTCACGAAAGATTCGATGCACCGCATCGATAAATTGGTGGAAGCGGAAGTCGATGTCATCGTCGTCGATACGGCACATGGACACTCAAGAGGCGTGCTCGAACTTGTCAGAGAAATCCGCGCTAAATACCCTGATTTAAACATCATCGCCGGAAACGTCGCGACAGCGGAAGGGACGCGTGCATTAATCGAAGCCGGCGCCAACATCGTAAAAGTCGGAATCGGCCCTGGATCGATTTGTACGACCCGCGTCGTCGCCGGAATCGGTGTTCCGCAAATCACGGCGATTTACGATTGTTACCAAGAAGCGAAAAAATACGGTGTGCCGATCATTGCCGACGGTGGAATCCGCTATTCCGGGGACGTCGTAAAAGCGATCGCCGCTGGCGCACATGCAGTCATGTTGGGCAGCATTTTCGCCGGCACGGAAGAAAGCCCGGGAGAATTGGAAATTTATCAAGGAAGACAATACAAAGTGTACCGCGGCATGGGTTCGCTCGGCGCGATGAAGGCCGGCTCCGGGGACCGCTATTTCCAAGGTGATGAAGATGCGAAAAAACTCGTGCCGGAAGGTATTGAAGGGCGCGTCGCTTATCGCGGGCCGCTCGCCGATACGATGCATCAGTTGATCGGCGGATTGCGCGCAGGGATGGGCTATTGCGGCACGCCTGATTTGGAATCATTGCGTGAAGATACGCAATTTATCCGCATCACGAATGCAGGGTTGAGAGAAAGCCATCCACACGAAGTGCAAATCACGAAAGAAGCTCCAAACTATTCTTTGAAATAAAGGTATGAAAAGATCGCTCATCTATACATGATTGATAGATGAGCGATAACTGATTATAGTATAATTCCGATAAAATTTGTATAATTTTTCGCAAAAAATGTAAATTTAAGATGTTATTTCGACCGATTTTGTGATAGAATAACATTTGTCCAAAAGAGATACATGGGGGTAAAAAAACCGTGTTTAAATTGAAAAACTTCATCTACATATGGTTTGCCGCATTATTCATCGTTTATTTAGCTTCACCGATCGAAGCATCGGCACAGACGTTGGATATAAAGGCGGAATCGGCAATTATCGTTGATGCGAATACGGGACAAATTTTGTATGCGAAAAATGAAAACGAAGCTTTACCTCCAGCCAGCATGACAAAAATGATGACGGAGTACATCGTTTTGGAAAAGGTTGCAAACGGCGAAATCAGTTGGGACGATAAGACCGAAATCAGTGATTTCGTATACGAAATTTCCGGCAATGACAGTTTTTCCGGAATCGGTTTAAGAAAAAACGTTGAATATTCGATCAAAGATTTGTTTGACGCGATGGTCATCAATTCAGATAATGCTACGACGATCGCGTTGGCCGAATATATTGCAGGTTCCGAAGGCGAATTCGTCAAGTTGATGAACCAAAAGGCGGAAGAGTTGGGTCTTTCCGATTACAAATTCGTCAACTCGACCGGCCTTGACAATGCATCACTCAACGGGAAGCATCCGGAAGGCACAAATCCGGACGACACGAACTTGCTTTCTGCAAAATCTACGGCACAGCTCGCTTATCGTTTGATCAATGATTATCCGGAATCGCTCGAAACTTCGAAAATTCCGCAAAAACAGTTTGAAGATCAGACGATTTTGAACTGGAACTGGATGTTGCCGCACGATCGCGAATATTTGAAAGAATTTTATTATGAAGGCGTCGACGGATTAAAAACAGGTCATACCGAACTGGCGAAATACGCTTTCACCTCGACGGCTAAACGGGGCGATGAACGTCTCATCACCGTCGTCATGAAAGCCGACAGCATCGAAGAACGTTTCAAAGAAACGGCGAAACTGCTCGATTACGGATTCGATCAATTTGAGACGGTAGAACTGTTCCCTAAAGGATTCAAAAAAGAAGGCGAATCGACCGTTCCAGTGGAAAAAGGGAAAGCGGAACAAGTCGAAGTGGAGTTGGCGGAACCACTTAACTTTAAAATCAAAAAAGGGACAAATGAAGACTATGATATACAGTTTGTCATCGATGAGGACAAATTGAACGAAAATGGTGCGTTGGAAGCGCCGATTGAAAAAGGCGAAAAAATTGGTGTTGCAAAACTCGTCTACAACGACTCAACCGCGTTTCCGTTCATCACCGACGATAAAAAAGAAATCACCGTCGATTTAGTGGCAGCGGAAACCGTCGAGAAGAAAAACTGGTTCAGTTTGATGATCAGCGCAATCGTTGATTTCTTCAAAGACTTATTCTAAAAGGTTTGGGAGGAACTGAGTTATGGTTGAATTCAAAAAAGGCGGCGTGATTATGGACGTCGTCAACGCAGAACAAGCAAAAATTGCCGAAGAGGCGGGAGCGGTCGCCGTCATGGCATTAGAGCGCGTCCCTTCCGATATACGTAAAGAAGGCGGAGTCGCTCGCATGGCCGATCCAAGAATCGTCGAAGAAGTAATGAATGCCGTCTCCATTCCGGTGATGGCAAAATGCCGCATTGGGCATATTACGGAGGCCCGTGTCCTCGAAGCGATGGGCGTCGATGTCATCGACGAAAGTGAAGTGCTCACGCCGGCCGACGATTTGTACCATATTAATAAAAAAGACTTCAAAGTGCCGTTCGTATGCGGCTGCCGCAACATCGGGGAAGCGGCGCGCCGCATCGGTGAAGGTGCAAAAATGCTTCGCACGAAAGGCGAACCTGGTACGGGGAACATTGTCGAAGCTGTCCGCCATATGCGCCAAGTCCAGGCGGAGATCAAACAATTGATTGCGATGAGTGAAGATGAAGTGATGGTGTTTGCACGTGAACATGGCGCACCTTATGATGTATTAATGGAAATTCGTCGCCTTGGACGTCTGCCGGTATTGAATTTTGCCGCAGGGGGAGTGGCGACGCCGGCGGATGCTGCATTGATGATGGAATTGGGTGCAGACGGCGTATTTGTTGGTTCAGGAATTTTCAAATCGGAAAATCCGGAGAAATACGCCAAAGCGATCGTCCAAGCGGCGGAAAATTACCAAGATTATGATCTCATCAAAGAACTTTCAAAAGATTTGGGTCAAGCGATGAAAGGCATCGAAATCAGCACGTTGACGGGTGCAGAATTGATGTCGGAACGAAGCGAATAAAGTTTGATTGCATAAATGGCCTTAGATCAGTATGTTATAAAGGAACGTCATAATAAAAAATGTGATGAGAGGAGCCAGTAATCGCATTTTTTCCCCAAGAGAGGCGGTGGTTGGTGCGAACCGTCAGAAAAAATGTGACGAATCCACTCCTTGAACAGATTTGTGAAACATAAATCCGGTATTGCTCGTTATCGCAAGTTAAGCTGGAAGATTCGTTTTTGAAATCTTCAACTTGGGTGGCAACGCGGGAAGCAACTCTCGTCCCTTGATTTAGGGATGAGAGTTTTTTTATCGTGGAAAGGTGTGTATAATTTAGATGAGGAGGAAAAGCAAATGTTAGATCGGAAACAATTACGCAAAGATTTCGCTGAAATAAAAGCAAAATTGGCAAAACGGGGCGAAGATTTATCCGACTTGGACAAATTCGGCGAATTGGATGAAAGAAGACGCGCCATCATCCAAGAAGTTGAACAATTGAAAGCGGAACGAAATGAAACATCAAAGCAAATCTCACAGTTAAAACGGGAAAAGAAGGATGCATCCGAATTGATTGAACGGATGCAGCAAGTGAGCAAAACGATCAAAGAGTTGGACAATGAGTTGAATGAAATCGAAGCACAATTTGATCAAGTGATGTTGGGCATACCGAACATCCCGCATGAATCCGTTCCTGTCGGCGAAGATGAAGAGGATAACGTGGAAGTCCGCAAATGGGGTGACATCCCGTCATTTTCGTTCGAACACAAACCCCATTGGGAGATCGGCAAAGATTTGGACATCCTCGATTTTGAACGTGCGGCGAAAGTGACAGGAAGCCGTTTCGTCTTCTATAAAGGATTGGGTGCAAAACTTGAACGGGCATTGATCAATTTCATGCTCGACTATCATACGGAACATCATGGATATGAAGAATTGCTGCCGCCTTATATCGTCAATCGTAACAGCATGATCGGTACGGGGCAATTGCCGAAATTTGAAGAGGATGCTTTTTTGATCGAAGATTGGGATTATTTTTTAATTCCGACGGCGGAAGTTCCGGTGACGAATTTCCACCGCGATGAAATCCTTTCTGTCGATGATTTGCCGAAAAAATATGTCGCTTACAGTGCATGTTTCCGCTCGGAAGCTGGTTCTGCCGGCCGGGATACGCGCGGATTGATCCGTATGCATCAATTCAATAAAGTGGAACTCGTGCAGTTTGTCAAACCGGAAGACTCTTACGATGCATTGGAAGAACTCACGGGCCATGCCGAAAAGATGTTGCAATTGCTCGGATTGCCTTACCGCGTCATGAATATGTGCACAGGTGATTTGGGCTTTACGGCTGCCAAAAAATACGATCTTGAAGTATGGATTCCATCGCAGCAAAAATACCGCGAAATTTCTTCTTGTTCGAATTTTGAAGCATTCCAAGCTCGCCGTGCGGGCATCCGGTACCGCGACGAAGACGGGAAAGTGAAATACGTCCATACGTTGAACGGGTCAGGATTGGCGATTGGCCGTACGGTGACGGCGATTTTGGAAAATTATCAGCAAGAAGACGGTTCAGTCGTTGTGCCGGAAGTGTTGCGCCCATACATGGGCGGCATAGAAGTGATTAAATAACGTGTAAAAATGAAGGACGAAATCGTCCTTCATTTTAATTTGGTTTT
>JAAYTF010000188.1 GCA_012518125.1 Bacilli bacterium | reverse complement strand
TATTTAGCTAAAGCATTAGCAAAAAAATAAAATAAAAAAAGAGGTTGGGACAAAAGTAAAAACTCATCATTTTCTCTTAAAAGAAAATGATGAGTTTTTGATATTAAACTGAAAATTGATTTCCGTTCCGGGGACGCTTTCCACGGGCCCGACTCGAGCCCAATGTCATAAAGTTATTGAACCAAAAATTTACAGTTATTAGGCAACCACCGGTTGCCTCCTTTTAAAAATATTAAATCATCCTTTATAGCTTTAATCATTTTCTAAAGTTAGGTAAAAAAGGCAATAGAATGCCCGAGGCTTAAATATTTATTTTTTAAGCCCCTAATTTATTTACATTTAATAAACAAATAGGTTATATTTATATTATCTATTGTTTATAGACACCTTTTTTGGTTTAGGGGATACTTGGTTGAGTACAGGCCTTTTTTTCGAGGGAAGGTTCGCCCCGACCGAATAGGTGTCTTATTTCTTATAATCTCCCTCATTATTTTTGTATACATCCTTTCTCTTTTCATTAGACAATCTTCCAATAACATTCGAACCATCCTATCTTTTAATTTCCCTATTAATACATTGGTGTTTACTTGGTAATCATGTTTTCTCCTTTTTTCCCTATTTTCCTCAACAATAGATTCATTGGCATCAATTCTCAATAGACCGACCATATTGGATAAATATATCGATGCATAGAAATCTTGTTCAATTGCGATTTTCGAACCACCCGTAAAATTTTCTATTTCGATTTTATTTTTCACGTTATTATACTCAGTTTCAATTCCCCAGCGTTTAAAATAAAGAGTTTTGAACTCAGAAATATTGAAGCCTTCCTCTATTAGATTTGTGACAAGTATTTCTTCTGTGTCAGAATCTAGTAAGAACCTAACTACACGAGCATTAACCACTTGGCCCTCATGTGTTATTTGTATAATTTGATCAGCTTTCTTCGCTTCGACAATTTCCTTTATCGTATTTTTTTGACATCGCATAAGATACTTGATGCCAATGGCATCTAAAAAAGCGATAAAATCTCTTGACGGATAACCTCTATCAAACAAAATTAGGTCGTTCTTCAATCCGGTTTGTACGAGTTCTTTAATCATATTCTTTGCACTATCTCGCTCAGCTACCTTATAAGGATCGATTTTAGAAGTTATTATAATCCCATTTTCAAGATCATAGATACAAGAGGCTCTAGCTCTTGCATAGCTTGACCTTTGATTTCTTCCATACCCAAAATAATTTCGAAGTTCCTCGGTGTCAGGTATTTGTAATACACTTCCGTCAATTGCGCAAAGCCTAAATCCACGATAAGTTTTAAAAGAATTTTCTTCATAATACCAATTAACAATCGCTTTTGAGAGTTTTACAAAAGCGAGGGGAGAAACCTTCTTTCGTGCAGCAGAATAGCCTTGTTTAGAAATACTAATATCTGATAAATTAAACTTGTCAAAAAAGTCGTCAAGTTCAATCTGAAGACTCTTTTTGACAAAATTTAAATTAAATAAAATTGTATTTTTGAAATTTAACTTCTTTTCTTTTCGCGTAAAGTACGTTTCCTTTGTTCGAGATTCAATCATAAACATCACATCATTCAGCATCTTTCGAGTAATCTCAATTGCCCCTAAAAAAGTACTTTTTGATTTCAAAAAAACCACCATCCTCGTTTTATTAACCAAAAATTGGCTTCTAAAACGATTTTTGGTGGACTTTTTAAAAACACAAGAGTCTTATTACCTATCTTTGTGAATATTAAATTAAAAATTGGTATTTTAATAAACTTCCATTAATTGTAAATATAAGTTGATGACATTGGGCCTCAGCCTCCTCATCGCTCGTCCCTCGCTCCTGCGGGGTCTTCGGCTCACGCTTT
>JAAYTF010000125.1 GCA_012518125.1 Bacilli bacterium | reverse complement strand
GCGATTTCAGCCATGTTTTCTTTCCAATACTTGATCGTTTTTGGCGACATGTCGCCTTCGATCAAATATTTTCGGATGAGGCGATGGACCGTCAAATCCGGATAACGGCGGATTGGCGCGGTAAAATGGGTATAAAATTTCGTCGATAAGCCGAAATGGCCGATGCTGCTCGGGTCGTATTTCGCTTGTTTCAATGAACGGAGCATCAATTTGGAGATGACCATTTCTTCCGGTTTGCCTTTGACGCGCGTCAACAATTTTTGCAACTCGAGTGGATGAATTTCTTGGGCCGTTCCTTTTACGACGTAACCTAACGTCGCCGCAAAGCGGAAAAAGCGTTCCAGTTTCCCTTCATCGGGATCTTCGTGAATCCGGTATATGAATGGCACGTCCAACCAGTGGAAATGTTCCGCGACCGTTTCATTGGCGCAAAGCATGAATTCCTCGATGAGCCGTTCCGCAACGAAACGTTCACGAATGAGGATATCGACGGGCTTCCCTTCTTCATCGACGATGATTTGCGGCTCTTTAAAGTCGAAGTCGATTGCGCCACGTTTTTGTCGTTTTTTCCGCAAAATAGCCGCCAATTCTTCCATCAACTCAAACTGTTCTACGAGAGGTGCATATTTTTTCCGCAATGTTTCATCTTTGTCAATGAGGATTTTATTTACGTCCGTATAAGTCATCCGTTCCGTCGAGCGGATGACCGCTTCAAAAATTTCGTGCGAGACGACTTTGCCTTCGGGGTCGATTTCCATCTCGATGCCAAGGGCAAGTCGATCTTCTCCTTTATTCAAAGAACAGATGCCGTTTGACAAACGATGTGGGAGCATCGGAATGACGCGGTCAACCAAATAAACGCTTGTCGCACGTTCAAATGCTTCCGCATCAAGCGCCGTCCCTTCCCGGACATAGTAGCTGACATCCGCAATATAGACGCCAAGCAGGATATTGCCATTATCCAGTCGTTTGACACGGATGGCATCGTCCAAGTCTTTGGCGTCTTCACCGTCGATCGTCACAATCGTTTCGGAGCGCAAGTCGCGGCGGCCTTCCATATCTTCTTCCCTGACATGATCCGGGATGCGCTTCACTTCCTCCATCACTTCTTCCGGAAAATCGATATGGATGC
This sequence comes from Bacilli bacterium, assembly GCA_012518125.1. Taxonomy (GTDB): domain Bacteria; phylum Bacillota; class Bacilli; order Bacillales; family Amphibacillaceae; genus Pseudogracilibacillus. The sequence continues at coordinate 538 of JAAYTF010000125.1, read as the reverse complement.
CGTGTTTGTAAATGATGGAAACGATGTCGACGCCCGGATCGTTCTTGTGGCCCAAAATGCGGACAACCTCACCTTTTGCGGTGATTCCCCGCTCTGGAAACTCCGTAATGTCAACGATCACTTTGTGCCCGGTTACAGCACCCATCGTCTTATCTTTAGGGACGAGAATTTCATTCAAAATTCTTTTGTCATCCGGAATGACAATCCCGACGTCGGCAACCGCTTCAAACGTTCCGACGATTTGGGTGTTTGCCCGTTCCAATATACGGATGACGGCGCCTTCGGGGCGGTCGTTTCGCGAATGGCCCCGTTCGATGCGCACGATCACCCGGTCGCCGTGCATCGCCGAGTTCAAATCGGATGAATGGATGTAAATATCGTCCATTTTATCATCATCCGGAAGCAAAAAAGCGAAACCTTTTTTATGCATTTCGATTTTTCCACGCACGAGGTTCATCTTCTCCGGCAAACCGTAACGATTTTTACGTGTACGGACAAGTTCGCCGGAATTTTCCAATTCATTCAACGCTTTGACGAG
>JAAYTF010000124.1 GCA_012518125.1 Bacilli bacterium | reverse complement strand
GCGATTTGTTCGATGTTTTCCATCGCTTGCCCAATCTGTTCGTTGTCGCGTTTCAAACTTTCCACCGAAGCGCTCATCTCTTCCAAACCGGCTGTCGCTTCTTCGATGATGGCAGACAATTCCGACGTGCGGTTATGGATGATGGAGGCGCTTTGGTCGACGTCGTTGGCAAATTGTTGGAACACGTTGAACGTATCTTTCAATTCGTCCATGTAAGCCGTGATATTTTTGAACGTTTCCGTCACTTTTTCGGTATCCGCCAATTGGTCGTTCACATGGTTCAAACTTTCTTTCATTTCCATAAGCGCCATGTTGCTCGCTTCATTCACTTGGTTCAAGTTGGCGGTGATTTTGTCGGCGATTTCGTTCGTCGTTTCCGCAAGTTTGCGGATTTCATCGGCGACGACCGCAAAACCTTTTCCCGCTTCACCGGCTCGCGCCGCTTCAATCGAAGCGTTCAATGCTAGCAAATTCGTCTGTTCGTTTATATCGACGATATGGCGCAAAAACTGGCTCATTTCGTCAATTTTATTGTTCAAATGTTTGAACGTATCGCTTAAATGTTCGATATTCGCCGTCATTTTTTGCATGTTGCCGGCAAGTTCGATCGAACGTTCGTTTCCTTCAAGCGTTGCGGCATGCGACTGCGCGAAATTTTCCTTTAATTTATTCAATTCGTTCAACATCGTTTTCATCTGTTCAACGTTCAAATTGGCTTGTTCGGATATGTCGGTGATGCGGTTCGCTTGTTCCGAACTACCCATGGCGATTTCGTTGATGGTAGAGGCCAGTTCGTTTTGCGCGTGCAAGTTGTTTTGCAATCGTTCGTTGACCGTAATGATTTCTTCGTTCAATTCGTCGATATGGCGGGCGAGTCTGGCCCGTTCTTTTTCTTTCATGCGCGCTTCTTCATCGCTTTTGGCAATGAAGGATTTTAGCTGGTTGAATTGTTCCTTGTGCAGGCGGATGACGATGATGGATACGATACCCGCCAATACATAAGCGACAATGATCGACAAAAATCCCGCTTCGATCGTCGCTTTGTCGGATGCGACCGGAAAAAGCCGCGTCAAAATCAGTCCGACGATTCCTAACGAGTATCCCAAGACAAAAACCGACGTAATGAAATGACCTGTCGACAAAAAGAGCAAGAAAAACATGATGCCGATCGTTTGCAGGCCGCCTTTGAACAAATAGATGTAGAAGAACATCGTGGCAAAGCCGACAAAGAGCATATAATAAGGGAACCAATAATATTTTTTCACCACATGTTGCAAAACGAAGTATCCGATGATGATGAGCGACAAACCTGCTCCGTACAGCAGCACCCGTTTCATTTCACCATTGACGAAAGCGACAGCCATCGCGCCGACGACGGCAATGGCAAATGCAACGAACATGATCACGTTTTTTCGCTGCACATCTTTAAGAGCAAGTGTATCAGCGTTCGACATGTCGTGTATTCTCCTTCCAAATAGATGATGAAATAAATGAACATTCATTCAATCGAAGTGTAAAAAATAAGCCTCGTACGAGGTTTTTGAATAAGCTCATTATAATTCTCAAAAACAAATTTGTAAAATTTTTCACTATTACCTTAATTTTTCTTTCTTCCCTTTTTTGTCTTCATAACGCAAATAATTGCGTATAGCCGATACGGTCATATAGCGGAACGGTTCAGGCGGCAACGGGATTTCCCTGCGATTGATGATGAAAAACTCCGTTCGCTTCGAACGTTCCTCCAAAATCAACTCGGCGAGCGTCAAACCGTTGTAGTTGGTGAACGACACGCCATGTCCCATGCAGCCGATGCTGTACCAAATATCGTCATTGATCCGGCCGATCGACGGGATCAAATCGAGCGTTGCGGATATCGGTCCGCCCCAATGGTGGGTGAACTTGATTCCTTTAAGCTGCGGGAAAATGTCAAGGAAGTCTTCGATTAATAGCGCTTTCATTCGTTCGTTTCGGTTTTCATGAAGCGGGCTGTCGTAATAATAGAGCGCTTCACTGCCGCCAAGCAAAATGCGGTTATCATGGGTCAGACGGTAATAATGCAAAAAGTTGCGCGCATCTTCAATGCCGACGCGCGGCTCCCAGCGCAATTCTTTCAGTTGCGCTTCCGTCAACGGTTCCGTCAGCACGATGTACGTATAAATCGGGATTTGTTTCTTGTCCAAAGCGGGATAAAACGAAGAATAAGCGTTTGTCGCAAAAACGATCTTTTCCGCTTGCACGGAACCTGCTTCCGTCAACACGATCCGGTCATTTTCATGCACGTCGATCACTTTCGATTGTTCATAAATGGTAACGCCCAACGATTCCGCCGTTTTTGCCAAACCGTTGACGAGCTTTGCCGGATGCAACAAAGCTGCATATTCATCAAACCGTGCGTTCAGATACGTGGGCGAATGGACGATTTGTTTCGTCCTTTCACCGTCCAAGAGCGTCAACCCTTCCAAGCCCAGCTCGGAAGCGGCTTTAATTTCTTTGTAGAGTTGTTTCAATTCTTTTCGGTTGGTCGCCACCGTCATCATGCCGTTTCGCTCGTAGTTGCAATCGATGTCGTAACGCTTGATCATCTCTTCCAAATATTCAACGGCATCGACCAAATACGCATCCGCTTCTTTCGTTTTCTTTTTTCCGTGCAATAGCATCGTCAGTTCCATCGTCACACCGAACAACCGCATCGAAAATCCGGCATTGCGGCCGCTCGCCCCATAGCCGACAAAATCCGCTTCTAAAACGGTTACATTCAAGTCCGGCCTTTTTTCTTTCAAATGGATCGCAGTCGATAATCCGGTGAAACCAGCCCCGATGATGCAAACGTCAGCGCGGATGTTTTCCGTAAGCGGTTGGCGTGTGACGCCGGCGCCGATATCTTCTTGCCAAAAACTTAAATTTTCATACGTTTTCATACGTATGTCCCCCTAACAAAAAACGGTTTGATGAAGCAACGACCTACGAAACTTCGTATATTAATTACAATAGTATCACAGATAATGGAAAATAAACATCCTATTTTTGTACGATTGGCGCTTTTTGCTAAATTGCGGCAAATGTTTCTTTATAATGTGAAGGCGAATAAAATCGTCCGTTTTTGCTGCATGATAGTAACGACGAGTTTTGCCTGAGTTGATTCAACAAAAATAGACCGTTCTTTGTTATACTAATAGTAATGTATCAAAGGAGGAACTTGAATTGACAAAAGGGGCCGAGTTGAGAAAGGATGCGATGCGCGTACTGAAAGAGACGAGCCGTACGTTTTACATCCCGATCACGCTATTAAACCGCAAATTGAAATATACCGTCGGTTCGGCGTATTTATTGATGCGGGCGATTGACGAAATCGAAGACCATGAATCGTTGGAAAATGAAGTGAAAGGACAATTATTAAAGGAAACGGCGAAATTGCTGCGTTTGGACGGCGACTTTCCAACGGGAAAATTTGAGATGTTGCTTTCGCCGTACAAAAAAAGTCTCCCTGAAGTGACGCTCCGCCTTCCGGATTGGTTATTGGTTTGTCCACCGGAAATTTTGCCGAAAGTCAAAGCATCCACGGCGGAGATGGCGGACGGCATGGCGAAATGGGCGTTGAAAAATTGGGCGATCAAAACGAAAGAAGATTTGGACGATTACACGTACTACGTTGCGGGGCTTGTGGGCGCCATGCTTTCGGACATTTGGAAATGGTACGATGGGACGGATACGGATTACGAGTTGGCGATCGGTTTTGGCCGAGGCTTGCAAGCGGTCAATATTTTGCGCAACCAAGACGAAGATTTCAGGGATCGCGGCGTCCGTTTCATCCCGGTCGGCTGGACGAGAAACGATGTGTTTGATTATGCACGGGAAAATTTGCGCCTTGCAGATGAATACATGAAAGACATCAAAACGCGAAACATCTACCTGTTTTGCAAAATTCCTTTGGCACTTGCCAAACGTACATTAAAGGTGATGGAAGAAGGAAGAGAAAAAATGACACGTCAAGAAGTGGAAGAAGTCGTCGCAAAAATAAAAGCCGAGTAGCCGCATGGACGGATATTTTGCATCCGGACGCAATGTAAAAGTATCATCGATATAAATAGGATGTAAGGAATCAAGGGGGGCAAAGGAAAGTGGCTCAATTGAAAGAATTGCTCGAAGTCGAACAATTGGAAGAAGTGTGGCAAACTTCCAAAGAGAAGCCGACGCTTTTGTTCAAACATAGCACGACTTGCCCGGTAAGCGCGAAAGCATTTCAAGAATTCCAAACGTTTTTGCAAGAAAATGACGAAGAGATCGGCGCGTTTTTCGTAAAAGTTCGCGAGTCCCGTCCCGTGTCGAACGAAATTGCCGAAGAACTCGGCGTCGTCCATCAATCGCCGCAAATCATCCTCGTAAAAGATGAAGAAGCGAAATGGGACGCGTCCCATATGAAGATTACCGTCGATTCGATCAAAGAAGCGCTTGCCAACCATTAACGAATGAAAGACGATGGCGAAGTCATATGAATTTGCCGTCGTCTTTTTTATGTTCAATTTATGCTGTATGTTTTTTTCAGCTCTTCCCACTCGTGTTTCAATAAGCCGTAAACGACGTGGTTGACATAATGGTCATACAACCATTCCGCCTCGCGGATGACGCCTTCCTGTTTGAACCCGAAACGCTCCGGAATCGCCCGGCTTTTCAAATTGCCCTCAGCGGCGCGCACTTCAATCCGGTGCAAATGCAATGATTCAAAACCGTATTCCAACAACTTGTAAAACGACTTCGTCATGATTCCTTTGCCGACGAAAGGTTCACCCAACCAATAGCCGACCGAAGCGGAACGGTTCATCCGGTTAAACGTATGGAAGCCGATTGTACCGGCAATCCGGCCATCGTAAATGATGCCGAAATTTAACGGGTGGCCGCCGTTTTTTTCGATTTGCTCCCACGTATCTCGGATAAACGCGTGCGTATCTTCGATCGAATAAGCGGCATGGATCCAGCCAAGCCACTTCTCTAAATGTTTCCGCGACTGCATCGTCAACAGGAACAATTCTTGTGTATCTTCTTCCGTAAACAGGCGTAAAGACAACTTCTCGTCGATGTACAGTTGCAACAACGTTTTACCTCCCTATAAGATGCCAAAAAGTGATTAATTCGTGTGAATTTGCTATAGTTGAATCAAATCATAAGTATATGCAATCATTATACTTAATCCATGCTGGAAAGTTAACTTTTTACAGTTGGGAGCGGAAATGATGGAATTTGTCATCGCCATACTCATCGGCATCGGTTTAAGTGCGACGGTCGGCTTTCGCATTTTCACCCCGCTTTTGATCACGAGCATCGCCGAGAAAGCGTCGCTCATCACCCTTGCGGACGGATTCGATTGGATCGGCTCGACGCCGGCGTTGATCGCGTTTTTCGTCGCGACGCTATTGGAAATCGGCGCTAATTACATTCCGGTCGTCGATTCGCTGTTAAAGACGCTTTCCACCCCGGTTGCCACCATCGCCGGAATTTTGCTCACGGCATCGTTCATCGGTGATATGGACCCGTTTTTCACTTGGGGCATCGCCATCATCGTCGGTGGCGGTACGGCGACGATTTCCCAGCTTACGACGAGTTCGCTGAAAAATGTAAGCACGATCACAACGGGCGGGATCGGGAACATTTTCATTTCGATTTTCGAAGGTGTCATGGCGGTCGTCATGTCGCTCGTATCGTTGTTCATGCCGTTCTTGGCGATCATTTTTGTCATGATCGTGATTGTGGCGTTCATCTTCATTGTGCGCCGTTTGCGAAACATGAAACAGAAAAAATGGACGCATGCGCAATAAACGTCAAAAAAAGGGGGAAATCATGATGCCACAACATTTGGCCAAATATATCGACCATACGTTGTTGAAACCTGAAAGCACGGAAAAAGACATATTGCGATTGTGCCTAGAAGCAAAAAAATATCGGTTCAAGGCCGTATGCGTGAACCCGTACTACGTGCCAACGGCGGCAAAAGCGCTAGAAGGGACGGACGTCCAAGTGGCGACCGTCGTCGGTTTTCCGTTGGGCTCAACGAGCACTTTCGCCAAAGTTTGCGAAACGAAAGAAGCGATTTTAAACGGGGCGACGGAAATCGACATGGTGCTCAACATCGGCGCATTGAAATCGAAAAAAGAGTTGGATGTGTACCATGATATTAAGAGCGTCGTGAAAGCGGCAAGTGGAAAAGCGCTCGTGAAAGTCATCCTTGAAACGGGCCTCTTGACGGATGAAGAAAAACAGCTCGCCTGCCGCATCGCGAAAGAAGCGGGCGCCGATTTCGTCAAAACGTCGACCGGATTCGGCCCTGGTGGAGCGACGGTGGAGGATGTCCGTTTGCTCAGGGAAACAGTCGGTGAAACGATGGGAGTGAAAGCATCGGGCGGCATCCGCGATGCCAAAACGGCTTTGGCGATGATCGAAGCCGGCGCGAACCGGATCGGCACAAGCGCAGGTGTTAACATTGTAACAAGCGAATAAACGTTGCTATTTTAAAAAGAAAGCCGCGGACGATTTCCTATCATGTGAAGTCCGCGGCTTTACGTTTAACGAAATGAACATAGGCTGTCCGCTTCATTTTTTAAAAAAAGGTTGCCAAACGCTCGCAAGCTCTTTATAATGACATCAAGTGTATTAATTTATTAATACGCAAATTTCCGCTACTGATTTTTTTGGAACATGCGTATTAATTGATTGATACAGAAGAAAGGGGGAATTCATGTGAAAAAGAAAAAATGGGTGCTAATGCTTGCGTTAAGCCTCATCTTTGCATTGGCGTTCGCCTTTGTCATCATCCGCGGGTTCGTTGCGCCCACAGCCGGCGGGGCGGACGCGGAAGAGACAGTCGTGCAAGTGCAAAAAGTGAAAAAGGAAAAGTTGACGGAAAATATTTTGCTTACGGGAAAAATCGTACCGGATGATGAACAAAAAATTTATAAAAATCCAGAAAATGGCGAAATCGTCGAGTTCAAAGTGAAAGAAAACGACAAAGTGAAAAAAGGGGATCCGCTTTTCGTCTACGACGCTAAGCAAATTGAAAGGGAATATCACGCGGCTGTGGCGAACCGCGACCGGATGAAGCAACAAGTGGCCATGTTGGAAAAGCAAATAAACGAACTGTCGCAACAAATCGAAGCGGTAAATAAACTTGGCAATGCTTCAAATGGGGAAAATGGGCTTGAAATGGTGGACGCTTGGCAAAGCGAGCTGCGTCAATTGGAAATGGAAAAAAGCCAACTAGTCATGGAACTCGAGAGTGTGAGAGCGGAAACCGGCATCATCCAGGCGGAAATCAACGAACTGGATGAAAAGAAAAAGGCGCTCACGGTGACGAGTAGCATCGATGGCACCGTTGTAAAGGTGAATAAAACCGCTTCCCAAAACGATGCCGGTATGGAAGAACCGGTCATTCACATCGTATCGAACAAGCCGTTTAAAGTGATCGGCACGATGAGTGAATACGATGCGGTCAAAATCAAACCGGATCAATTGGTCGTCATCCGTCCGAAAGTGTACAAAGACAGAGAATGGAAAGGGAAAGTCGAATCCGTTTCGTCATATCCTTCCGATGATTCCGGCGGCGAGATGGACATGTTTGCCGATGGCGAGATGAACGTGACGATGTATCCGTTCACCGTGGCAATCGAAGACGATACGAAAGATTTGCGCCAAGGTTTCCACGTTACATTGGAAGTGGATGTGAGCGGAACGGAAGAGGCGTTGGTCATACCGCACAGTGCGATATTGGACGCATTCATGCTCGGCATGCACGAGGAAGAGACGGATTTGGTCGACGAATTGATGGGATTCGGCGGTGGTTTCGTCGATGAAGAACAACAATACGTCTACGTGCTTGTCGACGGCAAGTTGGAACTTCGCGAAATCGAAACCGGCAAAATGAGCGATCAATATGTCGAAATTTTGTCCGGGGTCGAATTGGATGAACTAGTCGTCATCAACCCAACCGACAAAATGCACGACGGAATGGAAGTGGCCGAGTATGATCAAGTTGATTAACGTGTCAAAAGTGTACGTCAACGGTTCGTTAAAAGTGCCGGTGCTTCATGACATCAATTTGGAAATAGACGACGGGGAATTCGTCGCCATCATGGGTCCGTCCGGCTCGGGAAAGTCGACGCTCATGAACATCATCGGTTTTTTGGACAAACCGACTTCCGGAACGTACGAGCTGAACGGAACGAAAATCGATTCGTTTCATGAAAATGAGTTGGCCAAACTGCGCAATCAACATGTCGGGTTCGTGTTTCAACAATATTTTTTGTTCCCGCGGCAAAGCGCGTTGAAAAATGTCGCCGCCCCGTTGGTGTATGCCAATGTTTCCCGGCGGAAACGGGAACAAAAAGCGAAAGAGATGTTGGAAAAGGTCGGATTGGAAGACCGCGTCAATCATCTCCCGAACGAACTGTCGGGGGGACAGAAGCAACGCGTTGCCATCGCGCGTGCGCTGGTGAACGATCCGGAAATCATTTTGGCGGACGAACCGACCGGCGCGCTTGATACGCAAACGGGCAAACAAATCATGGATCTATTCAAACGACTGAACACGGAAGGGAAAACGATCATCGTCGTCACCCACGAAGCGGAAGTGGCCAAATATGCCGAACGGGTCATCCATCTCCGCGACGGGAAAATCACCGAGGAGCGGAGGGATACGGCATGAACATCGTCGAAAACTTCAAAATCGCCTTATCTTCGATCTGGAATCATAAAATCCGCTCGTTTTTGACGATGCTCGGCATCATCATCGGCGTATGCGCCGTCATCATCATCGTCGCATTCGGGACGGGCGCGAAAAACCAAATGACGGAGGAATTGTTCAGTGCGGACAAAAACATCATCGAATTGTATTATGAACCGTTCCCGGATGAAACAGGGGAGGCGGTTTGGACAGAGCCGGAACTCACCGAACAAGACTTGGCCGAAATCCAACAACTTCCCGGCGTCAAAGTGGCAATGGGGACGAACTACGGTTGGGGGACGTTGACCCATCACGACAGGCAAATTGAAATGGACATCACCGGAGTCGGCCGGGAATATTTTTATGGCAGGAAGATCACATTGTTGGAAGGGCGCTATTTCACCAAAATGGATATCGACAACGTAAACCGTGTCATCATGATCGATGATTTTACGAAAGAAAAATGGTTCCGCGATGAAGACGTCGTCGGGGAAATCGTCGATATTCAAGGCAATCCGTATAAAATCGTCGGCGTCTACGAATCGACGATCCCACCCGAATATCGCTGGAGCGAATCGGGCGAGGCGTTGATGCCGCGCACGACCGTTTCCTTGATGTATTTCACGCCGGAAATCACGAATATGGCGATTCTTGGGGAAAGCCCGGAGACGTTGGCCGAGACGGCGGAGCTTGCCGCAACCCGTTTGACGGAGATAAAGCAATTGGATGACGGGATGTTCACTTATTGGAGCATGGACGAATGGGAAGCGGAGTTTGAAAGCTTTTACAATACGATCACGCTGTTTATCGGAAGCATCGCGGGCATTTCGTTGTTGGTCGGCGGGATTGGCGTCATGAACATCATGCTCGTCTCGGTGACGGAGCGGACCCGCGAAATCGGCTTAAGAAAAGCGATCGGGGCGACCAGGATGCGCATTTTGGTCCAATTTCTCATTGAAGCGATGACGCTTACGTTGTTGGGCGGTTTGATCGGCATATTGATTGCTTATCTCATTACGTTCGCCGCGGGACAAATTTTACCGTTCAAACCGGTCATCAGCCCGAGCGTCGTCGTGATCGGCGCAAGTTTCTCAGCTTTGATCGGCATCGTGTTCGGCATCTTGCCGGCGAACAAAGCGTCAAAATTGCATCCGATTGATGCGTTGCGATATGAGTGAGGAAAAAAGGGAGACGGTGAAATTCCGCCTCCCTTCTTCTAAATGTCAAGGCAAGGGGTGGTTTACAATCGTTTTAAAGTTTCAGTTATGTCTTTCGACTTGGTCACGGCAGAAATGAATGCGACCCCATCGGCGCCCGCAGCAAGCACTTGCTTCGCGTTATTTTCGTTGATGCCGCCGATGGCGACGATCGGCAAGTCCGGATGCCATTTTCTTAATGTTTCAATCCAAGCCAATCCGACCGCATCTTTTGCATCTTCCTTCGTCTTCGTCGTAAAAACAGGACCGGCGCCGACGTAATCGACGACTTCCAAGTTGCTGTTTTTCAATTCCTGTTCGTTTGAAATCGACAAACCGATGATCAGATCGGGGTACATTTCACGGATTTGTTCGGGCGGGGTGTCGTCTTGGCCGACGTGCACCCCATCAACATCGAGCACTTCAATCAAATCGATGTCATCGTTGATGATGAAAGGGATGCCGTGTTCACGGCAAATTTTCCTTAACCGTTTGCCGAGCTCGATTTTTGCTTCGCCAGTTAGAGAGCCGGGTCCTTTTTCACGATATTGGAAGGCGGTGATCCCGCCGGCAATCGCTTCTTTTAAAATTATTGCTGGATCTCTTGAACAATTTTGGCTGCCCATGATGAAATACTTGCGCAACATTGGTTTCACGTTCATGTCGTTCGCCTTCCTTAACGTTGTAATTCGTCGAGGAAATGGGGGATGAATGTGCCTGTGCCTTTCACTTCATGATGTGTTACCGCTCGTTCCGCCGCCTCCCCGAAAAATTTCACTGCTTCGAAACTGTCATCCAACGGCGAATCACCGCTAGCGAGGCAAGCGGTGATGATGGAGCCGAGCAGACATCCGGCCCCTGTCACTTTCGTCAACAACTCGTGGCCGGATTCGTTTTCTTTGGTCGCTTCACCGTCGCTTACGACATCGATTTTTCCGGTAATGATGGCAATCGCATCATATTTTCGGGCAACGTGTTCAGCGATTTCTCTCAATTGTCCCCGGTCTCCGTCGGCCGATTCCACCCCTTTCGTTTCCCACGCGACGCCCGCCAAATAAGCCATTTCGCCGGCATTGCCTTTGATGGCGGTGAACGAAATATCGTCCAACAATTGTTTGACAGCCTCGCGGCGAAAAGGTGTTGCACTGACCCCGACAGGGTCCAAGACGACCGGAATGCCTTTTTCATTCGCCGCTTTGCCGGCCAAGCGGAACGCTTCGAGATCGCGTTCGGTCATCGTGCCGATATTGATCAACACCCCGTCAGCAATCTTTGCCATGTCATACGCTTCTTTCGGTTCTTTCGCCATGATCGGGGATCCGCCAAAACTGAGCAGGCCGTTGGCGGTGAAATTCATGACAACCTGGTTGGTCAAATGATGAATGAGCGGCGCTTTTTTTCGCACTTTTTCAATGACGCTCATAAACGCACCCCCCAATGGTTTGTCGGTCCATTTCCCGAACCGATATCAAAGGAATGTTCGATTGCTTTTGTGACGTATGTTTTCGCCTTCTCGACCGCTTCGATGAGCGGAAGTCCATGGCTCAAATAAGCGGTGATCGCTGCCGAATACGTACAGCCGGTGCCGTGTGTGTTTTTCGTATCGATCCGTTTTGCCGGAAACGCATGCATCTGTTCGCCGTCATATAAATAATCGATGGCATCTCCAGTCAAATGCCCGCCTTTTACGAGCGCTGCACCGGCGCCGAGTTCGTGGACGATGATTTTGGCCGCTTCCTTCATTTTCTCATACGAATCGATTTTCATTCCGGTAAGATGTTCCGTTTCCGGCAAGTTCGGCGTGACGACTGTGCAAAGTGGAAGCAGATGATCGCGCAAAAACAGGCGTGCATCATCGTTGATCAATACATCGCCGCTTGTGGCGACCATGACCGGATCGATGACATAAGGGATGTCGAGATCTTTGATTTTGTGATAGATGACTTCCATCATGTCGACATTTGCCACCATTCCCGTTTTGAATGCATGCACCGGCATGTCGGAGAAAACGGAATTCAATTGCGCTTCAATGATGTCCACCGGAATGTGGTGGACGGCTTGGACCCCGGTCGTATTTTGCGCCGTGATCGATGTAATGACGGACATGCCGTAGCTTTTCAACTCCTGGAATGTTTTCAAATCTGCTTGAATGCCTGCCCCGCCGGAAGAATCCGAGCCGGCAATCGTCAATGAACAAGCTACTTGTTTCACGAGAAGACGCCTCCGTTTATTTTGGTTTTGTCGTTACATTTTTCGCCAATCGTTCGGTAACATGCGCACGACTAGCAATGAATAAAGCAATCATCGCACCTGTAACACTACTTACGAGAAATGGGGGTACAAAGAAGAGAGCGCCGAATGAGGAACCCATGAACAGTTTCGCGAAAGGAACCGAGAGGAGAGCACCGATGATGCCTGTGCCGATGACTTCGCCGATGGCTGCCATGTAGTGGCGTCTGTAATAGCGGTACATCATCCCCGCGATGAATGCGCCGATCATACCGCCTGGAAATGCAAGCAGAGATCCTAGACCTAATATGTTTCGGAGCAATCCGATGAGGAACGCAATGAGTACAGCAGGCCCAGGACCAAGCAATATCGCGCTTAAGACGTTGATCGCATGTTGAACGGGATACGCTTTGGCGATGCCGGCAGGAAACCAGATGAATTGCGAGCCTAACGTTCCAATCGCGACAAAAAGGGCCATGAGCGTCATCATCCTCGTTTTCGTCATGGAAATCACCTCCTTATAAACGAAAAAGCCAAGTTCATCTATGAACCTGGCAAAATGGCAAAAGGAAATAAGCTACTACTTCCCTTCGCTAGCATTACCTAGTTCAGGTTCATAGGGTTGGAAATCGCTTTCCTCTCAGCCGCGCATTCGGGCACCCCTAGTAGTATTACAGTACATTTATGCGATTTGCCATTATTATAGCAAAAGAAAATTGCTTTGTCATCGTTCTCTTTGAGCAATGCTTCGATATATAATAAATTAAAAGATGAATTCAAGGAGATGACGTTGATGGATTACGAACAATATTTCGTCGGATGGGGGACGCTTTCGCTCATCAATGCGGGGCTTGCCCAAGGGAAAAATCGCAGCGGCTTGAATTGGTTTTTGATTTCCTTGTTGCTCGGGCCGATTGCCACATTTTTGATCGTCGTTTTGGATAAAAAATAACGCACGGATTATTTTACAACGAATCGAAATATTCAATAAACCGTAAAACTTTTCACGTTGACGAACATACCCCTTAGCGTATAAAATGGTATTATAGGATATGAAAACGTTTCATAAAGGTGGTATGTAACATGCAAAAGAACGTAGGTTCAACGGATAAAGTCATTCGTTGGATCATCGGTCTCATATTGTTGTCATTGCTTTTCTTCTTGGAAGGCGGCGTTCGTTATATCGGATTGATCGGCTTAATTCCAATATTGACGGCCATTTTTGGCTTTTGCCCGCTTTATACGCTGTTTAAATTGAATACGAACAAACAGGAATGATCCCTTGCACCTAACAGCTTTTGGACTTGCCGTTAGGTGTTTTTTCTTTTGGCATGGATGTGCTATAAAGTGGATAGCTGTTTTCGTAACACGAGTGGTTCAAGTAAGCGGGGTTCATGACGTTCATCTGCGGCCCGAACGTCGAGCAAAACAACCATCCATCCAAAGCGAGAGACGAATTAGGTGGACGGAAGTTAGAAGTAATTCATTAGAGCGATACCGAGAAATTCAAACGATTTTGTCATATCAGGTATACGTATGCTTTCACAAAGCAAGAAACCGCTTCATCAGGTCAACGATTCATGTTGCTTTTTTGAACGAATCATTTAACAAAGCCATCCCTCCCAAGCGTTGCGAGCAAAAAAAGTGCATTGTGCACAAATTTTTTGTATGATGTACACGAATACCCTCAGGGGTTTTTGTACACGATATGAAAGAGTCGCCCGGATATTAAACGGTTAATCACGGATGATTACGTTTACGGGCGGGCAAAATTTGGATGGAGGGATAGCAAATGGAATTTCACTATACGGTGGAGTCAAATCTGTCGGTCGAGGAAGCAATCCATGCGGTCGAAGCGAGATTGAAAGAAAAGAAGTTCGGTGTATTATGGCAGATGAGCATCACGGAAACGCTCAATAGCAAAGGGTTCGATCAAATTACGACACCTTATCACGTCCTTGAAGTCTGCAGCCCACAGCAAGCGGAAAAACTGTTGCTTCAAAACCCGATGGCAAATTATTTTTTGCCGTGCCGCATCACCGTTTATGAAGCGGACGGCAAAACGAAAATCGGCATGGCTCGTCCGACCGTGTTGATGAAACCATTAAATGATGAAACTTTGATGGATATCGTGGCAACCATCGAGGAACAATTAATCGAAGCCATCGAACATGCAAAATAGGCGAAGAAAACACCTTTAAAGTGTCAATCCCGACAAGCTTTAAAGGTGTTTTTATTTCGTATATGGGAAAAAATAATAATCATAATGACCTATTTTAAACATAATAGCTCGAATGGGAAAGTAGCTATTTCGTTTGATATAATAACTAGATAATTTCCAGCAATTCCGCTACGATAGTTTTAGAGAAAACAAAAGTCAATTACTGGAAATGCCTGTTGGTTGTTCAGTTAATTGTAAAATTAGTCAACATATATATCCCATCGCTCAATCGAAAGTATTGGAGGAAGGTCGGTTGCAAGTCATCATTTCACATACGAACACGGACTTTGACGCGTTTGCGTCGATGCTCGCTGCGAAAAAGTTATATCCGGATGCGGTGCTCGTGCTCTCGGACAAGCAGACGACGACGGTGAAACAATTTTTAAACATTTACCGCGATACGTTTCATTTTGTTTTTGAACACCAAGTCGACTGGGAAAAAGTGACGAAATTGATCATGGTTGATGTTGCATCGCTAAAACGAACTGGCAATTATGCAAAAAATCTATCATTCGAAGATGTGGAAATCATCGTCTACGACCACCATCCTCCGGGAAAAAACGATGTGAAAACCGCACAACGTTACGTGGAGCCGGTAGGTGCGGCCGTCACGCTCCTCGTTGAAGAAATGCAACGGAAAAACATTCCGATCGACGAATTTGAAGCGACGATTTTCGGTTTGGGCATTTATACGGATACCGGGAATTTCACCTATCAGACGACGACGGCAAGAGATTTGAAAGCCGCCAGTTTTTTGTTGGAATGTGGCATGAATTTGGAAATGATTCAACGGTTTTCACAAACGTCGCTCTTGCCGGAACAGCGAACGTTGCTCGATCATCTATTCATGCATGCGGAAGTCGTCGAAATCGAAGGCCTGTTAATCGTGCTTACGAAACATGAGCTCGAACAGTTCCAGGGCGGCTTGGCGACGCTGACGCAAAGATTGATGGAAATGAAAGGCTCCGATGCGTGCATTTCTGTCGTCAAAATGAAACATCACGTCTATATCGTCGGCAGGGCGAATGCCGACCGCATCAATTTATTGCCACTGTTGAGGCGCTTCGGGGGCGGCGGGCATCAACATGCCGGTTCGGCGACCGTAAAGCGCGCGGAACTGGAGCCGATTTATGCGGAATTGAAAAAAAATCTCGATTGCATGTTACAACCTGCGGTCACGGCACGCCACATCATGACAGTGCCGGTAAAGACGATCACGTCGGATACGACGATTGAAAAAGCGAGCCAAATGATGTACCGTTACGGCCATTCCGGTTATCCGATCGTGGAAAATGGCGAACTTGTCGGCATCATCACGCGCAGGGACTTGGATAAAGCAAACCATCACGGATTAGGGCACGCGCCGGTAAAAGCGTACATGACGACGAACGTCATTACGATTCATCCGGACATGACGCTCGAAGAGATCCAAAAAATCATCATCGAACATAATATCGGCCGCTTGCCGGTCGTGGAAAACGGCGAATTGATCGGCATCGTCACACGGACCGACATCATCGAAGAAATCCATGAACAATATTTGCGCAACAAAGCGCCGAACAACGTGAACGGGCAGTTGAAAACGAATGTGAAAAATGACATGAAAGAACAGCTGCCGGAGGAAATCTATACGCTGTTGGAGCAAATAAGCAAAATCGCTTCCCGGACAAAGACGAAAGTGTATTTGATCGGCGGGATTGTCCGCGACATTTTGTTGCGGCGTCCGAATGAAGACGTCGATTTCGTCGTCGAGGGTGACGGCATCCAATTTGCCAAACATTTGCATGAACAGTTGGGCGGGGAGCTCGTCGCCCATGAAGAATTCGGTACGGCAACGTGGACGGCGCCGAACGGAATAGAGGTCGACATCGCCTCATCGCGGCTCGAATATTACGAAAAACCGGCGACGTTGCCGGAAGTGGAACGTTCGACACTGAAAGAGGACTTGTATCGCCGCGATTTCACGATTAATGCGATGGCGGTCCACTTGAATGAAGCGCGCTTTGGCGATTTGGTCGATCCGTTCATGGGACAAGAAGATTTGCATCATAAAACGATTCGTGTTCTCCACAACTTGAGCTTTGTCGAAGATCCAACGCGCATTTTGCGCGCCGTCCGTTTTGAAGTGCGTTTTCAATTCAAGATGGATGAACAGACGGAAAAATTGGCGCTGCAGTCGATG
>JAAYTF010000123.1 GCA_012518125.1 Bacilli bacterium | reverse complement strand
TCTATGAGACGGTTTTGCACGTTGTTAAGCCGGTTCGGGCTCATAGGACGGTTCTATGAGACGGTTTTGCACGTTTTTCGGCCCGTTCGGGTTCATAGAACGGTTCTATGAGACGGTTTTGCTCGTTTTTCGGCCCGTTTGGGTTCATAGAACGGTTCTATGAGACGGTTTTGCACAGTTTTCAGCCCGTTTGGGTTCATAGAACGGTTCTATGAGACGGTTTTGCACGTTTTTAAGCCGGTTCGGGCTTATAGAACGGTTCTATGAGACGGTTTTGCGCTGTTTTCAGCCTGTTTGAGCTCATAGAACGGTTCTATGAGACGGTTTTGCGCTGTTTTCAGCCCGTTTGGGTTCATAGAACGGTTCTATGAGACGGTTTTGCTCGTTTTTCGGCCCGTTCGGGTTCATAGGACGGTTCTATGAGACGGTTTTGCACAGTTTTCAGCCCGTTTGGGCGCATAGAACGGTTCGACGAGAAGAATTTGCCGGTTTTCCACTTACTTACTTTACACAACAATCAGTTTTCAAATAAAATGCACATTTAATATTCCGTTCATTTTTTTATCAATCGCTCAAATTCATCCAGTTTCGCTTCAAATACTTGCAGTGCTTCTTCGATCGGCTGTTTTTCCGTCATGTCGACGCCCGCTTTTTTGAGCACATCGATCGGATCTTCGCTGCTTCCCGCTTTTAAAAAGGCTTTATAACGTTCAACGGCCGGTTTTCCTTCATTCAATATTTGATTAGCCAGCGATGTCGCCGCCGCATAACCAGTTGCGTATTGATAGACGTAATAATTGTAATAAAAATGCGGGATGCGCGCCCATTCCAAGCCAATTTCTTCATCGACGATAATATCGTCGCCGAAATATTTTTTATTCAAATCGTAATACCATTTTGTGAGCGACTCGGCTGTAAGCGGCTCTCCGTTTTGTTCACGGATATGGATGTCATGTTCAAATTCTGCAAACATCGTCTGACGGAATACGGTGGCCCGGAAACCTTCAAGAAAATGATTTAAAATGTACAGCTTTTCGTTTTCGTCTTGCAAATGGTTCAACAAATGTTCGCTTAACAACGCCTCATTGCAGGTCGATGCCACTTCCGCGACAAAAATGGAATAATTGCCATAGCGATACGGTTGATGTTTGCGCGTGTAGTAGCTATGCACAGAGTGTCCCAACTCGTGCGCCAACGTATATAAGTTGTTCACATTATCTTGCCAGTTCATTAAGATGAACGGATTCGTCCCATAAGACCCCGATGAATACGCCCCGCTTCGTTTCCCTTTGTTTTCAACGACGTCGATCCAACGGTTGTTGAACGCTTCTTGAACGACCGAAATGTAATCGTCGCCCATCGGCTGTAAACTTTCCAAAACGTGTGCTTTCGCTTCATCATACGTCACTTTCATGTCGACTTCCTTAACGAGCGGTGCATACAAATCATACATATGCAGTTCATCGACGCCTAAGATCTCTTTGCGCAGTTTCGTATAGCGATGCAACAAATGGAGGGAATCGTTAATCGTCTCAACCAATTGATCGTACACTTTTTCCGGGATATTATTGCGGTAAAGCGCAGCATGGCGGGCAGATTTGAAATTGCGGATTTTTGCATAAAAATTGTCTTTTTTCACCGCACCGCTTAAAGTGGCTGCGAACGTGTTCTTGAACGCGCCGAACGTGTCATACATCGCTTTGAACGCACTTTTACGCACGTTTCTGTCTTTCGATTCCATGAAGCGAATGTACCGTCCGTGGGTCAGTTCGACTTCGTTTCCTTCTTCGTCTTTGATCGTCGGAAACTTCAAATCGGCATTGTTCAACATGCCAAACGTATTGGATGCCGTCTGCAATGCATCCGACGCTTCGGACAACAACCTTTCTTCACGTTCGCTCAGCGTATGGTCGCGGAAACGCATGATGCGTTCAAGCGCTTTTTCATACAGTTTTAAATCATCGTTTGCTTCTAGGAACGACTTGATTTTTTCCTCTTCAATTTGTAAAATTTCCGGAACGATAAAACTCATTTCACTTGATGCAAAGGTCAATAGGCTTTCCGCTTTCTGATTCATCCCTTGGTAAAACGAGTTTGTCGTATCCTCATCGTAACGCATATGCGCATACGTGTACAACTTGCCTAATCGTTCAGAAATTTCATCTTGGAATTGCAATAATGAAAGCAAATTTTCGGCACTTTCATGGAGTGTGTTTTGATACTTTTTTATGTTTGGAATCGCTTGTTTCAGCGATTCGTATTCTTTTTCCCAATCTTCATCCGTTTTAAAAATCGTCGTCAAATCCCATTTCAAATGCTCTGGCACTTCGCTGCGGTTCGGCAATTGTTTCGTCATTTGGCTCATGGAAGTTCCTCCTTTAACACACATTTTCCTATTATTATAAACGAAAAGAGTTCCATCATTCCACCTTGTTTTCCTTATTCATGCAATTTGCGTTTAACGTCGTTCATCATTTCCTGCGCCAAATGCCGCATGAACCGTTCATCGCCCGCTACCGCTTCTTCGATGTAACGATAAAAGCGAAAATACCTCACCTTTAGCCAAACGTTATCGTCCTTCCGCTTAAACCATTTCCCCGCCGTCAAAAGTTTCATATATTCTCTAAAAACCTCTCTTGCGATGTTTGGATCTTTTCCGTTTACGAAAGGCAATAAGACGTTCACACAACGGTTTACATGAATCGTATTTCCAATTGGCAATGGGTGGAGGACGTTCAAAACGAGTTTCGTTTGCCACTGCCAAATGGGGACGTTCATTTTATGCTGCAATCGGATCGGCAAGTGGATCGCCGCTGGCAGTTGCTCGATGTAAAAGCCTTTTTCATAAAGCCATTTGCGAAATTGCCTTTCACGTCTATAAACCGGGTAAGAAGCGAGCCGGAAATGGCGCTTTTCTTTTAGCCAAAGTTTTAATAACGTTGACGGGGGAAATGCACGATTCAAGAAAAAATGGTCGAGTGATGCTTCATGAAGCGGGATGTCTTGGGGAAAGGCGATTAATTTTGTTGCAGTAACAAAATGTATATCCGTCAATATCGTCAATCGTTTCTGTTCAGCCGAATAAAAAAGCAATTTTGACGGCTCTTGTTCGGGAAACGTTTCGATGAGCGGCAAAAATCGTGAGGAAATGCGGTACGTAAATGGGAGAACCGTCTTTAAACAGTTTCGATCGATGAGCCAAACCGGGGTTAACCCGATCGCTTTATAGCCTTCTGAACGTCTGCGAAAATCGTCCGTTTGAATGACCGTGCTTTGAAATTCCAATGCCAGTTTCCGCTGTTTGTCCTCGACATATACATCGGAGCGTTGCTTGATAGCCGGGAAATATTTTTCTAATTGAACCGGGAACTGTTGTTTTTGGAGCCAATGAAAAAGCTGGAGTTTCGCCCGCTTATGGGTCACGCTTTCGTTCGTTTTGGCGGCCGTACATGTGGATGTTCGCTGGTGGGCAAAATGAGGGATGACCTTGGGTCCGTGACGGAAAATCACTTTTTCTTTGCAAATTGGACAATAAAACGTTTTTTTGCGCAATTCATCGAGTTCCTTCAACGTCATATTGGAAGGGATGATTCGTCTTCCACGATCATTCAACGCTTGCAGCACTCGGACACATCTTGCCTCCTTCTCTTGTATATTAAATAAAAGGAAAGGCATTCTTCTGGAACGCCTTTCCTTTCTATATTATTGGAAATGTTTGCGAATCTCGTTGAACACATCTTTTTCGATGATCGTTTTGCCGTATTCCTCTAACACATGTGACGTGATATCGACATCGACGCCGTATTCCAACACTTGGCTGAAGATGTCTTCTTGGACATCGTAAAGGTTTGTATGCACTTCCATATATAAGTGATACTTACCGTCATAGTAATATAAAGCCGTATCAACGTAATCTTCATATGTTTGTTTGAAATAGCGGCTTAACTGAATCACGCTTTCAAAGTCATCGAAGCGTGTTACCATCGTGACGTTTCCATAATCATCGATTTCATCATCATCGATGTCGTCTTCCAAATCTTCGTCAATTTCGTCTTTCACTTTATCCGTGATTGTCAAGTCGATTAAATCATCCATTTCATCTATCTCATCGAATGCATTTTCGTTCGGAATTTGCGCTTTCGTCACAATGATTTCCAAGCCTTTTTCAAGGGCTTGCACTTGAATCCATAACGGCCCCTCTACAGAGAAGTCTTCCTTGTAGTTCACTTCGTCCATCATTTGCCAAAATAATTGTTCGCTTCGTTCACGATTGTACCATATCTCTTCGCGTTCGAAGCCTCGACTTTCGATATCGACGTAGGAGATGTAAAACTTCACTGTATTTTCATTGATTCTTTCTATTTCCATTTCTTTACCTCCCCCTTCTATAAATACAGAAGTGTTTTGGCAGGTGAAATGATGTGGGGACGATTCCTGCAATTTACATCATTTACCAAAAAAATATCCTTTGTTTATGTTATTTTATCATGTTTGCATATATAAGTGTACCATTTTAATATATGTGTAATAATATACTAATTATTTCTGGTTTTAGCAATATCCGCACAAATGTTATTAACGTAGATGATACTACAATTTCGGAAAAAGGTAAAATGAAAAAGTTTTCTTAAAAAACATAAAAAAACAGAAAAATCGTAAACATCTTGCTGTTTACGATTTTCCGGATGTTCAATTCACCATTTTTTGTGCTTCGCGCAACTGGAAAGTACGAACTTTTCTAGGTAGGAAGCGACGAATCTCATCTTCGTTGTATCCGACTTGAAGACGTTTCTCATCAAGAATAATCGGTCTTCTCAACAATCCCGGATTTTTTTGAATGAGCTCGAAAAGTTCTTTCAACGGCAGTTGGTCAATGTCAACGTCCAGTTTCTGGTACACTTTCGATCTGGTTGAAATGATTTCGTCCGTCCCGTCTTCAGTCATGCGCAAAATTTCTTTTATTTCTTCTAATGTCAACGGTTCAGAGAAAATGTTTCTTTCTCTGTAGCTGATATTGTGCTCTTCCAACCAAGCCTTAGCCTTTCGACATGATGTACAACTTGGCGAGGTGTAGAGTGTGACCATGTTCATCTTCACTCCTCATCTTTTCTGTAAAGTTTCTGTTCGCTCTCGTTAATCCCCCGATTAACATACATCCTACAAAATGTGCAGGCACACTCCTCAATTAACAAATGAAAAACAATGTGACAAAAATAGTTATTTCTTTATAAAATTCGACAAGTTAATTGAAAAATTTACTTAATTATGTGAAAATAATCACATTGAAAAAGGACTTTAAAGTCTGGGCGACCTCGTCTACCCTCTTATCGTACAGGGATTTGACAATTGAGAATCGTGTTTTTATTATTTAATAATGACTTTAAATAAGCTCAATTAAAATTATACTACAAATGTCAAGTAAAAGGTAGGGGAAAATTTATTAAAATGTGTCTGAATTGTGAAATTTTATACATATTATTTTAATACAATATCTATTCTAACCGAACCACGAAAAAATAAACGATTGAAATGAATTTTTTTTACATTTTTTTGGACGGATCCTCCGACGCTATCACTTGCTTAAAAAATATGGCTATAATATGATATGAAAAGAATGAACCGAATCAATGCATGAAGTTCCATAATACGTATTGGAGTGAACGATGGTGAAAGTCATTTTTTCCGGTATTCAACCGAGTGGAATCCCGACGATCGGCAATTATTTAGGTGCGATCAGGCAGTTTGTCGAACTGCAAGAAGACAACGAATGTTATTTTTGTGTCGTAAACCAGCATGCGATCACCGTTCCCCAAGATCCGAAAGAGTTGCGGGAAAACACCCGTTCATTGGCTGCACTCTATGTCGCCTCAGGCCTTGACCCGAATAAAGCGACTTTGTTTATCCAATCCGAAGTTCCAGCGCACACAGAGTTGAGCTGGCTCATTCAAACATTTACATACATGGGCGAATTAGAACGAATGACGCAATTTAAAGATAAAGCGGAAAAGCAAAGTGCAGTTTCTTCGGCACTGTTTACGTATCCGACATTGATGGCTGCGGACATCTTGCTTTACAATGCAGACATCGTCCCGGTAGGCGAAGACCAAAAACAACATATCGAATTGACCCGTGATGTGGCGCAACGGTTCAACAACCGTTATGGCGAGACGTTCGTCATCCCGGACATTCAGCTGCCAAAAGTCGGCGCCAGAATCATGTCATTGCAAGACCCGACGAAAAAAATGAGCAAATCGGACGAAAACCAACGCGCTTTCATCTCGATGTTGGATTCCCCGAAACAAATTGAAAAGAAAATCAAAAGTGCCGTAACGGATTCAGACATGGAAATACGTTATGATAAAGAAAATAAACCTGGCGTATCGAATTTGCTTGCCATCTATGCTAGCTGCACGAACCAAACGGTCGCTGACGCGGAAAAGCATTTCCAAGGAAAAGGCTACGGCGATTTGAAAAAAGAAGTCGCTGAAGCGGTCATCAGCGTCATCGAACCGATCCAACAACGATATGAAAAGCTCATAAACTCGAACGAGTTGGACGACATTTTGGATGAAGGCGCTAAAAAAGCAAACGAAGTTGCTGAAAAAACGCTTCACAAAGTGAAAAAGAAAATGGGGCTCATTCGCTGACACCGCAAAAAATAAAGAAAATCAGAAATGATCATTTCTGATTTTCTTTATTTTTATTTAACATTTGCGCTTTTTCCCAATACTTTTCCAATAGCCGGTTGCCGCGAAGCAATTGTTGCAAAAATTCTTCATGTTTTTCCGACCAACCATGGATCAACTGCTTATAAAGTCGCTCCCAAACTTCTTCGATCGTCAAGTGGCTCACTTCATATAACGTGTTCGTCCCTTCCCATTCCGATAACCAGTAACTGATTTCCTTTTTATTTTTCGTCCGTTTCAATTGTTCGAGCCCAACAAACAACAACGTCTTCAACTCTCTTTCCCGCCGCGTCAATCCGGTCATGTACTGTCGCTCAATCTTCCAGCCCGTCTCAGCCATCGGTTTCTGCTTGGGAACGTCAAAATGCATCACGTCCGTTTTTTCGCAAATTTCATATACTTGCCGTTCTTGGCGTGGAATGAGTCGGCTTTTTCGAAGCGGGATGTCGTAACCTAGCGTGTCAAAAGCCAAAATCCCCCGTCCATCCGTGACGATGGCCGCGTATTCGAGCACTTTTCTTGAATAGCCTTTTCGTATGTAACTTTTTTTGTGGATGAAGTTTAATAGTTCTTTCGGCAATTGACGCAACCCATTTTCAATATAATCGTAAAGTTCTTCCGTTATGTAGATGACAGGAATTTGGTCAACCATTTCGATGTTGTCGGTCCTCTTCCATTCATGGTACGGGCAAACGTTGTAACCTTCTGCTTCTCCATCGAACCAATTCACCCAAATGTCGTATAAATAATGCACCTTTTTCCCCTCACTTATTAAACTATTTGTCATTCATTATGACCATTTGGGTCAAAAATATTCGACTAGATGCGGTGCATTATTTTTCTTCAGATTTATAATATCGTTGAATCGCTACGTACATCATGGCAAAACCGACGAGAAGAAAGTAACATTCCACGCGGCCGCTTACAAACAAAAAATATTCCGTCCACGTCACGCCAGCCGACAAAAGATTCAAATATATGATCATCGTCACGCCGCCAGCGACCGCCAAGCCGAAACCGATCAAAAATAAGATGACAAAGCCCATCGTTTCACCCCAAACCTTGTCCATCTCTTTCATTTTATGAGGACAAGCCGGATCGTATGTATTGATAAAGTTAGCGGGCAAAATATCAATTTTCTAGGACGTATTACGCTCACCTTGAACGGATTTGAGTAGCAAGTGATGTTGATTTGTTTTAAAAAATAAAGCAAATATAAGGAAGGAAGAAAGAATTGCCATCCATTTTTGAAAAAAGATTTCTATTCACTTCCTACCCGCATCAAAAATTATGTTTCTTTACGCCAAAGAAACCGAACAGGAGAAAAAAAGCGCGGGACCCGAACATACGGTCCCGCACCTCAATAAATTTGTATTGCCACTATTTACGCTTCGTATTTTTTAAAGACTAATGTGGCGTTATGCCCGCCGAAGCCGAACGAGTTGCTCATCGCTATATTGACCGGCGCTCTTCGCGCTTCGTTTGGGACGTAATCGAGATCGCACTCTTCATCAGGAGTCTCATAATTGATCGTTGCCGGCATGATGTCTTCTTCGATCGCTTTCACCGTAAAGATCGCTTCGATGCCGCCAGCGCCCCCGAGCAGATGGCCAGTCATCGACTTCGTGGAAGAAACGGCCAACTTGTAAGCGTGATCGCCGAAAACTTGCTTGATCGCTTTCGTTTCGATCTTGTCGTTCATTTCCGTGCTCGTGCCGTGCGCATTGATGTAATCGACTTCTTCCGGACGGATGTTTGCATCATTAAGCGCCATTTCCATCGCACGGACCGCGCCGTTTCCATCCTCAGCCGGAGCCGTAATATGGTAAGCATCGCCGCTCGCGCCATAACCGATGATTTCCGCATAAATTTTCGCACCGCGCTTTAACGCATGATCCAACGATTCTAAGACGAGAATGCCCGCCCCTTCACCGATGACAAAGCCGTCGCGGTTTTTGTCAAATGGGCGGCTCGCCGTGTTCGGATCATCGTTGAACGTGATTGCTTTCATCGCGGAAAATCCGGCAAACGCCAAATTATTAATTGGCGACTCCGTTCCACCAGTGATCATGACGTCCGCATCGCCGCGTTGAATGACTTTAAATGCGTCGCCGATCGAGTTGGCACCGGAAGCGCAAGCCGTCACTGTGCATGAGTTGATCCCTTTAGCGCCAA
Organism: Bacilli bacterium; assembly: GCA_012518125.1. Lineage (GTDB taxonomy): Bacteria > Bacillota > Bacilli > Bacillales > Amphibacillaceae > Pseudogracilibacillus. Next base: position 37,259 of record JAAYTF010000123.1, on the reverse strand, counting down.
GATGGATCGACACTTGGCCGGCCGCCATATCCGGAATCAACATCGGCACGAAAAATGGGCTGACACGGCGGTATCCTTTTTCAAAAAATCGTTTTGTCTGCTCTTCATAAACTTGCATGCCGCCGATGCCACTTCCGATCCAAACGCCAACCCTGTGGGCATTCGTCTCGTCAATTTTCAAACTCGCATCTTCGACCGCCATCATCGCAGAAGCTACGGCATATTGTGTAAACAGGTCCATTTTTCGAATCTCTTTGCGATCGATGAACTTTGATGCATCGAAATCTTTCACTTCCCCTGCCACTTTTGCAGGGAACTGGTCTTTATCCAATTTGGTTATGTAATCGATTCCCGATTGATTGTTGATGATGTTTTTCCACGTTGTATGAGCGTCGTTTCCTAAAGGCGTGACCGCCCCGATTCCAGTAACAACGACTCTGTTTTTCGTCATCATTTTTCCTCCTTGTGAAAATCGACATACGAATAAAACTTTACCTAATATTTTATCACTTTGAAACTGTTTCTGTCTTGTACAAAAAATTTGTTTCCGTTATCATGGTTCGTTTCAATGTTCCTCCATGGATAGGCGAGCTATTTGCCCCATTTCAACGCGACCGCGCCCCAAGTCAACCCGCCGCCGAAACCGACGAGGACCAAAATATCGTCATCTTTGATTTTTCCTTCTTTCACCGCTTCAGAAAGCGCAATCGGAATCGATGCCGCCGAGTTGTTTCCATACTTGTGGATCGTTTTTGCCATTTTATCTTCGCTGATGCCGAGCCGTTGCCGCGCCGCTTCCATGATGCGGATGTTTGCTTGATGTGGGACGAGGAAATCAACGTCTTCTTTCATCAAGCCCGCTTTTTCAATGACGTTGATCGTCGACTGCGGCATTTGCCGCACTGCAAATTTGAACACTTCGCGGCCGTTCATCGCGACATAACCTTTTTCATTCAAGTTTAAATGTTTGCCGCCGCTTCCGTCTGCACCGAGTTCAAAAGACAAGATGCCCCTTCCTTCCGAAACTTCGCCCATTACCGCAGCACCGGCGCCGTCGCTTAATAAGACGCACGTATTGCGGTCGGTGAAATCAAGAATTTTTGACAATTTGTCCGCACCGACAACCAAAATTTTTTCGTAAGCCTTCGTTTCGATGAATTGTTTTGCCGTGATCATCCCATACATGAAACCGGCGCATGCGGCCGCCAAATCCATCGCGGCTGCCCGTTTGGCGCCTAAACGTTCCTGAAGCATGGCTGCAACCGATGGGAACGGCATGTCTTGCGTCACGGTAGCGACGATGATCATATCGATTTCTTCCGGGCTGACATTCGCATCTTCCAAAGCCAATTTTGCCGCTTCATAAGCCATGTCGGACGTCTCTTCATCGTCCCTGGCAAAACGTCTCTCTTCAATGCCTGAGCGTGTACGAATCCATTCGTCCGTCGTATCGACCATTTTTTCAAATTCTTTGTTCGTCACGACTCTTTCAGGCAAGTAATGACCGAGACCTAAAATTCCAACACCCATGCTTTACATCTCCTTAAACATTTTAAAAGCTAATATTATGACTTGGTAATAAGATTAAGCTATTTTTTTCATTCTTGCAAGTTTAAATCATTGAACTTTAACAATTTTTAAAAAAAGTTTCCTTTTAATGCATCTTATGCAGTCATAATTATATTAAACTTGTCCGGGCAAAATATAGTTGCCTGACTATTTTTCTTTTCCTTTTAAATCAAATTTGTTAAAATGGATATGGAATTTTTGTGCGAAAAATTGTAATCGAGGTGGAAATCGTGAGAATTATCGTGACTGCTATTTGGGCGATTTTAATTGGTGCTGCGGTAGCATACGTTTTGACGAAAATGGGAGAGCAGCCTTTCGATTTGAATCAATCGATCGCGTTTTCAGCAATCGTCTTTGTCTTCTTACTGATTGTTGATTTTGCATTGAACCGAAACAAAGTGCAAAATTGAATGTACATAAATGGTTGATGCCAAAGTCAAACATACCGACAAAAAATCCCTAGAGTAGCCATTCTGTTACTCTAGGGATTTATACGTTTTCGGGAAAACATGCAAGCAGATGCTTGTGCTTGCATCAATCCGGTATGCCTAGAGCGATTTTCGCATATCGTGACATGCGGTCTTTGCTCCATGGCGGATCCCAAACGATATTGACAACCGTCTCTTTCACTTGTGGAATATCGGACAAAGCACGTTTGATGTCCATCTCGATATGAGCTCCCAACGGGCAGCCCATGGACGTCAACGTCATCGTAACCGTACATACACCGTCTTCGTCAAGGTCAATGTCATATACTAAACCTAAGTTGACGATATCTATGCCCAATTCCGGGTCGATCACGTTTTCAAGTGCACCCATGATGTTTTCTTTCAACAATTCATCCATGCATAACCCTCCTTCTCGCTACTACTTATTATTTAAACATATTTTATTTTATATTTAAATGATTACAACTTTGCCTTAAACCATTCGGCCGTTTTCTTGATTGAAAATTTGGAAATGTTGTGGATGCGGTCTTTCTCTTCGATAAAGACGAGTTTATCGTCGTCATGTTCACGCTCCTTCAATTGCGCATAAAAATCCCGCGTATCTTGAACCGGAACGATTTGATCTTTTTCACCGTGCCAAATAAAGAGTGGCCGCCCATGTAACGCATCGATTCGTTCCGAAATGTCGACTTCCGCTATTTTGTCTAAAAGCGCGTTTTGTTCATCGGACGCACCGTCCAGCGTCAGTTGCGCCCGTTTCGTCAAATGAGGCGTCCCCATCAATACCGCAGCCACTTTGATCCAATCGTATTTTGCCAAAGCTGCATACGTGATCATGCCACCCATGCTAGTCCCGCCAAGTCCGATGCGGCCTTCCGCCACGTAATTATTCGCTTGCAAAAATCGTTTTACGTCATCGAGCTCATCGAGCGCCTTTAAGACGATGTTCCAAAATGTCGCGCCGTGTTCAATCGGTTCGTCCCGGTAACCGTTCCTTTCGCCGTGCAATGGAGCATCCGGCAAGATGACGCGCAAACCTTTTTCGGCAATTTTATATGCCAGCGTCAAACTGCTTTCTTTTTCCCCGTTAAATCCATGATAATAGATGACGGTCGGAAGCGGCTCATTCCGGACCGTTTCCTTAGCAACGTGCAACAACGGTACATCATTTGCCTTCAAATGTTCAATAATAACCATCACACATCGCCCTCGCTTCTTTGTTTACTCCTTATTATCACGAAGAAAAGCGGAAATTGCAACTTCGCTTCGGTTCATATTGGAGAAGTTTCTAATTTTTTGGTAAACTGAAAAGAACGAGGTGATTTTATTGGTGCAACGTTACTTGATCGCCGTCGATTTGGACGGAACGTTATTGACGGATGATAAACGAATATCGACGTACACGAAGTTGACGATTCAAAAACTGAAAGATATGGGGCATTACGTCGTCATCGCGACGGGACGTTCCAACCGAATGAGCATTTTATATTACGATGAACTCGGCTTGAACACCCCGCTCATCAACTCCAACGGAGCATTCATCCACCACCCAACGAATCGCAGTTGGGGAGTGTACCACCACCCGCTCGACTTGAAAACAGCGAAAGATATCGTTGAAATAAGCTATGCCTTGCAATCGGAAAACTTGCTTGCCGCCATCGAAGACAACGTCATCGTGGATCGGTTTGATGAAAATATCGTTAAATTTTACGAATCCGGTAGCGACACCGGGCAATTGATGCTCGGTCCTTTAAAAGATAAATTGAATGAAGAACCGACGCTCATGTTGATTTATCCTAACTTGAAAACGTTGGATCGATTGGAGAAATATTTGGATGAAACGCATTCCCATCATGTCGACCACCGCAACTGGGGCTCTCCGTTCCATATCATCGAAGTGATGAACAAAAGCATGAACAAGGCGATCGCCGTAAAAAAAGTCGCCGACTACTACCAAATTCCTCGCGAACGGATCATCGCGTTCGGTGATGAGAAAAATGATTTGCACATGATCGAATTTGCGGGCATCGGGGTTGCGATGGAAAATGGCGTCGAAGAAGTGAAAAACATCGCCGACCACATTACAAAATCAAACGAAGAAGACGGCGTGGCCGTGTTTTTGGCTGATTATTTCAATTTGCGTCAAAAAATCCAAGTGTAATTAGTTAAATTTTCCATGGTTAAAACGAAAAATATGGAACAAAGTAAAGATGAACGAAACAAACGTTCATCTTTTTCATTTTATCTGGAGGTTTTTCGATGGCGCGACAGGAAAAGGAACCATTGGAACATAAGCAACCGCATAAAGTTGAAGCAAGAAAACTAGACGACGGAAAAGAGGAGAGTTTGAAAGAAGAACGTTTGCGGAAAAAAGAAGCGATCAAAAAGAGCACGATTGGAGGGTTTTAATTGAAACAACAAAATTTATTCCAGCAAGCGAAAAACATGATGATGAATTTCATGAACAACAACGAACAAAACGAAACAGATAAAGAGGCGATCAGACGGGCGATCCAAGCCGCGTACGCTGTTGCGACGCCTGAAGAAAAACAACAGCTGGAGCAGTTTGAACAACAACTGGATCAATTGAAATAACCCGATAGCCGCATCGATTTGGACGATGCGGTTTTTTCATTTACAAATGGTCTTTTTTTAAAAAATATGATACATTTGATAATGAAATAATGCGCCTTTTTATTACTTGATTGTTGGAGGGATAATCATGGGAGTAAGACCAGAACCGACACCAAACCCTAACGCGATGAAATATACGACGAATGAAATCATTTTCGAAGGCACAAACAGTATTTCCGTTTTGCCTGGCGACGTGAGCGAATATGAAATTTTGAATGATTTGATGAAAATCGACGGGGTCGACAACGTTTTCGGATACCAAAATTTCATTACGGTGACGAAATTTTATGACGTTGAGTGGGACGACATTAACGAGCAAATATTGGAAGTGTTCAAAAAACACGGGTACGAATGATGTTTGACGATGTATGGTGGCGCTTGCCACCGTTTTGTTTTTCCATGATATTATTGACGTAAGGTGATGATGATGAAACGACAAATGTTACATATCGCTTTTTTCTTTTTTACGTTGACCGCTTTGACCGGCGTATGGCTGCGGTTGTACGTATTTTCCGACGCGGTTAAAATCACCGATTACCCTTACATTTTGCACGGGCATTCCCATATCGCCGTTTTAGGCTGGACGTTTTTTAGCGCCTTTTTATTGCTTGTTTTCTTTCTCGGACAAGCATCTTCGAATTACGTTTCCGTGTTGATCGGATTGTTAGTGGTTGTAACCATCCCGATGTTTGTCGCCTTTTTGATCCAAGGCTATGCACTTTATTCGATCATTTTTTCCACACTGCACATTTTCGTCCAATACTTGGTGGCGTATTTCGTCATCAAGCATACGAGAAAAAACGACGCGGTTCCAGGCGTCATTCGCCGTTTCATTTATGGCGCCATCGTCATGCTCATCATTTCGTCGATCGGCCCTTTTGCCCTCGGTGCAATCGCCGCCAATGGGCTTAGGAATGAACCGGTTTTCGACATGGCTGTATATTTTTATTTGCATTTTCAATATAACGGATGGCTGACGCTCATTTTGTTCGGACTGTTCCTCTTCATTTTGGAGCGGAAAAGCATCGCCTATAGGGAAAAATGGTTTACATACAGTTTCTGGATTTACACGATTTCGTTGTTCCCAGGTTATTTTTTATCTGTTTTATGGCACGATTTCGGGAGCTTCGGGCAACTTGCGGCCATCATCGGCGCCATCGGACAATTGGTCGGCGTCTCGTTCTTCATCGCGGGCATACTGCAGTTACGTGGGCCATTCAAACGAAATGTTTCGCCATTCGTCCGCTTCCATGTCCATGCAGTGTTGCTTTTATTGTTCGTGAAAAGTGTGCTCGAATTAGGCTTGCTTTACCCGCCGTTGGCCAATCTAGTTTACGAAACACGATCCATCGTCGTCGGATATTTGCATTTGACGCTCTTAGGATTCATCAGCCTGTTCTTTATCACCCAATTTTTGTTGATCGGCTTGCTTCATGAAAATGGCTTAATCAAAGTTGGCGCGGCAATCTTTTTCGTCGGTTTCATCGTCAATGAACTCGTCCTCTTTTTATCCGGGTTGTATACATGGCTCGGTTACGGTTCGCTTCCGCTCAACCAAGAACTGCTCCTTCTGGCCAGCATCCTGCTTCTTGCCGGAATTGTTGCCGTTTGGGGTTCGGTCACAGTGAAAAAGGCATAAAATGACGGATTGCATCGGCTCGTAGATGCAATCCGTTTCATTTTGTTAAACGTTCTTTTCACGCCGTTTTTGCTTCATCGATAAGTAAACGACTGCCAACACGAAGAGGACGACGATGAATATGACGGATAAATTGAATCCCCAGTTGATGCCTTTGTTTTCCTCAATGATGAACACTTCCGCCGATTCACGCGGCAATCCGACGTAAAATTTGCCGTCTTTATGCGCCCGGACCGTTTCGTCCTGCAACAACCCCCTCAGCTGTTTATTTTCGTCGATCCCGTCCAAAACGACGACGCGGGATTCGCTGTCGTTGTTGATGCCGACATAGACGGTCTCGCCTTCGTATGTTCGTTTGAACAAACTGAAACCTTGTTCGACGGCAATTTGTTCAAAGTCGCCATGCACCAAAGGCTTAAACTCTTTTCGCATCGAGGAAAGGCGTTTGAACACTTTTTCCAATTCAGGATCTTTCGTGATCGCGTCGTACATCAACTGGTTTTCGGGAAATTTCTGTCCGTACATCGGGACTTCCGAACCTTGATAAACGATGGGAACGCCCGGGGTAAAATATAAATACGCGAGCGTCAATGTCCATGTCGTCACTTCATTCCGTCCGTTTTCCCGGAACAAGAATGGGAACCGCGGTGTATTTTTCGTATCCGCAAACAACAACCGTTTGCTGCAATCACTATTTTTCGTCAAATCGTAAAGCTTTGCAATCGGCTCATCGGGATGTGCGAGCACTTGTTGGATCGTTTCCATCATCTTGAGGTCGGCGACCGCATCGATCGCTTCGATTTGGCATAACCGATCGAACGCATCGTTTTGCAATGTATTTGCGATGATTGCAAAATCAGTATCTTTCTTTTTTATTTCATTCGCCAACGTTTCCAAAAACGAACTTGACGCAAAATCGGCCGCATGCAACACGTAGCCGTCAATGTCGACTTCTTCCATCCAATAAAGAGCGACATCAAGGAGAAAGCGCTCCACTTCTTCGTTCTCCTGGTCGAATTGTTTCACATTTCCAAGCCAGTAAAACGGTCCGTCCATATCAACCGTTTCAACCTCTTTAAACCATCCGTCGTTTAATTTCTCGGAAACGAGAGGGCTCGATTCGTGAACGAAATTGGTCACCAGTTCCATATACACTTTCAAGCCGCGTTCATGTGCTGCTTCGACGAGCTTCGTTAAATCTTCCATCGTGCCGAATTCTTCTTCGACTTTATAAAAATCGACGATCCAATAGCCGTGGTATCCTTTCGGGGCATTTTCCATTACCGGAGAGAGGGAAATCGCCGTAAAACCGTATTGTTGGATGTCATCCAACATTTGCGTGATTCCGGCAAGGTCGCCGCCATTGTACGTGAATGGGTCGTTGACGTCGACTTGCTCGCTCGGCAGTTGTCTTGCGTTATTGAACCGGTCGATGACGATGTCATAGATGATTTCTTCCTGAACGGGGCGCGTCGGAACGTTGGCAGCATATGTATGGTTGGAAAACGTTGTCAATAAAAGCAACGTCAGCGTTGCAACGAATATTTTTTTCATGATGTAACACTCCATCATTTGGCATAAAATTGATTCGAAGAAAAGACTATTCGCACGGTTCGAATAGTCTTTTCTTCAGTATATACTTTTTACGGCAATAATCCCAATGGTAAGCGGGTGAACCCTAACAAAATCGCCAACAAAGCGGCAATGACGAATTGAATCCAAAAACTTTTCGCCGGTTGGTTTTTGCTCGCTTTTACGGTGATCATTTCAATGGAAATGAGCGCCCAAAGTCCAGCAATGACTTTGAAGATCAATTCGCCGTTTAATTTGTTCGCGTACGAGAAGAACAACGCAAGTCCAGAAATGATGACGATCAACGAATCGAGCCGTAAAATCATATGCAATATTTTCGCGAATTTTCCGTCGTTCTGTTTATACAAGTAATGTACGACGAATAATAAAATAATCGCAAGCGCCCAAGAGGTGATATGTAAATGAACCAAATGTACTTACCCCTTTCAAATCATAATAATGATTTTCATCTTGTAAACAATCCATATTATAGCATAGCCAACAAGACAAAACCATAAAACGGAACGATATTTCATTAGTTTTTTAAAAAATTCACTTTAAAAACTTTGTTTTCAATTAAGCAGCCTGATTTCGCAATTAACGAGACTGTAAATTTTCTTTTCGGCCAGTAGTCTACTTTTCATTTTATAAATGTTATAATGAAAGAAATGTGAAAAGGAGGGATCGCATGGTTCAGTCTAGTGAAGAAATCATCCAAATTACCGAAAAATACGGCGCGCGAAATTATTTGCCGTTGCCGGTCGTCATACATAAAGCGGAAGGCGTATGGGTGGAAGACCCTGAAGGAAACCGTTACTTGGATTTTTTAAGCGCCTATTCGGCGGTAAACCAGGGGCACCGCCATCCGAAAATCATACAAGCGTTGATTGAGCAAGCAAATAAAGTGACACTCACTTCACGCGCTTTTCATAACGACCAATTAGGGCCTTGGTATGAAAAGGTTTGCCAGTTGACGAACAAAGAGATGGCATTGCCGATGAACACAGGGGCGGAAGCGGTTGAGACGGCGCTCAAAGCGGCCCGGCGATGGGCATACGACGTAAAGGGCGTCCCAGATGACAAAGCGGAAATCATCGCTTGTGAAGGAAATTTCCACGGAAGAACGATGGCGGCAATCTCGCTTTCTTCGGAAGAGGAATACAAACGCGGTTTCGGCCCGCTACTTCCGGGCATTAAATTGATCCCTTACGGCGATATCGAGGCGTTAAAAGAAGCGATCAATGAAAATACGGCGGCGTTTTTGCTGGAGCCGATCCAAGGTGAAGCGGGCATCATCGTCCCGCCGGAAGGTTTCTTGAAAGAAGCATACGAAATATGTAAAGAAAACAACGTCTTGTTCATCGCCGATGAAATTCAAGCCGGTTTAGGCCGCAGCGGAAAATTTTTGGCATCCGATTGGGAACAAGTTGAACCGGATATCATCATATTAGGTAAAGCCCTTGGCGGCGGCGTATTTCCAATTTCATGCGTCGTTAGCAATCAAGATGTGCTGGGCGTCTTCAATCCTGGTTCACACGGCTCGACATTCGGCGGCAATCCGCTCGCATGCGCCGTTTCGATTGCGGCACTCGATGTCATCGTCGAAGAGAAATTGCCTGAACGATCGCTTGAACTGGGGAATTACTTGCAGGAAGAATTGAAAAAAATCAAAAATCCGATCATTAAAGAAGTGCGTGGAAAAGGGCTTTTCATCGGCATGGAATTGACGGAATCGGCGCGTCCTTATTGTGAACAATTGATGGATGAAGGTCTGTTGTGCAAAGAAACCCATGAGAACGTCATCCGTTTCGCGCCGCCGCTTGTCATTACGGAAGAAGAGATCGATTGGGCATTGGAAAGAATTTATAAAGTGTTACATCAAGCTTAATGTGTACATTCAAATATGTTTCATAAAAAAAAGCGACACCGGACTACCTGTCCGGTGCATTTATATCGTCAAACATTTGACAAAATGTAAAGAAATGCTTGTTTAACCCGTTCTGGGGTGAAAGGTTTTACGATGAAATCTTGAGCACCCGCTTCAATCGCATCGACGACGAGCCGTTGCTGCCCCATTGCCGAACACATGATGATTTTCACATTCGGGTCGCGTTTGCGGATTTCCCGGACTGCTTCCGTACCGCTTAAATTCGGCATCGTTATATCCATCAAGATGACATCCGGGTCCAATTGTTCATTTTTTTCGATCGCATCGCGTCCATCGACCGCTTCGCCGACAACTTCATGGCCCAAATCCGTGATGATGTCCCTCAACTGTGCTCTGATCAAGGATGCATCGTCAGTTATCAAAACTGTAGCCATAACATCTTACTCCTATTCTTCCACCTATTAGGTACTTTATCATATTTGTTTCTTAACGTAAAACAATTGAAACTGAACTATGCCCTTCATTGGATTTTGCGACTTCAAGCCTAGCCGGGAAGATGCGTTTCAATTCTTCGACGTGGGAAATGACGCCGATCATCCTTCCAGTTTGCTCTAATTGGATGAGCGCATCAATCGCTTTATGTAATGATTCTTCATCGAGCGACCCAAATCCTTCATCGATGAACATCGTGTCAATTTTGATGTTTCCTTGATAACTTTGAATCACATCACTCATGCCGAGCGCTAAACATAATGATGCGATAAATTTCTCGCCGCCGGACAACGTTTTGACATCGCGCATTTGTCCGGTGAATGCGTCGTATACATCGATCATCAGGCCGCTTTGTCTGCCGTGCGACTCGCGCCGTTCGCTCCGCACAAGCTGATATTGGCCGTCCGACAACGTTTTGAAGCGGAGGTTTGCAGCATAAATGATTTGATCCAAATAATCGATCAACAAATAACGTTCAAAGGAGATTTTTTTATTGTTTTGGCCACGGATGACATCATACAAATCTTTTGTCGTCATTAACCGCTTCTCTAGCTGTTCGAGGCGTATGGACGTCTCTTTAAGCTCATTTTTCAGTTGCAGCGTTCTTTGTTTTAATTCTTTCGAACGGTTCGCTTGTTCGAGCGCTTTTTCGTACTGTTCTTTCAGCTCATTCACTTTCTGTTCCATTCGTTCAAGATCTTCTCGTTTTTCATTTCTTAATTTCGTTTCCAAATCGATGATTTGTTTTTTTAGCGTGGCGAGTTCTTGTTTATATTGTTCAATTTCGTGTTTTAATTGTTCGCGTTCGGTTTCCGGCAACTTCGCCCGTTGATACGATTCGATATTGGTGAAATCGGCGCGGTTCAACTGTTCGAGGAAGTGGAGCCTTTCTTCTTCAATTTTGCGTTTTATTTCTTTTATTTGTTCCTGTATATTGTCACGTTTCGTTTTTAATTTCGTCGTTTCAGTCTCTTTCGTCTTCAACTTTTCCTGCGCCAGCTTATAATCGGCTTCGAGCTGTTCAATTGTTTGTTTCGTTTCATTTATTTTCTTTCGTAGATTGGTTATTTCCTGAAACGCTTCGGGAATATGCTTGATCTTTTCGTTCAATGACGCCTCTTTTTTCGTTTTATCGATTTCCAATGTGGCTATTTGCTGCTCGAGCTGTTTCAACTTCTTTTCATCTTGTTCCATTTGTTCTTCCAATTGTTCGAGCTCGTGCTCCTTTTCGGAAAGCGATTGTTCGAGTTTTTTCAGTCGTTCGATTTCTTCCGTCAGCCGTTTCCCTTCTTTGGCGATCATTTCTTTTTTCGTTTCCGCTGCTTCAAGTGAAACTTTTTTCAAGTCGTTTTCCTTTGCCAAATCGGAAAGTACGTTTTCGATCGTTGCCATTTTGCCGCGTACTTGACTGATTTGGTTCGATGCTTGCTGCATATGGACCCTTTTTTCTTCCAATGCTTCATCAGAAATGAAATCTACCGTTTCATGTTGTTTGTTCGGATGGTTCGTGCTGCCGCACACTGGACAAGGCTGGCCGTCGATGAGCGATTGTGCCAGTTTTGCAGCTTGCTGTTCAATCCATTTCTTTTGCGCCGTTTGGTATTCTCGTTCGAACAATGCATATCGCTGTTTCAAATCATCATGCAGTTTGGACAATCGGTGCCATTCTTCCAATTGTTTTGCTACGTTCTCCCATAGCCGGTATTGGTTGCGCAATTCGTTCCGTTTGACGACTTTGTCGCCCAAGGTTTTCATTTTTTCCTGGTTTTCTTTCATATACTGTTTATCATTTTTCGCTTTTTGTCGTTTTTCTTCCAAATGGTTTGCCAAATGGTCGATCGAACGCTTCGTTTCTTCGATATTATTCGTCAATTCGATGATGGCACGCTTTTCATCGTTCATCATTTCCACAATCGGTAAAAACTTCTCCAATTCATTGAGCTCTTTTACCAATTGTTCGCGTTCGCTTATCCGTTTTTCTTCCTTTGCAAACTGTTCCTTCGCTTCGATCAGTTCTTTTTCCGCCGCTTCCAAATTTTTTTCCGTTTCGTAAAACGCTTCATCAAGCTTCCTCTTTTCCTCGATGCGCATATGTAAATGGCGTTCGTACGGTTCAATCTGTTTTGCCCGTTCCGCAAAATGGAGCCGATTCTCTTTCTCGGCCATCTCATCACGCTTAGCCGACAAGACATTGAAGCGGTTCCGTTTTTGCTCGAGTTCGCTGAACTGTTCATTGATATATTTCGCTTTCGCTAAACGCTCTTTTTCTTTGTCAAATCGGGAAAGGGAGGCTTCATATCGTTTCATATCTTCTGCTATTTTCGTTTCGTAATAAGCGATTTCCGTTTCCAGCGCTTCGATGACTTTTTCAACGGGGACGTAATCTTCCTTCAAATAAGCAAAGAACGGATTTGCTTCACGTTCAATCAATGTGGTTTCAATGCTGTCCAACAATCGGTTCAATTGTTGTCGCTCGCTGTTGTATTCCAATTGAGATGCTTCTAATTTTTTATGAAGCAATTCGTTCATCCATTGGTAACGGTTCGTTTGAAAGAGGCGGCGCAATATTTGTTCTTTGTTTTCCGTGCTTGATGTAAGCAGCTTGCGGAATTCCCCTTGCGGCAACATGACGATTTGCTTGAACTGGTCCGCATTCAAGCCGATCAATTGTTCGATTTTTTTGTTTATATCCTTCACGCGCTGCCTGTCGACAGCCGGAATTTCGCCTTCCTCTGTGATTTCATAAAATTCGTAACGTTCCCCAGTACGCGTCTTGTTTCCGGGTTTCAAGTGGCCCATTTGCCGGAATACCCGGTATTTGCGGCCGTGCACTTGAAAAATGAGTTCGACCGACGTGTGTTCGTCGCTCGAAGCAAAATCGCTGCGCAGCATCATGATATTTTCGCGGTCGGAGCCGCTCGCCGTACCGTATAACGCGAACGTGATTGCATCAAATATCGTCGTTTTCCCCGCGCCGGTCGCACCGGAAATGACAAACAGTTTCCGGTCTTTTAGCTCGGTAAAGTCGATCGTCTGTTTTTGCTTATATGGCCCGAAAGCCTTCATCGTCAGGCGGATTAATTTCATGTTTTGCCCCCTCAATCATTCTTCGTTTCTTTTTCGTAAATGATGAGTTCTTCGACGATTTCCCGGAATAATGTCAATGTTCTTTCATCCGGAGGAAACCCTTTCACTTCTTCATAAAACGCGGTAAATAATTCAAAATCGGATTGTTTTTCTTGTTTCTTCCGGGCGAATGTTTCTTCCGTCCGTGCCATGTCGTCAAATGGGCGTTCCAGATGGAGTGCGTTCGGGAAAACGCTCCGCACTTTTTCCATCGGTGACAACACAGGTGACCGATTCAATAAACGTACGAAAACAAAATCGTCGCTAGGTTCCATGTTCAAAATTTCTTCGATGGTCCCTTCAACGGTCCGCATGTCCCGCCGTGGGACAAGCGTCTGTTTTTCAATCGTGCACGAACCGTCTTTAAGCAAATCGACTTCGAAATAGCCTTTTTGATGATGTTCTTCCGAGATGGAATATTTTAATGGTGAGCCGGCGTAACGGATTTTTTCTTCTTTTACAAAATGCGCCTGATGCAGATGGCCTAAAGCAACGTAGTCGAACATTTTAAAATGGGCTGCATTGACATATTCGATGCCGCCGATAGAAAGAATGCGTTCCGAATCGCTCGTGTTTTTTCGTTTTTCCCCATGCGGCGTCACGAACGCATGTCCAATGAACACGTTGCGGACGTTTTTGTCCATCGAAGCGGAAATGTCGCCTGCAATCAGCTTAAACGCATCGTCAAAGGTTTCGATCGCTTCGTCGTCATACAGGTGGCGGACAGTGCCGAGATCGAAATAAGGAACGGGATAAAAATGTACCGGTCCGAATTCATCTTCGAGAATAATGGGCTGAAACTTTTTGTCCAATTGACCTGTAATGTAGAACCCTTTTTCTTGCATGAGTCTGCTGCCAAATTCAAGGCGGCTGGGGCTGTCGTGGTTGCCAGCGATGGCAATGACGGGAATGTTGAGCGATAATACGACTTCATCCAAAAATTCATTCAACAAATCGACGGCTTCGGAAGGCGGGATGGCGCGGTCGTACAGATCGCCGGCGATGATGACGACATGAGGTTTTTTCTCTTTAATCTTCTCGATGAATTGTTGCAATATATACCGTTGTTCAGAAAGCATGGAAACGCCATGAACGATCTTGCCCAAATGCCAATCCGCTGTATGAAAAATTTTCATCCACATCACCTGTCATAATCTTATACATCTTTATTATCAAGCTTTTTTACTATTTTTGCAAAATTTATCATGAAAGCGCCATCTTGATAATTTTTTGTGAAAAATAAAAATGGCTCTAACAGAATGTTAAAGCCATTTTCTTAACATTAACGACGTAAAGCGCGTTCAACGCTTTGCGGGTCAAAACCGATAATCCATTGTCCGTTTATTTCCGTTTGCGGTACGCCCATTTGACCGGTGATGCTCATCAGGCGTTGCGCTGCCCGCTGATCGCGTGCTACGTTGATCGTGCGCACTTTTACATTTCTCTCTTTTAAATAACGAATCATCATTTTGCAATATGGGCATGTATCCGTCATATATACAGTTGCTGTAGTCATTTTCCATCCATCCTTTCTCTTTGCATTTGCTATATACATTATATACCCCTTAGGGTATTTTGACAATCATTTGAACTTACTTGCTCCCCAATTTGTTTTTGCCTGATTGATGTCTATTTTTCTCGCTTTTTCAATAATTAAACCGATGTACATAAAAATCCCCCTAAAGTAGTTTTACTTTTTTAAGTGTCTACTTTAGGGGGAGCATATCACTTTGCTGGTCTTTTTGCGCTTATTTGATTACATATTGGCGTTGATGTTCTTTGATGCCCGCCAAACAGACTTTGTTCGGATCTTCTTCGACATCCAATTCTAAAGTGGAGCCGTCTTTCGGCAACGATTGCACAAAAATCGCCTCATATTCCGGAACGGAAATTTGTTTGCGGGCGTTAAATAATTTATCGTGCGTTTCCGGCAATAAATGTTTTTTATACCCTGGAACGAGGCGAGCGGTGAAAAATTCACCGACTGCACCTGAACCGTAACTGAACAAACCTAATTTGCCGTTCTCTTCTAAGTCTGCATTTTCTAAAAGCGAAACGAGGCTCAAATATAATGAAGCGGAATAGACGTTGCCGACGCGACGACTGTAAAGCGTGCTTTTCGTATAATTTTCTAGCAAACGTTCTTTCGTCGACTCATCGGCTTCATCGAGAATGGTACGCAACGCTTTTAAGCCCATTTTTGTATATGGAAGATGGAAACAGAGCGCTTTAAAATCGTCCAATGTGCCGCCCGTTTTTTCTTTATATTGGCCCCATACGTCGTTGAATAATTCAATGTACATCTCATTTGAAAATTTTCCATCGACATAGGCGTATTCGGAATAATTCGGACGCCAGAAATCCATGATGTCTTTTGTGACGAAGGTGCTTTCATCTTCCAACTCAAGCACCTTCGGGTCGCTGCTGACGATCATTGCTACCGCTCCGGCGCCTTGCGTCACTTCCCCGGGTGTGTTTAAACCGTATCTCGCGATATCCGATGCGACAATCAACACTTTGCTGTCCGGATTGAGGGCAATGTGCCCTTTTGCCAACTGTAAACTTGCGGTGCCGCTGTAGCAAGCGTGTTTCAATTCAATCGAGCGCGCTTCCTTTTTGATGCCCACCAGTCGATGTACATACACTGCCGCCGCCTTGGATTGATCAATTCCCGTCTCTGTCGCAAACATGACGAAGTCGATTTTTTCTCTGTCTTCATCGGTGACGATGTTTAATGCGGCATTCGCCGCCAAACTGACGGGATCTTGCGTCAGTGGTGCAACTGCCATTTCATCTTGGCCGATGCCGATTTTATATTTTCCTGGATCTTCATTGCGGCTTATCGCCAAATCATGCATATCAACATATAAATGAGGTACATGAAAACTGATTTTTTCAATACCGATTTTCATACTAACTCTCCTTAGCTCTTGACTGAATTTCTGCTAAAATTCACATTGTATATCTTCTCACAATTAAATGGCAAAATAAAGGTCGCCCTTCTAGCGAAATCGTTTTAAAAAAGATAAAAATACGAATTGTCACAGAATGTTCACAATTATCAACTGTTTTCGAATTGGGATAAAACGTTGTTGAACGGAGTTCAACGGTCCAGAAGAAAAATGGAAATGGAGAGTAGGGGGAAAATCGCCGAAGAGGATGAACAATTATTGGGTTATAAGGGAAAATTTTACAGTTTTCTTATAAATAAAAGCTTGTTTAATGCAACATTAAACAAGCTTCTACTTTCTTCCGTTATTTTTTCTCAGCTAACCATTCTGCAACTAGTTTTGCATCGTCGCCAGTCAATAATCCAGGAGGCATTGAACCTTTTCCGTCTACGATGATTTTTTCAATTTCTTCTGCGGACATTTTGCTTCCGATTGTCGTCAATTCTGGTCCAACTCCACCAGATAAATCTTGTGCGTGACAGCTAGCACATTTTTGCTTGTAAAGTTCTTCGGCTGCTGATGCGTCGACTGAACCGCCATCTGCGCCTTCGTCCGTTGCTTCTTCCGTACCAGTTCCTTCATCTACACTTGTATCGTCTTGCGCATCGTCCCCACTACCACAAGCTCCGAGAACTAGTACTGAACCAAGGAGAACAGCCATTAACCATTTTTTCATGAAAATCCCCCTCTTGAATGTTTAGTAGTCAACACTTATTATAGCCTAATTTTTCAAATTTCATACCGTTTTTGGCGAATCGTCAATAATTTGTCAATTAATCGGTTAAATTAGTTATTTCATTTGCGATCTTAAGTAAGCGTCGATAAAAATGTCGATATCGCCATCGATCACACTTTGGATATTGCCTACTTCAACATTCGTCCGATGGTCTTTCACCATCGTGTAGGGGTGAAAAACATACGAACGGATTTGGCTGCCCCAGCCAATTTCTTTCTGTTCGCCGCGCAGTTCGGCAAGTTCTTTTTCTTTTTTCTCGATTTCCAACTGGTACAGTTTCGACTTCAACATTTTCATCGCCTGTTCACGGTTTTTGATTTGCGAACGTTCCGACTGGCATGTGACGACGATGTTCGTCGGCAAATGGGTGATGCGCACGGCTGAATCCGTCGTATTAACGTGCTGTCCTCCCGCACCGCTTGAACGGTACGTATCGATTTTAATGTCTTCCGGATTGATTTCAATTTCAATATCATCATCAAGTTCCGGCGACACATCACATGAGACGAAAGATGTATGGCGTCTGCCGGATGCGTCAAACGGCGAGATACGGACGAGGCGATGCACCCCTTTTTCGGCTTTTAAATAGCCGTAAGCGTTATGGCCTTTAATTAAAAGGGTGACGCTTTTTACACCGGCTTCCTCTCCTGGCAGGTAGTTCAACACTTCCACTTTGAAGTTTTTCCGTTCTGCCCAGCGTTGATACATCCTTAACAAGATGCTCGCCCAATCTTGTGATTCCGTACCGCCGGCGCCCGGGTGCAACTCCAAAATCGCATTGTTTTTGTCGTAAGGTTCATTTAGCAACATTTCGATTTCAAAATCATTGACCAATTGTTTCAATTCTTTTAGTTCAACGTTCAATTCTTCCAGCAATTCTTGGTCTTCTTCCTCTTTTGCCATTTCATACATCAATTCGGCGTCCTCGGTTTTTCGTTCAATCGTCTCAAACGTTTCGACTTTATCCTTTAAGGCGTTCGCCTCTGCGATTGTTTGCTGCGCTTTCTTTTGATCATCCCAAAAGTCGGGCGCGCTCATTTTTTCTTCCAGTTGCTTTATTTTTTCCTTTTTTTCAGCTAAGTCAAAGAGACCCCCTAAATTCATCGACGCGATGTCGGATTTTTTCAATTTCGTGTTTCATCTCAATTACATCCATTTTCATCACCTCATCAACATTTTAGTTTCTTCCGTGACAATGTTTATATTTTTTCCCGCTGCCGCATGGGCATGGGTCATTGCGTCCAACGCGTTCCTTTCGGACATAAGGCTGGCGTTTCTTTTGTTCCGCTTCGCCTCCCGCCACAGCTTTCGTGTTTTTGACGACTTGTTCACGCTGCAAATTGCTTTGAATTTCCGCTTTCATGATGTAGCGGGCGACTTCCTCTTCGATCGACTGCACCATCGCTTCAAACATGTTATATGCTTCGATTTGATATTCGCGCAACGGATCGTTTTGTGCATACGCCCGCAAACCGATGCCTTGACGTAATTGGTCCATTTGATCGATATGGTCGATCCATTTCGTATCGACGGCGCGCAGGACGACGACTTTTTCAAACTCGCGGAATTGTTCTTCCGTAAGTTGTTGTTGTTTTTCGTCATAACGCCGTTTTATTTTCTCCATGATGAACTCTTTTATTTCGTCGCGTTCTTTCCCTTTTATATCTTCGACGGAAATGTCTTGTCGATCAAGCAAATTTGCTTGGGCGTATTCGACAATCGCTTCGTAGTTGTACGTATCATCCTCTTCATTGTAATGAGTTTCAATCAATCGTTCAACTACCGATTCAATCATCTGTTCCACTATGTGGCGGATGCCTTCTTCGGCATCAAGCACTTCGTAGCGTTGTTTATAGATGACTTCACGTTGTTCACGCAATACGTCATCGTATGCTAGAAGCGTCTTGCGGGCGTCGAAGTTGTTGCCTTCAACGCGTTTTTGTGCCGATTCAACCGCACGGGTGACCATTTTGCTTTCGATCGGCATATCTTCATCGATTCCGAGCCGGTCCATCATCTGTTTCAAATTATCCGAACCGAAGCGGCGCATCAGCTCATCTTCCATTGATAAGAAGAACTGCGACTCACCTGGGTCACCTTGACGTCCCGCACGTCCCCGCAACTGGTTGTCAATCCGTCTTGATTCGTGCCGTTCGGTTCCAATGACGCATAAACCGCCCAATTCCGGCACACCCTCGCCGAGCTTGATGTCCGTACCTCGGCCCGCCATGTTCGTTGCGATCGTCACCGCGCCTTTCTGTCCAGCTTGTTCGATGATTTCCGCTTCGCGATGGTGGTTTTTCGCGTTTAACACGTTATGCTTGATCCGCTCTTTTTTCAATAAATTTGATAGATGCTCGGACGTCTCGACAGCGACCGTGCCGATCAAGACAGGCTGCCCTTTTGCATGGCGCTTTTTCACTTCTTCGACGACGGCTTTGAATTTGGCATCCATCGTTTTATAAATCATATCCGGTTTGTCGATGCGGATGACCGGTTTGTTCGTCGGAATCGCGACGACTTCCATGTTGTAAATGTTGCGGAACTCTTCTTCTTCCGTTTTAGCGGTACCCGTCATCCCCGCAAGTTTCTTGTACATGCGGAAATAATTTTGGAACGTGATCGAAGCGAGTGTCATGCTTTCGTTTTGGATTTTCAAGCCTTCTTTCGCTTCGATCGCTTGATGAAGACCGTCGCTGTAACGGCGGCCTTTCATCAAACGTCCCGTAAATTGGTCGACGATGATCACTTGGCCGTCTTGGACGACGTAATCCGTATCGCGTTGCATCACCACGTGCGCTTTCAACGCTTGGTTGATATGATGCGTTAGCGACACGTTGCTTAAATCGAACAAATTGTCAACGCCGAAAAACTGTTCCGCTTTGTTGATGCCTTCTTCCGTCAATTGGACACTTTTCGATTTTACATCGAACGTAAAGTCTTCATCCCGTTTTAGCGTTCTGACGAATTTGTCGGCCTGTTCATACAGCGCCACCGGTTTTTTGGCTGTCCCGGAAATGATGAGCGGCGTCCTCGCCTCGTCGATCAAGATGGAATCGACCTCGTCAATGATGGCATAATTGAGCGGCCGCTGCACCATCTGTTCTTTGTACAAAACCATGTTGTCCCGCAAATAATCGAAGCCGAATTCATTGTTCGTACCGTACGTAATATCGCATTGATACGCTTGTTTCTTTTCTTCGTTTGACATGCCGCTTATATTTAATCCGACGGTAAGGCCTAAGAATTCGTATAGTTTGCCCATTTCCGTCTTGTCACGTTCGGCCAAATATTCGTTGACGGTCACGACGTGGACGCCTTCGCCGGTCAATGCATTTAAATAGGCCGGCATCGTCGAGGCGAGCGTCTTCCCTTCCCCGGTCTTCATTTCGGCGATGTTGCCTTCGTGAAGGACGACGGCGCCCATTAGCTGCACCGGATATGGCCGCATGTTTAACACACGCTTTGAACCTTCACGAACGACCGCATACGCTTCGACCAATAAATCATCAAGCGATTCGCCGTTTTGGTAACGTTCTTTGAACTGTTCCGTCATTTGTTGCAATTCGCTGTCGGAAAACTTTTCGAATTTTGGTTCCAATGCTTCGATTTGATCGACGATCTTTTGGATGCGATCTAGTTCACGTTGGTTTCTATCTTTAAAAATCTTTTTGACTAACTTGATCATTCATAACGCTCCTCAATATATTTCCAATTATTTATAATTGTCCACAATTAATGATAACATTATTTAATAACGAATGACAACTTGCTTAATTGAAATGTCCCATCATGATTACTGCATATGAGAAATTATCAAGAGATTTGCAGGGGTCTGAACCGGTAAACCAATGAGAAAGAGGACAGCGATAGAGAGGAGGATCGCTGCCCCCTTTTTGAGGAGACAATCATTGCGAGGAAACTTTGTGGAGGGAAGGAAGGACAATGAAGATGTCTAAAGTGATTTTACTTTTTCCAACGATGCCAATTTCACTTCCACATCGCTCATTTTCTGGTTTGTCTTTGCGACGATTTTCACGAGCTGGGTGATGATTTCATTTTGTTGTTCCAACGTTTTAAGGATCGAATTCAACGTTTTATCATCCATCATCAATCCTCCTAAAACGCTTTCTGTACTTTCTTTATACCAAATTCATCCCCCCTCGTAAAATGTCAGTTTATCAAAATCTGAAATCCATTTTCGAGGAATTGGTAGCCAAATGTATCATTTAACCTCAAATTTCGCGAAAATTTTAAATACTGACAAATTCAATTTGATAATTTTAAAAATCGGCATTTTTCTCGACAAAGCTCGACAATAATAAAAAAGTTAGATTGTTGAAAAACAATCTAACTTTTTGCTCTATTTTTATTTATTTACATCGCGCCGATTAACGATTCGGCTCAATCAAGCCGTATTTACCGTCTTTTCTTTTGTAAACAACGTTGATATCGTTCGTTTCCGCATTCGTAAAGACGAAGAAGTTATGTCCAAGCATGTCCATCTGCAACACGGCTTCTTCAGAATCCATCGGTTTCAAATCGAAACGTTTCACGCGGACAATTTCAATTTTATCTTTGTCGTTCTTTTCCTCTTCTGTTTCCGGCTCCGTGAAGATGAAATCTCGGATCCCTTTTTGACGGAATTTGCGGTTCACTTTCGTTTTATGTTTCCGGATTTGTCTTTCCAATTTATCGACGACTAAATCGATCGCTGCATACAAATCGGCGTGCTGTTCTTCCGCGCGCAATAATAAATTCGGCATCGGGATGGTTACCTCTATTTTTTGTTCATCGTTGTAGACACTTAAATTCACATGAACGTCTGATGTAGGTGGAGTGTCGAAGTATTTGTTGAGTTTGCTGATCTTCTTCTCCACGTACTCACGGATCGGTTTTGTAACCTCTATATTTTTACCCCGGATATTATAATTCATATAAGTGTCCTCCTTTTCGATAGTACATATATTATACTATTAACTTCAAACAGATTTCTATAATTTTTTTGGATTATACCAAAACGTTAATATATAATTGCTGAAAAAGTCAAAATTGCATCATTTCCTATCATTATGTTCATTTTGTTGAGGGAAATAAACAAAAAAGAATTGCCCCTTATGAGGCAATTCTTACAGCTTGTTGTCCAAATACATGCCATCGACAGATTTCACGTTTTTATACGGATTCATGTACGTGATGTTCGAGTCTTTTTTCTTCTTCAACATTTTCAAATCGTCTTGGATATTTTTAAACATCTGGTTCATTTGTTCCTTGATTTGTTTATCCAATTCGATAATTTGTCTTCCGATTTTTTCTTCAGATTCAGTATAAGGCGGTTTGATTTCTTTTAAAATCTTCTCACGTTCTTCAAGCAGATCGTTTATTTCTACAATGATTTCAGCCCGCTCTTGGCTCGTTTCATACGGTTTATCCAGGACCTCAACCATCCGTTCCGTCGTTTTCAATAAACGTTCCATCCGGTTCATTATACTTTAGCACCTTGAACGTATTTTTTCGCTTCGATCTTCATCGCTTCTTTCCAAGTGTCACGGAATTCCGTCACAAGGCCTAAGGCTTCTTCGATTTGTTTGGAGTCATTTTTTATATTGCCTTGCTGTAGCAGGTGATAAATGTAGTCGTACAAAGCCATCATATTTTTCGAAATTTCGTATTTAGGATCGAGCGTGATCATCAGTTCGCGGATGATATCTTGCGCGCGTTGCAAATTTCTGTTTTTCTCTTCGTAGTTTTTGTTTGCCAGCTCTTTCATGCCTTGTTTGATGAATCGGATGCATCCGTTGTATAACATGAGTGTCAATTGCGGTCCCGAGGCGGTTTTTATGGCGTTTTCTTGATACGATTCCAATTGTTTTGACATCATTGTGTCTCCACTCTCCTAAAAGTTGTATTACATGTTGTAAAATTGTGCAAACAAATAGTTCGCCTGTTCATTAAGACGGGCAATCGCTTTTTCCATTTGGGTAAATTGCGCCCAATACCGTTCTTCTACTTTGATCAATTTGCGTTCATAATCGGATATGCGCTCGTTGATTTCTTTCATCCGTTTGCCCAATGTATAGTTGTCAAGGGTAGATGTTTCTTTCCCCGCCTGTTTTTCGATGTTGCCTCTCACTTGGTCGAGTGCTTCTTCAAAGCGGTGGATGAGACCGCGTTCGTCGCCTTCGCCTTTTCCGACAAACAGTTTATAGACGTCGTCTGGATTGTCGCGCAAAGCTGCTTTCAGTTTCTCTTCATCTACTTCCAACTTTCCGCCGCTCAAATAGTTTTTCGAAGTCGTAATGCCGATTTCGCTTAACAATTTAAACGCACCGTCATTGTTGACGAACGATTGCAAACTGGCGCGCAAGGCTTGCATTCCGTCTCTGATTGATGATTCACCGCGCAAGATGCCACTTTTTGCTCTTTCTTCCCAAAGTTTGATCTGCTCTTCCGTCATTTCCGCCTTCTGTTCGTCGGAAAGCGGGTGATAATTGCGATAACGTTGTTCCGTTTGCGATTTGTTCATCGCTTCGATGACTTCGTTGTATTTGTTGATGAAGTCCATGATTTTTTGAAATGACGTATCAACATCCGTCGTCACGGAAATCCGGACGTTTCCTTCGGTTACGTTGTGGAATTGGAACGTAATCCCGTTCAGCGTATACGTATTTTCACGAGCGGTAATTTCGATTCCGTCGTTATATTTGAACACGGCATTGGCTGCATGTTTATGCTCGCTGTCCGCGGCACCAAAGTTCAAAATGTTATGGAAGAAATTTGCGGAATCGTCGTCTTCACCAAAAACGATTTCGGCACCGTCTTGGTTGTAAACTCCCGTTCTTGTCGTTTCGAGGACGACCCGGCCGCCGCCGTCTCCGCTATTGACATAAAATGCGCGCACTTTACCGCCGCTTGCTTGTTCGATTTTTTTAAGTACCGATTCCAAAGTGTCTTCCGCAGCGACTTCGATTTCATGTGTCTCTTGATTGCCATTTTCATCGAATGTATGAAAACGGAACGTTCCGGACACGCCGATGGCATCTTTTGCAGCCAAACTCATTTTGCCGCTGACACGCATCTCGTTCGTCGCCAATTGCGAAACGGAGATTTCGTACGTACCGTTCATCGCCGATGAAGTCGCATTCGCAGTTACTGCGTTTGGATTCGAAGATGTTGCCGTTTTCGGATTGTAAGTTCGCGTAAGCTTCATGTCCAACAACATGTTGTCCAGCTCAAGAAGCTTGCTGTTGATATCACGGAACGCATCTCGTTTCCATTCGAGCATCGTCCGTTGTTGTTTCAAACGTTCCAAAGGCATTCGTTCGGCTTCCATCAATTTATTGACCATCGCTTCAATGTCCATGCCTGAAACGATGCCGCCAACACGCATAACCATTTCGTTTCCTCCCCGCTACCGGTGCTTAAATTTTCTCGTCGACCAATAAACCCATATATTTTGCCATAGCGACATACATGTCGAGCAACTTTTTCGGCGGAATTTCTTTGATGACTTCGTTCGTTTGTGGGTTGACGATCGTTATATAATATTCTTCCAACTCTTCATGAAGGACGAACTTTAAATTCGTCACGACCGGTTCCAAAAAATTGTTCAGTTTGTCGACCACGACCGAAACATCTTCTTTAATTACATTTTGTTCAACCGTTTCACCTTTCGTACGATCAGATACAGGCGCTTTAAAATGTTGACCGTCAAATCGTGGATATGGATTCAGGTTAACATCAGTTGTAAAATGATTTACTTTCATTTTTGGACAACTCCTCACGCATCTATCCTCTAGTTAATTTATCGGCATGTTTGAACGGATGTTTAATTAATTCTCTTTTTGGTCGTACATTTTGTTCAATGACGTAAACAGTTCTTCAGGTATATTCGCAGCTTCACTGTTCTCCAATTGAATCGCCTCATACACTTCTTTGCGGTGGACTTCGATTGATTGTGGCGCTGAAATGCCGATTTTCACTTGATCGCCTTGAATCGCTACGATGGTCACTTCGATATCATCGCCGATTTTGATCGACTGCTTCGTTTTTCTCGTCAGTACTAACATCATTCAGCCCCACTTTCAAGTTTGCGTTGGGGGATCGTCACCCGCATCGAATATGTATCATCTTGTAAAATATATTGCTTTCCACGTTTGTTTTTCAAATTGATGATGAGAGGCGCTTTCAAATTGACAGTGCTTTCCGAGAACGGCTCCTTCAACGTCATGATCGACAAGACGACAACGTCTTTTTCTTCGCGAATGTCCAGCGACTCGATGATGCTGTCATTCAAATCGATCGAATAATCTTCGAACAACAAATAAGGGTTGACGACGAAAAAGGCGAGATTTTTCGTTTCGACAGATTGCAATATTTGAAAGATGATCTTCTCGTCAATGTCTAGCAAGACGAATCTTTTCTCGTCTTCAAAACCGGGAATCCCGGATTCAAAATGCACGATTTTATCTTCGGAAATCTCTACTTCACCCAAATATTTCGTTTGAATAATCAATCGTCTGCGCATCCTTTCGCTCGTAAGTGACGTTATGCATATAAATCGACGACGTAAATGTCAAGATGCGGATATTGCTCCATCGTTATTTCCACGGTTCCTCTTTCGAAATTCATTTCTGGTTTGTACGTTTCCACTTCAATGATCGGTTTTTGAGGTTCGATATCGATGTTTAATTCGCCCGGCACATAATCGATTTTCACAGAAAAAGGAGATGGTACGTACTTGATGCCGATGTTGGCCAATTTGCGGCTGCCGTTTTCACGGGCTTGCTCGGCTATGACATTACCGCCTTGTTCGATTTTCACCAATTGCGAACCTTGCTCGGCTCTCCTGGCGATGCCTTCCAGCAAAGCTTTGCGGGCTTCCGCAACGTTTATTTCCGTCAATCGCATGGTGTTCATCAAATAACGCTCTTCCCAGGCTTGCGATTGATCGATCGATAATTTTCCAGGGGTTCTCGTTATTCGCATTTCCGCTTTCGGTTGTTGAATCGAAAGTTTTGCATGAGGTTGACGAATATAGAGTTTTGCCGGAATTTGTCGGATGCCAATTCGTCCCATGACCGATTCCATGTGCAGTTTTGGCAGTTTCATCTTCCGAACCCCTTTCTAACGATCGTTCACATTTATCTTAAAAAATCTATCAATGATGGTTGGATCAGTTTTGCCCCCGATGCGAGTGCCGCACGGTGGACCGCTTCTTGGGCGAGCAAATTCATGACCGCTTCTTCGAAATCGACGCCTTCATTCTTTTTCATGATATCTTCGGCGATGATGCCTTGCTGGCTGAGACGGTCTTCAATCAATTCCAGGCGGTTCATGCGTGCACCCAAGTCGGCGCGGCCTCGGATGATTTTTTGCGTCATTTCCTGTAATGCACCGATGCTATCATCGATATCTTTTAGTGGATCCCCGTTTAATGCATCTTTAAAATCTTTGATGACATCAAACAATTCTTGTGGAAAAACGGAATCCGGATCGATGTTCACCTCAAACGTGATCCCTTTGGAAACTTCGATGATGACCGGTTTGTCACGGCCGGATTCGACATTTGGATCTGCCGGTTCCCAGATGATTCCTTTTCCTTCGCTTTCATCATAAACCACCGGCGCATGATTCGTATCGGTGCCGTTGAAAATGTATCGACCATTAACTGAAGTATTCGCGATCGTAATCAAGTGTTGTTCCAATTGCTTTACTTCTTCCAGAATGCTGTGGCGTTCTGATTGTGACAACGTGTCGTTTTTGGCTTGGATGGCCAACTCTTCCAATCGTTGCATCACTTTCGTCGCTTTGTCGAGGGCATCATCCGCGTGGTCCATCCAGCTCCAAACGTTGGAAACGTTGCGCTGGTATTGTTTCACTTCTTCCAATTCCGTTCGATACCCGATGCCGCGCATCGCGATTACCGGATCTTCGGACGGACGGCGGATTTTTTTGCCCGTATAAATTTGCGTGAAATATTTATCCATCTCTTGTTGACTTTTGAATAAATGTCGGAGCATATTATTTTGCAACATCGACTGGGTGATTCTCATCTTGTCCTACTACCTCCCGACAAGTCCCATATTGTTGATGATCCGATCCAACATTTCATCCAACGCCGTGATGTTCCGTGCAGCTGCGTTGTATGCGTGCTGAAAACGGATCAAGTTCGTCATTTCTTCATCGAGCGATACGGCCGACACGGACATGCGCTGCTCTTCCACCTGGGTGCGCAAAATTTCGGTGTTTTCTTTCATGCGGACCGCTTCCTGGCCTTTGACGCCGATTTCACCAATCAATAACGTGTAAAAATTGCGTATGGAAGAATCTTTTAAATTCGCTATCTCTTTATCGAATACATTGGCCAATTCCAAGGCATTGTTGGCGTTGCGGCTTCCTTGATCAGGCAACGACGCAGCGATCAGATTCGGATCTTTTAAAATATTCGGATTGACGGTGATGTTTTCGGCCGTGATTTCCGCACCATCGCCGTTGATGATGAAGAAATCTTCGACATCATCACCACTATTGCCATACAAATCAACTCCGGCTTTATGCTGCTCGTTGAATGCTTTCGCCAATTCACGCGCCAATTTATCAAGTTCGCTTAAAATGTAAGGGTAGTTCACTTCCCCTTCTTCCATGCCGTCATCGCCATACCCGTAAGCGCGTGCCAGCGCGCTGATTTGTCCGATCGAATCGAGCAATGCCAAGTCATCGATTCCTTCGTAACCTTTTACACCGATTTTGCTGACCGATTTGTACGGATCGTCGCCGTATTCGACGTACAATTCATTGATCGCATCCTTGATCGAACCGACGCCGCGGACATCGAGCAGAAAGACGCCGTTACCGATTGAATTTCCCCGGCTGTCCAACAATTCGATGGAAGCGAGTCCATCCGCGATTTCCGGCGCTCCAGGGCTGCTGGACGTATAATGGACGCGAATATTGAAGTAGTTGGACAGTTCATCGATCAAACGATCGCGCGCATCGTACAAATCGTTCGGCAACAAGCCGTGCGGTTCAATTTTGGCGATTTGTTCATTAATGTCATTGATTTGACGGATCAAAGAATTGACGCGTCCGACCGACACATCGATTTGATCCCTCAAATCCATGCGGATCGACTGCAAGCTGCGCGACAAATAGTTCAACGTTTCCGCAACGGCCAAACCGCGTTGGGCAACGACGGAACGCGCCCCCGCGTTGTCGACGTTATCGACCAAATCGTGGAGCGACTGCCAAAAACGGTCGATCGTCTTCGCCAGTCCATTATCCGAAGGTTCGTTCAACAATTCCTCCATCCGGCTCAACGCTTCGCTCCGTTTAGCCCAATAACTCGCCCGGCTATTTTCGATGCGGTATTGGAAATCGAGGAATTGATCCCTGACACGTTCAACCGTTCCGATTTCAACCCCCGTACCGATTTGGCCAGGCATTTTCGGTTTGAAAAATGTTTGCGGCGGATAAGGTTGAGAAGTCGTGAAGTTTGCCCGTTGCCTTGAATAACCATCCGTATTGACGTTTGCGATATTATGTCCAGTCGTATATAAACCACGTTGTTGCGCAAAGAGTGCTTTTTTTGCAACTTCCAAGCCGTGAAATGTACCCATTGACATCGTTATACCTACCCCTTACACGTTTATACTTTCGAATCAAAAACGGAACGATTGCTTGGCACTTGTTGCGGCTTCTGTTTTGTCTTCGCATGTTCGCCATAATGAATGTTCCGTGAATCAGGTTGCAGCATGTCCAACGTCAATTGCACAAACTGCATCGATTGTTGCAATAAACGGTTGTTCAAATCTTCCTGTTCCCGCAATAAGACGATCTTTTCGATTAATTTCGTGACAGACTGTTCAAGCGCTTGCTTTTGTTCCCCATGTTCGATGTATGTGAGCAGTTCCGTGACCGTCTTCTCTTTCGGTTGCACGCCGAGTTCGGCAAAAAAACGGTCGACGATCGCTTCTCGTTTCGTCTCGGTTTGCTCCACATGTTGGATGAGCTGTTTTTCTTTCACTAAAAGTTTTACGAGCTCTTCGCTTTTTGAACGTTTAATCAATTCCGTTTTTTGTTTTGAAAGCTGCAAAAGTTGTTGATGAAAACTCGTCAGCTTGTCGATGATTTCAATGAGTTGTTTAACAATAATGATAAAAACCTCCTACTTTTCGTTACTTGCCTTGAAAGAACTTGAGCATTTTCTCGGCCGTTTTTTCGTAATCGATTTTATATTGACCGGATTCAACAAGCTGTTTTATTTCTGACACTTTTTGTGAACGCTCGACGTTTTTGCCACTCTTTAACAAACGAATCGCTTCGTGAGATATGTCAAGTTGATCGTTTTTACACTTCGATTTTTTGTTTACGTTTACCAATCTTTCGTTGGTACGGTATATGTTGATGTATTGATTCGGTCCTTGGATTTTCATGATCTCACCTCACAAAGAAAATTTACCGATCGCGCTTGCGCTTATGTTTGTCTTTCGTAATCGTATAATATACCGGTTCGTGCTGTTTCCTTTTTTCTTCGCGGATCCTTTCCGCTTCAAGCTGCAGCGACAACGTTTGTTCCAAATCGCGCGCGCAATCGCCGCATAATCTCCCCTCGACAATCGGCACGCCGCATCTTTCACAAGGGTAAGTGAGTTTCGGAAATTCTGAAGCACGCAGGCGTTTTTGTTTCAAAAATTTAATGATTAACTCTTCTTCAACTCCCGTCGCCTTGGAAATCTCCGGGATGGTCGCTTCCCGGTTTTTTTTCTGAGATAAAAACCGGTACACTTTTTGAAACGCTTCTTCTTCCTTATAATAACAATCGCGGCAAATATTACGCACCGGATCGACGAAAACCGCTCCACAAGATTCACAGTTTTTCAATTCCACGGTCAGCCAGCTCCTTAAAGTGAATTGGTCGAAACGACGACATAATATCCCTTCATACCATTATAGCACAATTCGTGCCATCACCCGCGGACGAGAGTATAAGCATAAACGGCTGGACAACCACTTGCTTTCAACAAACGTGCTGCATGTCGTAACGTAGTTCCCGTTGTATATATATCATCGACTAAAATCACGGTTTTGTTAGTCGTTTTAAGCAATTTAAATGGATTTTTTGCGAAAATTCTTTCGGCGCGTGTTTTTTTCGCTTGTTTTTCGTCATCGATCCGTTCAAACAACTGAACGATTTTCTTCCGATCGTCCGTTGCCATTTCGGCGATCGCTTCGGACTGGTTAAATCCTCTTTCATCCATCCTGCTTTTGCTCAAAGGGATCGGCACGATAACCGCCTCTTTCAACAAAGCATGATAATGGAATTTGAATGCACGTTTAATCTCGCGTTCAAAAACGGAGCCAAGGACATAGTCGCCGCGATATTTCCATTTTGCAATCATTTCTTGCAAAAATTCATTATAGCGGAAGCTGGACACGTTTTTTTCCAACGGGTCATCACCCGAAAAGAAACGCTCCCATCTTTTACAATCGGTGCATCGTTTTGAGTTTGACATTTTAAAACACTTTTTGCAGACAGGTTGACGGATCGTCTCAAGTTGAGACAGACATGCTTCACACAATAATTGATGCTCACCGCCGGTAAAAAATGTCAGCCAATCAAACTGGTTTACGATCGCTTCATCGCACCATAGGCAACGATTCATTTTTTCACCTTTCGCTTTCTTTTGTATAAAACGTTTTCGCACGCAAGTTCATTTTTTTGATTGCATGAACTGCATCGACCAATGCTTCCGTTTTCCCGTCGTGGATGAAAATGACTTCACCATCGGGGTCATCTTTTGCACGGCCAGCCCTTCCCGAAATTTGCACGAGCGCCGCTTCATCGAACACATCGTGATTTGCTTGCAAGACGACGACGTCGACGGACGGAAACGTCACCCCGCGTTCCAAAATCGTCGTTGTAAGCAGACAATATATGTTCCGCTGGCGGAATTGTCGCACTTTTTCTTCCCGTAATTCATCTTCCGCATGGGCAAAAGCGACTTCCGATTCATCTTTGATGAGCTTTTTCAGAAGCAAAACGGCGGCTGTTTCCACTTTCAATTGTTCGGCAAGTTGGATCGTCGGGACAAAAATGAGGAGCTGCCGGGTTTTCCTTTCCCGTTGATCCAGCCAGCGGATGAAAGATTTTGGAAGTTGTTTGTTTGTCAGCCGTTTCGACAAGGAAAAATCTGCGACCAGTTTCGGTTCGGGAAGTGGATGGCCATGATAGCGGATCGGTATAAAACAATGGGGAAGCTGTTTGCGGCGGATTTTCTGTTTCAAATCTCCTCGGGGTGTTGCGGTCAAATAAATTTTTGCCGATGCTTTTTTGGCGGCGCGGTTCGTCGCAAACGCCAATGAGCGGTCTTTATGATATGGAAATGCATCGATTTCATCGATGATCATCACGTCGAACGCCTCGTTGAAACGAAGCAGTTGATGCGTCGTCGCAATGATGATTTGCGCGGTTCCATCTTTGTTTTTCTTTTTTCCATAAAGCGCTTCAACTTCGACGTTTTTAAAAGCTTGTCCAATCCTTGGATACAATTCACGCACGACATCCGACCTTGGTGTCGCGATGCAAATCCGGGCGCCGCGACTTAACGCTAGTTCAATGCCGGGGAATAAAATTTCCGTTTTTCCAGCACCGGCGACAGCCCAGACTAACATTTCCGATTTATCTGCAATCGCTTTTTTGACTAGATTTGCCGCTTTTTCTTGCGCAGGAGTAAGCACCCCTTTCCAAGTGCAGGCGTTGAGCAATGTTGGCCATTGATAACGAATGCCGTTCCATTCATAGAGCACTTCACATTCCGAAACGCGCCCCATCATGATGCAGTTGCGGCAATATAGATGTGTCCGGCAGCACTTTGCACATGGAAAGGAAGCCAATAATGAAGGTTTATCGTTGTTACATCGTTTACAGCGGGTTTGGAAGATGGTTTTGATGAAGCTAGGATGTGGGGTGAACAATTGATGACGCAACAAGTCGTTAAATTGTGGATCGGAGAGTGGAATTTCTCTACGCAAAAGCAATTTCCCTTCGAATCGTTTCGCAAGTTTCCTCTCTTCCTCTTCCGTGAGGCGATGAAAATAAGAAGACGAAGACGGAAGAAGATTCCTCCGTCTTGCTCTTTCCGTTGGATGAGATTCGAGCCGTGTCGGACGATGAAACCATTTTTTTATTCTTTGTACCATGAGAACCCTAACGCACCCTCCCCTAAATGCGTCCCGATCACTGGTCCAAAATGGCTGATGATCGTTTCGATTTCAGGGTGACTCTCGCTAAATTCGTCGCGCAATTGTTTCGCCGTTTCCTCATCATTGGCGTGGATGAAAACGACCCGCTTCACCCGTTTCGTTTGCACGTCTTCTTCAAGCATGTTCATGATCCGTTTGATTGCGCGTTTTTTCGTTCTCACTTTTTCAAATGGCACGATGTAGCCGTCGACGATATGTAAGATCGGCTTAATGTTCAACAAACTTCCTAAAATGGCTTGCGCCCCCGTCAAACGGCCGCCCCGTTGCAAGTGGCTTAAATCATCCACGATGAAGTAAGAACGAGTATCCTTTTTCATCTGGTCCAACGTTTGTAAAATCGTTTCGACGTCTTTACCTTCACGGGCCAATTCTGCAGCGCGTATCGCGAAAAACCCTTGCGGCATCGTACTCAACTCAGAGTCGTAAGGGTACACCTTCACCCGTTCCATCATGTTGCCGGCGCTTTGCGCTGCAGCGTACGTACCGCTAAACTTGCTGGATAAATGAATCGAAATGATGGCGTCGTAACCTTCGTTTTCCAACCTTTCATAAAGCTCGATAAAGGCGCCGATGGCAGGTTGGGAGGTGGTAGGGAGCACTTTTGTTTCTTTCAGTTTTTGGTAAAACTCCTCCGTCGTAATATCGATATCTTCGCGGTACGTTTCGTCGCCGAAATTGACGCTGAGCGGGATGATGGAAATGTTGTATTTTTCCGCGAGTTCTTTTGGCATGTATGCCGTACTGTCTGTTACTACAGCTATTTTCATCTTTCGATCCTCATTTCTTAATGTACTTCTACCCAACCGTTTTTAATCGCTTTTACGACAGCTTGCGTACGGTCGTTCACTTTCATTTTTTGCAAAATGTTGCTGACGTGATTTTTCACCGTTTTTTCACTGATGACTAACGTCTCAGCGATTTTTCGGTTTGATTGTCCTTCTGATAATAGTTGCAAGACTTGGCACTCACGACGTGTCAACAAATGCAACGGTTTACGGTATTCGATGCGTTCCAAACCGCTTTTATTTTCGCGATCTTCAACGAGTTTACGATATTCTTGAACGAGATTGTGGGTAACTTTAGGATGCAAATATGAACCACCGTCGTACACTACTTTGATCGCTTCCAACAATGAATCCGTGTCGATTTCCTTCAACAAATAACCTTGTGCTCCCGTTTGCAATGCATGCGTCACGTAGTTTTCATCATCGTGGATGGACAAGATGATGACTTTTGTCTCGGGATATTTTTCTAACAATTGTTTTGTCGCTTCGATGCCGTTGACGCCAGGCATGTTAATATCCATCAATATGACGTCGGGCCGATGTTTTTCCACCAATTCATTCACTTCAGAGCCGTCGCCGGCTTCTGCTACCACCTCAAACGAATTTTCAAAACTTAAAATCCGCTTGACTCCTTCACGGAAAAGTTTGTGATCATCGATCAAAGCAATTTTAATTTTTTTTGTGTCCATAATCATCCCCCATTCTATAAAATATTGCAACTGTGTCGCTAAACGTTTCTTTCCGATTCGACTGGAATTTTGTAAGGAAGTTTAACGACGATTTTCGTGCCACGATTCGGTTCAGATTTAATTGTCAGTTCTCCATCCAACAAATCTACTCGCTCTTTCATCCCAATGAGCCCATATGAATCTTTTTTGTTGATGTTTTCCGGATCGAACCCGATTCCATCGTCTTCAATGTTCAATGCGATCAGGTTGTCCCGAATTTCCAATCGTACGATGATCCGCGATGCTTTTGCATGTTTGATGGCATTTTGCAATCCTTCCTGGATGATGCGGAATACAGCTACTTCATAATGTGGATCGAGCCTTCTTTCATCGCCGTGCAACGCTAGGTCTATATCGATGTTGTTATATTCGGAGATGGATGAAATATGTTTTTTGATCGTCGGGAATAGTCCTAGATCATCTAGTGCCATAGGACGTAAATCGTAAATAATTCTCCTTACTTCGCGTAAAGCCTGACGGATGCTTTCGCGAATCGATTTCATTTCCGTCAATGCCTGTTCTGTGTCTCCATCGCGAAAAGCCAGATCGACTATTTCCGATCTTATCAGGATGTTGGCTAAACTTTGGGCTGGTCCATCGTGGATCTCCCTTGAGATGCGTTTCCTTTCTTTTTCTTGCGCTTCGATGATTTTAAGGCCGATTTGCTGTTTTTCTTGCGCCGATTTGACAAGTTCATTCACTTCGTGGAAATCATCTTGCAAAAATGATGAAATGATAGATACTTTCCGTCCCAAGTTGTTGGCACGTTCAATCGTTTTGCTTAATTGGATTAATCTTCGTTCCAAATCGTCCCGTTTTTGCCGCAATGCTTTTTCCTCGCGTTGAACGACTGCATACTCCGTTTGTAATTGGTGCGTTTTTTCATATACACGACGTATCGTCTCTTCACTATGGATGTCAAACCGTTTGCTTACTTCGGATAATTGTCTTCTAGAAGCCCGTACTTTTTTTTCTAATTCGTTGCTTTTTGCGATATACTGATTGACCAACAACTTCGTTTGGACGAGTTCTTCTTCGAGTGCTGCATATTCTTTTTCA
Organism: Bacilli bacterium; assembly: GCA_012518125.1. GTDB lineage: Bacteria > Bacillota > Bacilli > Bacillales > Amphibacillaceae > Pseudogracilibacillus. The sequence continues at coordinate 2,367 of JAAYTF010000123.1, read as the reverse complement.
GCCTGTTCACTTATCAGCAATATTTCCTCCTGGCTTTTCTCTACGACTTCTGTCATCTTCTTTAAGATGTTGTCTAAACGTTTCGTATCCATGCTCATTCCACCAAATTGTTTAAAATTTTTTCGTTGCTTCTTCTATGGTATAATGAAGTTTAGCACATCGATAAAGGAAGATCGTGATGAAGAGCTATTATACCATTAAACAATCAGGGAGCCACGAAGTAATTATACAAAAGTCCAGATTTATCGGTCACGTAAAACGTGTCCAAACCGAAGACGAAGCGCAAGCATTTATCCAAGCCATCAAGAAAAAACATTACGATGCCACCCACAATTGTTCCGCATATATCGTCGGTGATAACGATCAATACCAAAAAGCGAACGATGATGGCGAACCGAGCGGCACAGCCGGCATTCCCATGTTGGAAGTGCTGAAAAGAATGCAGTTGAAAAACACTGCCGTCGTCGTCACTCGTTACTTCGGCGGCATCAAACTCGGCGCAGGAGGTCTCATCCGAGCATACAGCACCGTCACTTCGGAAACGATTAAAAAAGTCGGCATCGTAAAAGGCGACCTCATGCAAGGTTATTCGATCATCATTGAATACCCCCTCCTCGGCAAAGTTCAGAATCACTTGAACGAAAAAGCGTATATCATTGACAACATCAACTATTTAGAACATGTCGAGTTGAATATCTATGTCCCAATCGATAGAGAAATGCGTTTCAAAGAAGAGTTGATCGATTTGACGAATGGAAACATAACGCTCCACGAAACGGACCGAAAATATGTTGAAACGGATGTGGAGCTGAACTAACGTTTCCTCTCGTTCATAAATAGGTGGCTCTGCATCTCGATCGACATTTTGCGAATGACTTCATCGATCGTTAAATGTTCGTTGTGTTCTATTTCATACAGTATATTCGATAACAGTTGTTTCAAGATGCGTTGACTCATGTTTCATCACCTAACTTACATATGGATTGCTGATTGGTAGTACATAACGATTACGATTAGGATAGATTATTATTTATCATATACGATTACTCAAATTCGCACAAGGCCATCGTAGATGTTCTCAATTATATTATATACGTTTGTCATAGGAATGTGATACGAATCATTCCTTTTTTAACAACATAATGACATACGAATGTAACAGTTCGTTTGCAAAATTTGTACAATTACATATCAATTTGTCTAATTATTTGGTGGTGGAAGTGGATGAAGAAACCTTTCAAACTATTGTTGATCGTTTTAAGCCTATTGATCATCAGCAGCTGTTCGAAAAACGAAAGAAAAGACCCTTACGAATTGGTAGAAACGTATGTCGACCTTTGGCAGGAATACAATTTTACCAAAATGTACGACATGTTGTCCGAGACGACGAAACAACAATACAAAACGGAAGATTTCATCGACCGTTATGAAAAAATCTATCAAGATTTGGGGATTCAAAACCTTTCCATCTCGATTTTGGAAAGCGAATATGAGGAAGAAGATACGGCCGTTTCCTTTCCGATACAAGTGAAAATGGATAGCATTGCCGGTCCAATTGAATTCACCGAAGAGATCGAACTGGAATTGGTCGTAGACGAAGAAACGGAAGAAGAAAATTGGTTTGTCCATTGGAATCCGGGGCTCATCTTCCCTCAATTAAAAGATGGTGGAAAAATCAAAATCGAACGGATCGAAGCAAAACGCGGCGAAATTCTTGATCGCAATGAAATGCCCTTGGCGATCAATGACATCGCCTACGAAGTCGGTGTCGTTCCAAACGCATTCCAAAACAAAGCGAGCGAAATCAAACAAATCGCATCGTTGTTGAAGATGTCGGAAGGGGCAATTGAAAAAGCGATAAGCGCGGATTGGGTACAATCTGACCATTTCGTCCCGTTAAAAACGATCCCGAAAGCCGACGAACAAACGGTCATGCAATTGGAAAACATCCCATCTGTCAGCATGCGCGAGACGATCGGGAGAGTCTACCCTGCTTCTGAAGCAGCCGCCCACCTCGTTGGCTACGTCGGAAAAGTCACTTCCGAGGAATTGGAAAAGTTGCCGAAGGACAAATATGACGAAAATGACATCATCGGCAAACGAGGTTTGGAAAGCCTTTTTGAAGAAAGGTTGAAAGGAGAAGACGGAGTTAAAATTTTAGTCGTCAAAGAAGATGAAAAAGGCGACCCAGTCTCCACCGTCCTTGCCGAAAAACCGGTCAAAGACGGTGAAAAAATGATCTTGACGATCGATGTCAATTTGCAAGAGCTCTTATATGAAGCTTACGAAGGGGAATTGAAAGGAGCGGCGGCGGCAATCCACCCGAAAACGGGGGAAATTCTTGCCCTAGTCAGCAGCCCTTCTTTT
>JAAYTF010000122.1 GCA_012518125.1 Bacilli bacterium | reverse complement strand
TCCTCAAGGAATGTGAAGGGCGATAGCCCAATGAGTAGGTGGGAGATGAATGTCGGTTGGTGCAGGATTACCCGAGAAGCCCCCACTTCAAGCAACCCACAAGGGTGGTAAGTGGAGGGTAGTTCACCTTGAGCCATTTATAAAAGTATAAAAAAAGCGAGGAAAGTTCGTTTGAAACGTGTATAATAAATGTATACGTTCTAAATGTAAAAAAGGAGGAAAGAACGTGAAATTATTAACATTTAAAAAAAATGGCCGAAATGTCCTTGGCGTAAAAACAGAAGGCGGCGTCGTCGATCTTGAAAAAGCGTTGGAAAAACATCCGCATCCGGAAATCCCTACAGATATTATGGACGTCATTCAAGGTGGCGATGAAGTTTTAACGAAATTGAAGCAATATGTCGCTTCTTTATCACTTGACGGAAGTGAAGCTTACATGCTGGATGAAGCTGACATTACCTTTGCGCCGGCCCTCACTCGTCCAAGCAAAATCATTTGCGTCGGGTTAAATTACCGTAAACATGCCGATGAGACGAAAGCGCCTTACCCGGAATATCCGGTGCTCTTCAACAAATTTCCGAATGCCTTATCCGGCCATAAACAGGAAGTGGCGATTCCGAAAGTGACGGAACGGGTCGACCATGAAGTGGAGTTGGGCATCGTCATCGGCAAAAAGGCGAAGTACGTGAAAAAGGAAGAAGCGCTCGATTACGTATTCGGTTACTGCACGACGAACGATTTGTCCGCCCGCGATGTTCAAAAACGCGTCTCACAATGGATGACAGGAAAATCGCTCGACGGATTTGCCCCGGTCGGTCCTTATGTCGTCACGAAAGATGAAATTGAAAATCCGAACAACTTGCGCCTGACGACCAAAGTCAACGGTGAAGTGAGACAAGACTCCAATACAAAAGACATGATTTTCAGCTGCGAAGAACTCATTAGCTACATTTCCCAATATATGACGTTGGAACCGGGGGACTTGATCATGACCGGCACACCTGAAGGCGTCATTTTAGGAAAACCGATCGAAGAAAGAGTATATTTGCAGCCGGGCGACGTAGTGACGGTTGAAGTGGAAAACCTCGGAGCGTTGACGACGAAATTCGTCGCGGAATGAGCGTAAATCCATCCATTGGAAATGAATGGAAATTTACCGACATTGTTAACATGATTAATTGACTTTGCCCAATAATGATTGTAAACTAAAATTATAATAAAAGTTATCACGATTAGTATTGGGGTGACGACATGATTCAAGCAGTTATCACGTATGGTGTCATTTTAACGGCTGTTCTACTCGTCATTAGTTTGATCCTCGTTAAAGTTACACCGAAAACGAGTTTCGTCGCATATTTTCCAGGATTCATTTTCTTTGCGATCGGACTTATTTGCTTATTATTTGCTACGTTATTCGACCGCATTTGGGTGTTGAACGCCGGATTGGGCGGCTGGGGAATTGCATGCCTTTTTGCTGCAGTCGTTAGCATGATCGTCTCAGCTGTCGTAGATGCATATCAACAAGAAGCAAATTAATTACATAGGGTAAAAAAACTTGTAATAGAAAATCGTTTCTATTACAAGTTTTTCTTTTTTTCGCCTGCGAAAAACCGCTATTTGAAAAAAGAAGCGATGCCGATTGCGATGAGCAATAGAGGCGGAAAATAGATCATGCGTCCGAACCATAAGAAGTTGGCGATGAAATCCCCAAGTTTCACTCCTAAAAAGACGAACACGCCGCTTGATAAAGCGATGATGACGGTCGTCGACAACATCGGATAACCGATCATCGATGCGCCGATTCCAGCGCCAAATGCATCAAGCGCCAAAGCGAAACCGAGAACGAGCGCTTCCTTGGCTGAAATGGATCCCGATTCGTCTTTGTCGACGATGAGCGGATCTTTTAAAATGGCGGAATAACCGTTCTGTTTTTTTTGTTCTTTTTGGTTCGTCCTGACGTGGGAACCAAATAAATAGGCGCCTAAACAAATCAGGATTATTCCGCCCAAGTAGGAAGCGTATTCGGGTGAAATGATGCGGATGATGATTTTGCCGAAAACCATGGCGCTTCCTACGACGATGCCTGAACATAATATGACGATCACCAACGTCGTGAGCGTGATTTTGATTTTCTTCAATCCGTAAGTGAACCCGACGCCGAAACCATCCAAACTGACGGCGAAAACGATAAGCAGCCATTTCCATAACAATGTCATGAAGATCCATCCTTACGATTGCTTTAGCTCTTAGTATGTTATGTATCCGTTTGAAAAAGGTTATTGCTCGACGCATATGCTTTCATATCACGCTTTTTCATTTTTGAATTATTTTTGAAATTTAGCGAAATAGTTTACGAAGCGGGCGATTATCGTGTATCATAGAAGAATGAAGGCTTACATGATACGAAGGAGGTAACATGGAATGGCTTTTGTCATTACGGGGGCTTGCTCGACAGAAAAAGCTGGCGAATGCGTGACGGTATGTCCAGTCGATTGCATTGAAGAAGGCCCAGACCAGTTTTATATAGATCCAGACCTTTGCATCGATTGCGGAGCGTGCGTTGCCGTATGCCCGGTGGATGCGATCGTCGAGGAATACGATCTCAGACCGGAAGATGAAATTTATTTGAAGAAGGCGGAAGAGTTTTTCGCTAACCGTTAAGAAAAGTATCACGAAAAAAAAGATTGAGCTAACGCAAAGTTAACTCAATCTTTTTTTATTGGTTATCCTTTTTATTTTCCGGTTCCGTTTCCACTCGCGATGCAATGTTGCTGATAATCCATTTTTCCGCCGTCTTTTCATTTATTTCGTAAATTTTGCCGGCGCGCAGCAGTTCGCCTTTGTACATCGTTTGCACATTCATTTTTATTTTGATCATCGTTTCCTCCATTAACATGCAAATGGTTGTTGCAAACTTTATTTTATCATAACCGGACGGAAAGAACGGATGGATTTCATTTTTTTATCAAAAATTATTCGTTCCACCACGTTCCGTTGT
>JAAYTF010000121.1 GCA_012518125.1 Bacilli bacterium | reverse complement strand
TTGAAAGCCGTCCTTGTCGAACCACAAATATCCGTCACCGCGTTTTTCGACACGAAAATCTTCCCCGTAAGAAAATAGTTTCGCTTGTTGTTTTTCCGCCTCTTTTTCAATCACCGTTTTTGCCTCGCTGGCTAAAGGGCCGACGATGACCGGCCTATTCCGTTTTATGATTCCCGCCTTATGGTGACTGATTGCTTCAAGCGAACTGCCGAGAAATTGCTCATGGTCGATTGCAACTGATGTGATGACCGATATCACCGGATCGATGCAATTCGTCGTATCAAACCTTCCCCCCATTCCCGCTTCGATGATCGCCATATCGACGCGATCTGGAAAATAAGAAAAAGCGATAGCGGTTAAGATCTCGAAACTCGTCGGCGCTTCGCCTTGCCGATCGAGGTCATTAATTACGGGCAACAATTGATGCATCAATCGGATGAACGTTTCTTCACTCATCATGTCGTCGTTGATGAAAACATGCCCGCGATAACCGTAAAAGCTCGGCGAAGTAAACACGCCGATCTTTTTACCATGTGCCATCAGCGAACGGGCAATCATCTCTACCGTCGAACCTTTCCCGTTCGTTCCGGCAACGTGGATCATCGGCACCTTTCTTTCCGGACTTCCCAAACGGTCAAGCAAAACGTTCATCCGTTCCAAACCGAATTTGATTCCCAAATTTTCCCTCTCACGTAAAAATCGAATGACGTCTTCCATCGTTTTCAACGATTTTACACCACTTTTTTTGTATAATTAATGAGACTAAACTGATTATAGTTGAAAATATTTGGCCGAGCAATCGGAAAGAAAGGATCGAACCATCGTGGCACTTTATGGCTGGATCATATACAACGGGTTTTTAAAAAGCGACAAGTTCGTCGATTTTGCCGAAATGTTACAAGAAGCGGCTCTCGAACGCGGACACGAAGCGGAAATCAAAACGAACGTTGACGTTTTGAACGTTTTGCATCACGACGGGTCCAATCCCATTTACGACCGTTTGCCGGATTACGTACTGTTTACCGACAAAGACATTTATTTGGCTAACACGCTTGAACGTTTGGGCGTAAACGTCTTCAACCGGAGCCGTGCGATCGAAGTTTCCGACGATAAAATAAAAACGTATGAACATCTGGCCGCTTTCCGTCTGCCGATCCCGCTTACGATCGTCGCACCGAAAACATTCGGCCAACCACTTCATGTCCGGCACCCTTATATCCGGCAAGTGCTTGACCAACTGTCTTTTCCATTCATCGTCAAAGAAGCGTTCGGCTCGTTCGGCGAACAGGTTCATCTCGTCCATGATGAAGATGAACTGGCGAATTGTCTGGAAAAAATCGGCAGCTCGCCGTTCGTCTTTCAAGAATTCATCGAAGAAAGTCGCGGCGTCGACCTCAGGCTGCAAGTTGTCGGAGAGGAAGTCGTCGCCAGCATGAAACGAATTTCGGAAACGGATTTTCGGGCGAATGTCACCGCCGGCGGCCGAATGGAACCGTATGAACCGAATGAATGGGAAAAACGGCTCGCCGTTCAAGCGACAAAAGCGATCGGCGCCCACTTTGCCGGCGTCGATTTGTTGTTCGGCAAAGATGGTGAACGCTACATATGCGAAGTGAATTCCAATGCGCATATTCGCAATTTGTACGACTGTACGAACATCGATGCGAGTTATGACATCATAAAACTTGTCGAACGTGAACTGAAGTCGTGAAAAGGAGAGAGGACGTTGCAAGGATGGCTCATTTACAACGCACAAGACGCAAGCGAAAACGAATCGTACATCGAATGGTTCATCGAAGAATGCAATAAACAACATATCGAACTCAAATTGTTGATTCGGGAACAATTGACGGTTGGAATCGTCGATGGAAAAACGACCATTTCATATAATGGAAAGCCTGTTGAAGTCCCCGATTTCGTCGTCATCCGTACGATTGAACCGTTATTGCAATATACGTTTGAAGCGCTTGACATTCCAACATTCAATTCGTTCCAAGTCGCGCAAACGACGAACCATAAAAGTTACACGTACATGAAAATAAGCCGTCTCGGCATACCGATGGTCCCGACTTATTTTGCGACGAAACGCTCCTTGCCGCTTACACCGCCGCTCCCTTTCCCATTCGTCGTAAAAGGGGCGACAGGACGAGGCGGAAAACAAGTCTGTTTCATTGCGGACGAAACCGATTGGTTGAACGTCCCCAAAAACATAGATTCCGACGACATCATCATCCAAAAAGCGGACGTCCAACTAGGAAAAGACGTACGTGTATTTGTCATCGGAAAAGAAATCGTCGCCAGCGTGCTGCGCGAAAATGATCACGATTTTCGTGCCAATTACAAACTCGGGGGGAAGGCCCGATTGTTTACCCTTACCGACGGTCAAAAACGGACCGTGCAAAAAATCGTCGACCACTTCGATTTCGGCTTGGTCGGCATCGACTTTTTGCTCAGCCATGATGGTGAACTGTTGTTCAACGAAATTGAAGATGTCGTCGGTTCACGCATTTTAAGCATAACGAGCGACATCAATCTCCTCGAAAAATATGTCGCATTCATCAAACATCGCGTCGCTTTTCGGAAGCAAAAAATAACCTCGTAGATTCCGAGGATAATCGGAACTACGAGGTTGTTTGTTTAAGAGCGTTTCTTTTTCAACTGCTCCAAGCGTTCTTTTACGCGAGCGCGGTTTTCCACGTATTCTTTTTCTTTCCGTCTTTCTTCTTCAACCAAATGTTTAGGTGCCTTTTCGACGAACCCTTTGTTCGCCAATTTCTTCTGCACTCGTTCTACTTCATATTCCCACTTTTCGAGTTCTTTTTCGAGGCGTTCGATTTCTTTTTCAACATCGATCAATCCCTCAAGCGGCAAGTAAATTTCCGCCCCTGTAACGACCGCCGTCATCGCTTCTTCAGGTACGTCGACATCACGGTCGATCGCCAATGTGCTCGTGTTGCAGAAACGTTCGAGGTAATGGCGGTTTCTTTCAAGCTGTTCTTTCGCCTCTTCATTTGTCGCTTCAACGATCATGTCAATTTTACGCGACATTGGTGCGTCCACTTCTGCACGGATGTTGCGTACAGAGCGGATCACATCCATCACCAACTTCATTTCACGGACAGCTTCCGGATGGTGGTAAGTTTCGTTCACTTGAGGCCATGGTTGAATCGTGATCGATTCCCCTTCAATCGGAAGCTTCTGCCAAATTTTCTCCGTCACAAACGGCATATATGGATGCAACATGCGCAACGTTTGATCGAGTACATGGACCAAAACAGAACGTGTCGTTTTCTTTTTCGCCTCATCGTCGCCGTAAAGCGGCAATTTCGCCATTTCGATGTACCAATCGCAAAAATCGTCCCAAATGAAGTTGTACAAATGACGGCCCGCTTCGCCAAATTCATATTTGTCGGTATTGTACGTCACTTGTTCGATCGTTTCGTTGAGGCGAGTCAAAATCCACTTGTCCGGCAAAGATAATTCACCGGACAAATCGATTTCCTCTTCCGTCATGCCATCTAAGTTCATCAATACAAAACGCGACGCATTCCAAATCTTGTTGACGAAATTCCAAGTCGCCTCCACTTTTTCCCAATGGAAGCGCAAATCTTGACCTGGGGTCGAGCCAGTCAACAAGAAGAAGCGCAACGAATCGGCCCCGTATTTCTCGATGACATCCATCGGGTCGACGCCGTTTCCGAGCGATTTGCTCATTTTGCGGCCTTCTGCATCACGAATCAACCCATGGATGAGGACATCTTTAAACGGTCGCTTCCCGGTGAATTCGAGCGACTGGAATATCATGCGGGCAACCCAGAAGAAAATGATGTCGTAGCCGGTGACGAGCACATCCGTCGGGAAGTAACGGCGATAATCTTTGCTGTTTTCATCCGGCCAGCCCATCGTGGAAAACGGCCATAATGCAGACGAAAACCATGTATCCAACACGTCTTCATCTTGACGCCAATTTTCCGCATCTTCCGGCGGTTCTTTACCTACGTATATTTCGCCCGTTTCTTTATGGTACCAAGCCGGTATGCGGTGCCCCCACCATAATTGACGGGAAATGCACCAATCGCGTATGTTTTCGAGCCAATGTAAATACGTCTGTTCGAAACGCGCCGGGAAGAAATGTACTTTGTTTTTTTCATCCTTCTGCAATTTAATCGCCGCTTCGGCCAACGGTTTCATTTTAACGAACCATTGTGTCGACAAATACGGTTCAATGACCGCGCCGCTCCGCTCCGAATGGCCGACCTGGTGGACGTGATCTTCGATTTTGAACAAAACACCTTGTTCTTGTAAATCGTTCACGATTTGTTCACGGCACTCAAAACGGTCCAACCCTTTATATTTGCCGGCATTTTCATTCATCGTGCCGTCTTCGTTCATGACGAGGATCCGCGGCAAATTGTGGCGGTTGCCGATCTCAAAGTCGTTCGGGTCGTGCGCCGGCGTTATTTTCACCGCCCCGGAACCAAATTCCATATCAACGTATTCGTCGGCAATGATCGGGATTTCCCTGCCGACGATCGGCAAAATGACCGTCTTTCCAATCAAATGTTGGTAACGTTCATCATCCGGGTGAACCGCGACCGCCGTATCCCCCAACATCGTCTCCGGACGGGTCGTCGCGATTTCGATGTATTCATCGCTGTCTTTGATCGGATATTTCATATGGTAAAACTTTCCTTGCACTTCTTTATAGACGACTTCAATATCCGAAAGGGCCGTCCTTGTAACCGGATCCCAGTTGATGATGTATTCGCCGCGATAAATCAACCCTTTTTCATAGAGGCGGATGAACACTTCTTGCACGGCTTCCGACAAGCCTTCATCGAGCGTAAACCGTTCGCGCGTATAGTCTAAACTTAAGCCGAGTTTGCCCCATTGTTCCCGAATATGGTCAGCGTACTCCTCTTTCCATTCCCAAACTTTCTCGACGAATTTTTCCCGTCCCAAGTCGTGACGGCTAAGACCTTGTTCTTCCCGTAACTTTTTCTCGACGACCGCTTGCGTGGCGATGCCGGCATGGTCCATTCCCGGAAGCCATAAAACGTCGTACCCTTGCATCCGTTTCATCCGGGAAATCGTATCTTGCATCGTCGTATCCCACGCATGGCCCAAGTGGAGTTTTCCGGTCACGTTCGGTGGCGGGATGACGATGGAAAAAGGTTCTTTTTCTTTGTCGCCTTTCGCTTCAAAAAAATTGCCTTCCAACCAGAAACTGTACAGTTCGGACTCGATTTCTTTATGATCATATTTTGGCGGCAATTGTTCCACTTTGTTCTCCTGCATGCTTTCCGACCTCCTTCAAAAATTAAAAAAACTTCTCATCCTTAAAAGGACGAAAAGTTTTCCTTTCCGCGGTACCACCTTTTTTTACGAACCAATAAAGGGCCGTACACCTCATTGAAGGTAACGGCGCTTCACCGTCTTCTCCTACTGCTTTTGGAAGGTTCAGAGAAGCTGCATCGGGGGCGACCTTCTAAGTGGTTATTTTGAAAAACTCTCACCAAACGTTTTTCTCTCTGTGAAAATAAGCCACTTATACTCTTCCCCGTCATCGCATTTATTGACATATTCGATTACTTGTAGTTTAAACTTTTTTTTGAAACTTTGCAACTTTATTCTCTATCTTTGCACGTTTATAGATTTTTCATACATATATTATAAAAGAAGAGGTGATTTTGATTGTACCGTTACCGCTTGCCTCCTTGGCTGAACAAAGTGATTTGCGTGATTGAAAAAGCCATTTTGCCGATCTTGATTTTTCAATTGATCCGTACGCTATTTTTGACGACGACGTTCGATCTCATTTTATTGTGCATCTTGATTTGCATTTTTATCGTCTTTTATTTAGAATGGATATAAAAATCCCTCTTCTTTGTTCTAGTAAACAAAGAAGAGGGATTAATCAATTTTAACCGCTGCGTTTGCGAATTTTGATCAGTTGGCCTTCTTCGATCGCATCCATCGACATTTTATTATCCTTCAACAGTTGCAGCACCGGGATGTCGTATTGTTTTGCGATCGATTCAATCGTGTCGTCTTTTTGGGCGATATAAATCGTCACCGTTGTATACGTCTCTTCTTCGCTGTCAAACAGTTCGGCAAGGAACGTCACGTCGTGGACTTCCGCTTCGTCTTCATCATCCGCTTCATTCAGTTCGATTTGAATTTCGTCATCTTCTGTATCTTCTGTTGAACTTTCATACGTTTCAAGCGGGATTTCCCTTGTTTCTGTGACTTCTTCTTCGTTTCCTTTCGCTTCCGTTTTTGTCGTCTCTTCGGCGATGTCTTCGACTACTGGCTCGTCTTTTTCTTTTTCATCTTTACGTCCTTTGATGAGCCGGAGCGTCTTTTCGCGAGGTTCCTGCTCTATTTTTTCTTCAACCTCATTCCTTTCTTGTTCTTGTGGGAGATGTTTTTCTTCCTCTTTTTCATCATCGTTCGCTTCCATCTTTTCTACAAAAGATTCTTCTTTTTCGACCCCTTCTTCGTCGGAATCGCTAAAAGCGGCAATCGGCCTCCGTTCAGTCGCTTCCTCTTCATTTGATTTTGCTTCCGGAAGAATGCCATGAATGTATAACGTCGCAAAAATGGTCAACGTATTGTTTTCCTTCAAATTGTAATCGAAAGCGTCAACTGTGACAAAAATTTCATCGACATCTTCAATCCGTTCTTTGCTCACCGAAATGTCGACCGGAAAACGATGCTGAAAATGGTTCATGTCGCGGTTGATGTTTACGATTTTTTCCACGTAGCGGAATGATTCATTTTCGAAAAACGTTTCTTCCACATTCTCTCCGTCCCGTTTGCGGAAATATTCACCGGAAAGTTCGATGATTCCGCGTATTTGGACATAATCCTCAAATGACTCGACGACGATGTCCGGATCCAACGAGATGGAAACCATTTCATCGATTTCTTGTCCGAATTCAAATAATAACGTCTCTTTTAAATCAAACGAAATTTTATTTTCATATGATTTCACCCGTAATCATCCCTTTCTTTCCTATATGAAACCATATGAAAACTAGGGATGAAATATGACTTTTTAACATGCAACGTTCGCAAATAAAAAAGCAAAGCTAAATGGATAGCTTTGCTCCTAAGATAATTCGCTGAACACTTCATGCACGGCTTCGATGGTTTTGTCAATTTGCTCATCCGTATGGGCTGTGGACATGAACAATCCTTCAAACTGCGAAGGCGGCAAATAAACGCCTCTTTCCAACATGCCGACATAATATTTTTTGAAGCGTTCCAAGTCAGAAGTTTGTGCCGTTTCGTAATTGTATACTTCTTGGTCGGTGAAAAAGACGCTCATCATCGAACCGACGCGGTTGATTTGTAACGGAATGTCATATTTTTTCGCCGCTTCTTTATATCCTTCGACGAGACGGTCGACTTTTCTGTTCATTTCTTCATACGTTTGCTTCGTCAACTGCGACAACGTTGCATATCCCGCCGTCATCGCGAGCGGATTGCCCGATAACGTGCCGGCTTGGTATATATCTCCGGCTGGTGCTACGCGTTCCATGATTTCGCGTTTGCCGCCATAGGCACCGACTGGCAACCCTCCGCCGATCACTTTTCCTAACGTCGTAATATCCGGGTCGATGTCGAAATAGCCTTGTGCGCTATGATAATCGACACGGAAACCGGTCATGACTTCATCAAAAATAAGCAATGCGCCATATTCACGTGTGATTTCCCTTAAGAACGGCAAAAAGTCTTCTTTAGGCGGCACGACACCCATGTTGCCGGCGACAGGTTCGACGATCACTGCCGCAATGTCTTCGCCATATTGTTCAAAAGCGGCTTTTACACTTTCTTTGTCGTTGTACACAACGGTGATCGTATGTTGGGCAATGGATGCCGGAACACCCGGGCTGTCAGGAAGCCCCAGTGTAGCCACGCCAGACCCTGCTTTGATCAGCAACGAATCACCGTGGCCGTGATAGTTTCCTTCAAATTTGACGATTTTGTTTCTTCCGGTATAACCGCGCGCCAAGCGCAACGCGCTCATCGTCGCCTCCGTACCAGAGTTGACCATACGAATCATTTCGACGGAAGGGACGCGTTCGATGACGAGTTTGGCCAATTTGTTTTCAAGGAGTGTCGGTGTCCCGTAACTCGTCCCTTTTTCAATCTGTTTTTTCAATTCGTTGACGACGTGGTCATCGGAATGTCCTAAAATAAGCGGTCCCCAGCTCAGGACGTAATCGATGTATGTATTGCCGTCTACATCGGTGATGACCGCGCCTTTTCCGGATTCAATGAAAACCGGATTCATGCCGATCGCCTTGAAGGCGCGCACCGGGGAATTTACACCGCCGGGCATGAGCTGAACAGCTTCTTCATATGCTTCAATCGAGTTGTTATATTTACGCATTGATCTACCCCTTTAACTCATTTTTAGCCACTTGGCGACATCTTTTGCATGATACGTGATGATCAAATCTGCACCAGCGCGTTTCATGCTCAAGAGCGTTTCAAAAACGAGCTGTTTTTCATCGATCCAACCACGTTCGGCTGCCGCTTTCACCATCGAATATTCACCGCTGACATTGTAAGCGACAATCGGCACGTTCGTACGATCTTTCACTTCTCTTACGATGTCCAAATACGCTAGGGCTGGTTTGACGATTAACATGTCCGCACCTTCATCGATGTCCGTCAATGCTTCTTTCAACGCTTCACGGCGGTTGGCCGGATCCATTTGATACGTTTTCCGATCACCGAATTGCGGCGTGCTCTCCGCTGCATCACGGAATGGCCCATAATAGCTCGATGCATATTTCACCGCATAGGACATGATCGGCACGTATTCAAAACCGGCTTCATCAAGCGCATGACGGATCGTGATGACGAAGCCGTCCATCATGTTGGACGGCGCGATGATGTCCGCGCCAGCTTCCGCTTGGGAAACGGCTGTTTCAGCCAGCAATTTCAATGATGCGTCGTTTTCCACGACGTCATCGCGAACGACGCCGCAGTGACCGTGCGACGTGTACTCGCATAGACATGTGTCCGCAACGACCAACATATGCGGATGGGTTTTTTTGATCTGGCGAATCGCCTGCTGCACGATCCCTTCTTCGTTGTATGCTTCCTTGCCTAGTTCATCTTTTTCGTTCGGTACGCCGAATAAGATGACAGCGCGGATCCCTAATGCGTCAAGTTCATTCAACTCTTCTTCCAAATAGTCCAATGACATTTGATAAACTCCAGGCATCGAAGGAACTTCTTCTTTCACCCCTGCTTTTTCGACAATAAACAATGGATAAATAAAATCATCTGCCGTAAGCGTCGTTTCACGCACTAAAGCACGCATCGCTTCCGATTGCCGCAAACGGCGGTGCCGCAAAAATGTTCGGTTCACAGAACATCCTCCTTCTGTTTTCGCTGTTTAACGTAAACGTTCGTTTTCAAACTTCAATAACGCATCGACCATTTGTTCAATCGTGAATGTTTTCGGTGTGATCAACGTGGAAAAATGATGCGAACGAACAGCTTCTTCCGTCGTCGTCCCGATTGAGACGGCGGGCACTTCCCGCATGTCATCTAATAGGTCGGTATCCTCCAACAAACGAACGAACGTATCAACCGTCGAAGGGCTCGTAAACGTCAAATAATCCGGCTTTTTTTGCTTTAACGTTTCAATGAGTTGCTCCTTGATGGCAACATTCGGTTTCGTTTCATAGACGACGAGCGCATCAAAGGTACGATTTTTTTCCGCAAAAACTTTCAACAACACATCCCGTGACAAATTGCCGCGCACGATAAGGAAATGGTCGCTGTTCGGATACCGCTCCAAAAATTGTTCAACCATCGATTCGGCATTAAACATCGTAGGGATAAAATGAACGCGATAGCCATATGTTTCGATCGCTTTCGCGGTTTTATCGCCGACGGCGGCAAGTTTCGCCCTTTTTAAAACGTCGGCATCACGATGCTGTTTCATAAAGCAGCGGACACCATTGACGCTCGTAAAAAAAATCCATTCATATGAACGTTCATCGATGGCGAACGATTCATTTTTCTTGCATTCGGTCTTAATTAAGGGAACGACGAGCGGAACGCCTTCGTACCGTTCTATCAATGAAGCGAGCGCTTCCGCTTGTGATTTTTCACGCGTGATCAACACTTTTTTTCCGTGTAATTTCATGCTTTGCCTAACTCCTGCTTCGCTCTTTCAACGATTTCTTTGGCGCCTTTTTGTACGGCTTTTTCATACGCTTGTTGTGCCACTTCTTTTGGATCGGTTCCTTCGCTTTTCACTTTGATCAACGTTTTGCCGTCCAATGAAGAAACCGAACCATAAAGCGTGATGCGGTCCCCTTCGACTTTCGCATATGCGCCGATCGGCGTCTTATCTTCTTCATCGAGCAAATAAACGAAATGCCGCTCTGTTAAAATACTCTTTTCTGTCTGAGCGTCGTTGATTTTTCTTACCACCTCGATCACTTCATGGTCGTCGCTTCGGCACTCGATTGCCAATGCCGCTTGCCCCGCGGCCGGAGTGAGCTTGTCTTCCGGCAAATATTCGGTGATGACATGCTCCAAATCGAGCCGTTTTAAACCGGCTACCGCTAATATGATGCCGTCGTATTTCCCTTCGCGCAACTGTTCAAGCCGTTTGTCGACCGGACCGCGGATTGGCTCGGTTTTCAAATGCGGATAATAGGCATGAATAAACGCGGCGCGCCGGGCGCTGCTCGTGCCGACTACCGCCCCTTCCGGCAAATCTTTTAACGTTTTGCCATCGCGGCTGATGAATGCGTCGCGGTGGTCTTCCCGTTTCGGAAACGAAGCAAGCATAAACGCTTCATCCATGATGAGCGGCAAATCTTTCAGGCTATGTACAGCAAAATCGATCGTTTTTTTTCTCAATGCATCTTGCAATTCATCACTGAAAATGCCTGTGCCACCGACTTGATGCAATGCGACGGACAAGTTTTGATCGCCTTTTGTTGCAATCGTTTTTATGGCAAATTCGTTTTTCACGCCCGCTTCTTTCAGTAATTCGATGACCATGTTCGTTTGTTTTAGCGCTAGTTCACTGCCGCGAGTGCCAACGATGAATGTTCTCAATAACGTGTACCTCCCGTGAGCAATTTCGTAAATCTTATTGTTTGTCATTTAGCAAACGTCATACGATTAAAAATGGAAATCGGAATACGAACCGAGGAGAAAAAAATTGATCAACAAAAACATGAAAGCTCCGCAATTGTAACGTGAAATCGGTTTGCCGCGGTAACCTTTGGCCAATCGGACGATCAAATACAACGTGTAAATCGCCAACACGACGAGCGATCCGATCGTTTTAATGTCGGTCCAATAAAACGTCGCATCAGCCACGTAAGCCCATACGACACCGAAAATTAATCCGATCGCAAGCAGCGGGACGCCAATGACGATGGCGTAAAAGGAGTATGTGTCCAATTTTTCAAGATCGTTGAGGCGCCAAATGAATTTCAAGCCTTTCTTCTTTTTTAACAGATAATATTGCAACAAATACATGAGCGCGAAGATGAATGACAACGTAAAAAAGCCGTAAGACAATAGCGCAAGCGTAATGTGGATGATCAATATTTCGTGGATGAATTCAATCGCTTGCACTTGCGGCGCGAAGGTCGCGTTGGTTGAAAGCGATAATAAAAGGATGAAAAAACTGAACACGTTCATGAACAATACGACGAAATGAACACGGAACAAATACGTGACAAACAATGAGATGATCACCAAGATCCATGAATAAAAAAATAATCCGTCTTGAAGATCGATGACCGGAAATGACCGCTCATAATAAATGTGCTTTAAAAGAATCATCGATTGAATAAACCAAACAAACGAGAGCAAATAAAATGACATTTTATTTACTCTCGGATTATGTTTGATGAAATCGATGAAATATCCAATGATACTGAACATGTATATAAAAAGCATACTTTCATAAAGCCATTTTGATGCTAACATCGCACAACCTCTTAAACTTATTATTTGATTGTAACCGTTTTACGTTCCGCTTTCTTCCCCATGATTTTTTTCATTTGTTTTGCACGTTGTTTGACGTCTTCTTTGACGGACTCGTCGATGCCGAAAATGTCGATGAAAATCGACAACAGCTCCTCGCGGTTTTCTTTCGCCGCCATTTCTTTCGCTTGGATGATCGGATCGCGGATCATCTGGTTGATGATGCTTTTTGTATGTTTGGAAATGACTTTCTTTTCACGTTCATCCAAATCGGGTATTTTGCGCAAAATGCTTTCGTATGTTTCCTGTTGGATTTTCAACGCTTTTTCGCGCAATGCACGGATTACCGGAACGACGCCGAGCGTAACGATCCATTCGTAAAATTCATGGATTTCATCGGATAAATATTCCATAATCTCCGCAGCTGCTCGTTCCCTCTCCGCCCTGTTTTCATCGACGATATGCTGCAAGTCGTCGATGTCATACAAAAATACGCTGTCCAATTCCCCGATCGAAGCGTCCAAATCGCGCGGAACGGCGATATCAACCAAAAAGAGCGGTTTTCCTTTGCGCTTTTTCTGGATCGGTTCAATATCTTTTTTCGTCAAAACGGTATGTTTCGCCGCTGTTGAACTGATGAAGATGTCCGCTTCGAAAAGCGCTTCCGCCAAATGTTCATCAGACAATGCTTTGGCATTGAATTTGCGGGACAGTTCTTCTGCGCGTTCCAATGTTCTATTGACGACGGTGATGTTCTTCACCCCTGCGCCGATCAAGTTTTTGACGGCCAATTCGCCCATTTCACCGGCACCGTAAATGACGACATGTTTATTTTCGATATTGCCGTAAATTTTTTTCGCCAATTGAACGGCGGCGTAACTGATGGAAACGGCATGTTCACCGATGGCGGTTTCGTGATGGACGCGCTTGGCAAACGTGATGACCCGTTTGAACAATTCATTGAAAATCGTTCCGGTCGTTTTTGCGTTTTGGGCGACGAAAAAGGCGTCCCTCACTTGACCGAGGATTTGCGTTTCTCCCAAAACCATCGATTGGAGCCCTGCCGCGACTTGGAACAAATGTTCAACAGCTTCTTCATCTTCTTTGATCACCAAATACGAATCAAAAGACTCCATCGGAATCGAAAACCAGTCTTGCAAAAATTGTTTAATGTAATATCTTCCTGTATGAATTTGATCAACGACAGCATAAATCTCTGTACGGTTGCACGTCGATAAGATGACATTTTCCAAAATGCTTTTTCTATTTTTTAAATGAACGTTCGCTTCAGCAAGCTTTTGTTCACTAAAAACGAATTGTTCACGGATTTCTACTGGAGTCGTTAAATGGTTGAAACCTACTTGTAAGATATACACTATTCATGCTCCTTTTGACCAGTTCATGTGCTAAATATTATTATAACATCAAATCCAATAAAATTAACCGAATAAATTTGAACACCTTTTTACAATTATTATCATATTAAAATCTATATTGGCCGTTTTGATACACACCTGTCTGGTTTTGCCACAAACTGTAAGTTTTCGCCTTCTTTTGGAAGCATCTTCATGAAATTTAGAAAGGTTCATAGTGACGATAAATTAACGAAGCGATGTTCGGCACGTTATGGCCCCGGTTCATTGTCGCAACTTGACCAAGTTTGAATACGAAAAAGGTTTGGACAAAAACTTAAATATATTTTTGCCCAAACCGAAAATGCTCCACTCATTCTTCTGTCAATGCATTTTGCTCGACCGTTTCGGCTTCTGTTGTCCGCGGCATTTCTTCCATATACGGATTCAAGTAAGACGCTATTAATTCATCGAGCATCCAACCAATCTCATCAAGAATCAAGACGAAGGTCGCCATGGCATTTTTGAAATTTTTTATTATCTTTTGTCATTTGAAACGTTATGTACAACAATTTACGGACGATGATGCTAACTGGCATCTGTTGACCGGATATACACAAGAAGAAATTGTACGGTTTGCTCACGAACAGTTTTCAACGATCGTGCAAAAACCGGTCGATTCCGATCAAATCATTCATCGTTCTAGTTTTTATTTGATCGATCAAAACGCTAACATCGTCAATAAGTACCATTACAGCAACGATCGCTATGTACAAGAATTGATCAACGATATAGAAAAACTCGCTAAATGACGGATGGAACGTCTCTCCTTTTTTGGCATATGTTAAACGGAAAGGAGAGAAATTTGTGTTATCGTTAAACAGTTTTCTGCAAGAAATGATCCCCCTTTATTTTATGGTTTTCATCGGCCTATTCTGTCGCAAAATGAATATTTTCAATGAAAAGTCCAAAGATACGATCACCCAACTCTTATTGAACGTCACGTTGCCGCTCATTATTTTGTATTCCCTCAATGCGACGTTTACGTATGACATCGTCATCGATATGTTGTGGCTGACTTCGATGTCGCTTTTTATCATCTTCGCTTCCGTCATCTATGCCGCTTGGCTACGCAAACGTGCCAGATTGCCAAAAGCGCAAAAGACGGTCTATGAAAGCTTGATCATTTTCGGAAATCAAGGGTTTATCGGTTTCGCCATCATCTATATCATTTTTAACGAACCAGGCATGATGTATATTACGATTTTTAATGTGTGTTATTTGTTTTTAATCTGGTCATATGGCATTTACTTGTTTACGAAACAAAAAAATGTGGTTAACTGGAAACTTGTCTTTTTCAATCCCGGAACGTTGTCCACTTCCCTCGGCGTCGTCGTTTTGTTTTCTCCTTATACATGGCCGAATTTTATTCTCGATACATTCGAAATGGTGGGCAAAATGACGATTCCGTTATCGATGATTTTAATCGGCATTTTACTAGCTGAAATGAAGCGTTCGCAAATTAACATGTATATCAAAAACCGTTATATTTGGCAGGCGGCTCTTTTTCGTTTATGCATCATCCCTACATTTTTGTTCGTATTCCTCATGTTCCAAGTGCCGTATCATTTGTTTGTTGTAGCAGTTTTAACTTCGGCGATGCCGAGCGCCTCGACCGTTTCGATCTATGCCCAAAAATTCGGCGGCGATAGTTCCTTCAGTTCCGTCGGGGTCATCGTAACGACCGTCCTTTGCGTAATTACCATTCCACTATTGTATTACGTGCTGCTTTTTATACAACCGTATTACGAAACATTATTTGTCGCCTAATGTGTTATATTGTAATATGTAAGGGAATGTGTTTTTGACATGGTAGGAATGGAAGAAGGTGAATCGGACATGATGCGCAAACAAAACTTGTTCATCGCTTATTTGCTGATCGGACTGGGCGTCTATTTTCTTATCAAACAATTGGACTTGGCCATCTTTCGTCCATTTGTCGGATGGCCGACGATATTGGCGATCATCGGCATCAGCTTTTTATTGCACAGCTATTCGACGAAAGATAAACAAAACATTTTCATCGGCGTCATTTTCCTCGGTTTAGGCATTCATTTTCACGGTTTACAAAATTACGATTTTTGGTACAACCATTGGTCGGTCTATACATTGATCATCGGCATCGCTTATATCGTGCGCTTTATCTACACGAAAAAGGGCTTGATTCCTGCGGTCGTTTTGATCACGATTTCCGTCATCATGATTTTTTCCATTTCGCTTCCGGAATGGTTTCAAGGAATATACGGCATCATCGATTTTATCGAAACGTTTTGGCCAGTCATCTTGATTGCGATCGGCATTTACTTTATTCGAAAAAAATAAAGGCTGGGACAAAACCCTTCTACTATATGTAAAAAAACGGGCTGCATCAAATTTTCCATTGATACAGTCCGTTTTCTTATCTAAAAGACTAGTTTTGTCCCAGCCTCTTTTTACATGTATTTCTCCAATTCGCTCCATACTTTATCTTTATTCATCCCCGTGACTGCTGAAAACGGAATGATCGGAACTTCTGGGGCGTGGAACACTTTTTTCAAGTCATTTACGTTTTTGTTCCACTTGTTTTTACTTAATTTATCCACTTTCGTCGCGATGATGATGAGCGGGATATTCAAATACGTTGCGTATTCATACATTTGCAAATCATCATTTGTCGGCAAGTGGCGACTGTCGATGATGAGGACGACGTCACACAAATTTTTTCTTGTCTCGAAATAGTCTTCCATCATCCGCCCCCATTTTTCCCGTTCCTTCTTCGACACTTTTGCATAGCCGTATCCTGGGACATCGACGAAATAAAATCGATCGTTGATCCGATAAAAGTTCAACGTGCGGGTTTTCCCCGGTTTCGATGATGTATGCACCAAATTTTTTCTGCCGATCATTTTGTTGATGAAGGAAGACTTGCCGACATTGGAACGACCTGCCAAGGCGATTTCCGGCAAATCGTCTTTCGGGTATTGCGACTTGTCTACTGCACTGATGACCAATTCCGCTTTATGAATCTTCATGTTCGTCCCCTACTAACGCATGTTCTAATACTTCATCCAAATGTTTCACTTTGATGAACGTGATGTCTTGACGAACGCTCTCAGGAATGTCGTCAAGATCGCGTTCGTTATCCGCCGGAATGATGATGTGCGTCAATCCGGCGCGATGGGCGCTCAACGCCTTTTCCTTCAAACCGCCAATCGGCAACACGTGTCCTCGGAGCGTGATTTCTCCGGTCATGCCGACGTTGCGTTTCACCGGTCTTCCCGTCAAGGAAGAGATGAGGGCTGTCGCCATCGTGATGCCGGCGGACGGTCCATCTTTCGGTGTCGCCCCTTCTGGAACGTGGATATGGATGTCATATTTTTTATGGAATTCAGGGTCGATATCCAATTCTTTCGTGCGCGCCCGAATGTAACTGAAAGCGGCTTGGGCCGATTCACGCATGACATCGCCGAGTTTTCCCGTTAGGATGAGTTCCCCTTTACCTGGATAATGGGCCACCTCGATCGATAACGTGTCCCCGCCAAACGGTGTATAAGCTAGTCCCGTCGCCGTTCCTACTTGGTCTTCTTGTTCGATTTGCCCGTAACGGTACAACGGTTTGCCCAAAAATTCCGCCAACCGCTTTTCCGTAATGACGACCCGTTTTTGTTTTCCGGATACGATGATTTTGGCCGTTTTACGGCATAGTTTGGCGATTGTCCGCTCCAATCCACGGACGCCCGCTTCCCTTGTATACTCCCGAATGATTTTGATGATTGCTTCATCGCGAATTTGCAAGTTCGATTTTTTCAATCCGTTCTCTTTAAGCTGTTTCGGAATCAGATGTTCTTTAGCGATATGCAGTTTTTCGATTTCGGTATATCCTGGAATCGTGATGACTTCCATTCTGTCCAACAATGGGCCCGGAATTTGATTTGCGTAGTTGGCGGTGGCGATGAACATGACGTTCGACAAATCATACGCTTCTTCGATGTAATGGTCGCTGAAATTGCTGTTTTGTTCCGGGTCGAGCACTTCCAATAATGCAGAAGCAGGATCGCCGCGGAAATCGTGCGCCATTTTATCGATTTCATCGAGAAGGAAAACCGGGTTAATCGTTTTCGCCTTTTTCATCCCTTGGATGATTCTTCCTGGCATCGCCCCGATGTACGTGCGACGATGACCGCGGATTTCCGCTTCATCGCGGACGCCGCCGAGCGAGATGCGGACGAATTTTCGATTCATCGCACGAGCGATCGACTTTGCAAGCGATGTTTTACCGACGCCGGGAGGCCCGACTAGGCATATGATCGGTCCGCGGATCGTTTTCGTCAACTTTTGGACGGCCAAATATTCTAAAATTCTTTCTTTCACCTTATCCAATCCGTAATGATCTTCGTTTAAAATGCTTTCAGCTTCGTCAATTTCAATCGTATCTTCCGTCTTTTCATGCCATGGCAACGAAATCAGCCAATCCAAATAATTGCGGATGACGGAGCTTTCAGCGGAATTTTGCGGAATGCGTTCGTAACGTTCCAATTCCTCTAGGGCGACTTTTTCAACACGCTCCGGCATTTTCGCCTTTTTGATGTCCTCGCGCAGCTTTTCGATTTCGCTGTATTTGCCATCGCCTTCCGCCAATTCCTTTTGTATCGCTTTTAACTGTTCACGCAAATAATATTCTTTTTGTGTTCGTTCCATTGAACTTTGTACACGTTTTCCGATTTTCCGTTCCAAATCGAGCACTTTTTTCTCGTTCGCCAAAATCATTAGCAGCTGTTTCATGCGTTCTTTTAAATCATCGACTTCGATCAATGACTGGCGGTCTTTTATTTTCATCGGGACGTGAGCGGCGATCATATATGTCAGTCGACTTGGATCATCGATATCGACCACTGTCGCGAGCGTCTCTTTCGTCACCTTGCGGGATACTTTGATGTATTCTTCAAACTGCGCCACCAATTGGCGCATCAATGCTTCTTCTTCGTGATCGCCATACTTGACATCATCACGTTCCTCTATTTCAACGACAAATTCATCTTCCGTTTCGATGAATTTGACGATTTCGCCGCGTTTCATTCCTTCGACCAAAATTCGCATCGTTCCGTTCGGCAGTTTGATCATTTGATTGATTTTCGCTACGGTGCCGATATGATACAAATCTTCCGGTTCGGGATCTTCGATGGCGACTTCCTTTTGCGTCACTAAAAACAGCACTTGATCGCCCATCATGGCGGATTCCAATGCTTGGATCGACTTTCTTCTTCCGACATCCAAATGAATGACCATCGTCGGATAAACCAAAACGCCGCGCAAGGCCAACAACGGCAATTCTTGCGTTTTCGCTTCTTTTTCCATGCCCGTGCCTCCTTATCGCAAATTTGTATGATTGCTGCATCGTTTTCCGCGATCGAATCATTTTTGTATCATCGACTATTATATTCATTTTCGAGCTAAATAATAAGGCGACTGACTTACATATCATAACATTATTTTTCAGTACATGCTAACGTCGCCCAATTAAGATCCCAATATCAACTATAAAGTAAAAGGGCAAACATTTCCATTTTGCTACATCTGGTTTAAAAAAAAAAGACTGACGATTGCCATTCGCATTTCATTTGTACAAACATGAATGAAATGCTCTGCATCGGTCAGTCTCGATTCACCCTTTAATTTATGCACTTTCTTTCGGCAATTGTTTGCGGCTTTCTTCGACCGTTCCGTCTTTGTATAGCAGTTTCGGGCTTACGTTTTCATCAAGAACCATTTCTTTTGTGATGATGCATTTTGCGATGTCATCCCGGGATGGAATTTCAAACATGACATCGAGCATGATCGATTCGATGATGGAACGCAATCCCCTTGCCCCTGTGTTTCGTTCCATCGCTTGTTTCGCGATTTCTTTCAATGCGGCTTCTTCAAACTCCAATTCGACACCGTCCATTTGGAACAGTTTTTGATATTGCTTGACTAAAGCGTTTTTCGGTTCGGTTAAAATGCGGATCAACGCTTCTTCGTCAAGCGGTTCTAGGCTTGCGATCACTGGCAGGCGACCGATGAACTCCGGAATCAATCCGTAACTCAACAAGTCTTCCGGCAACACTTTTGCAAGCAATTCGCCTTGATCCAAATCGTTTTGTTCGCTTTGGCTGCCAAATCCGATCACTTTTTTGCCGATGCGGCGTTTAATGATGTCTTCGATTCCCGCAAATGCACCGCCGACGATAAATAAAATGTTCGTTGTGTCAATTTGGATAAATTCTTGATGAGGATGCTTCCTGCCGCCTTGAGGAGGAACGCTTGCCACGGTTCCTTCCAAAATTTTCAACAATGCTTGTTGCACGCCTTCGCCTGATACGTCACGGGTGATGGATGGGTTTTCGGATTTCCGGGCAACTTTGTCAATTTCATCGATGTAGATGATGCCTTTTTCCGCTTTTTCGATATCGTAGTCCGCTGCTTGAATCAGTTTTAAAAGTATGTTTTCAACGTCTTCACCGACGTAGCCTGCTTCTGTCAATGAAGTCGCATCCGCAATCGCAAACGGTACGTTCAAAATGCGCGCCAACGTTTGCGCAAGCAGCGTTTTTCCACTTCCGGTCGGACCGATGAGCGCGATGTTGCTTTTGGCAATTTCCACATCATCTTTCGTCTTTGAAAGGGAATTGATTCGTTTATAATGGTTGTATACCGCAACGGAAAGCGTCTTTTTCGCTTCTTCTTGTCCGATCACATATTCATCCAAAATCGCTTTTATTTCTTGAGGCTTCGGAATATCCTCATAAGAAATTTCTTCCTCCGCGCCCACTTCTTCCTCGATGATTTCATTGCATAATTCGATGCACTCATCGCATATATATACACCCGGGCCTGCGACCAATTTTCTCACCGCGTCTTGGTCTTTGCCGCAGAAGGAACATTTGAGCTGCCCTTTTTCATCGTTAAATTTGAACATCTTTTCACCCCTAAATGAAAACAATAATAAATTATCCAGCTTATAGCAATCATATCAAATACGTATGGGAAAATAAACTGTTTTATCTCGTTAAATTGGAAAAACCGACCTATTTTTAAAGCGGTCTTTTTCATAATGTATCGTTTTCTTAAGCATCATGTTAGTTATCTTATCCAAAAAAATTCATTTATATAAGGGAAAACAAGGTGCGGGATGCACCTTGTTGTTATTGTTTTGCTACCGGTTTTCCGTGTTCAACTAAGAAATCTATCGTCGTTTTGAATTTCAAGTCGTTTTTAAGGATGTCGGTGTTTCCACCTAACATACTGACGATTTGGTCTTTTTCAAGTTTGTACATGTCGGCCATTTTTGCGATTTCTTCATCGATGGCTTCTTCGGAAACTTCGAGATTTTCCGCTTCGAAGATCGCTTCCAACGTCAAGTTCGTCTTGACGCGTTTTTCGGCGTCTTCTTTCATATGTTCTCTTAATTTTTCTTCATCTTGTCCACTCATTTCGTAATACATATCCATCGTCATGCCTTGCATTTGAACCGTTTGTTCAAATTCGCGCAGCATATTGTCCAATTCGGTATTGATCATCGCTTCCGGAATGTCGATTTCCGCATTTTCCGTCACTTTTTCGATGATCGTCTCGCGGATTTTGTTTTCATATTCCCTTTGTTTGCGTTCGCGGATTTCTTTTTCTTTCTTTTCACGCAATTCGGCCAACGTCTCTACTTCATCATCGACGTCTTTGGCGAATTCATCGTCCAATTCCGGCACTTGTTTTTCTTTGATTTCGTGGATTTTCACTTTAAATACGGCATCTTTTCCAGCGAGGTCTTTCGCATGATAATCTTCAGGGAATGTGACGTTCACTTCCACTTCTTCGCCGGCCTCTTTGCCGATGAGCTGTTCTTCAAAACCAGGGATGAAGTGGCCGGAGCCGATTTCCAATGAGTAGTTTTCACCTTTTCCGCCTTCAAACGGCTCATCGTCGATGAATCCTTCAAAATCGATGACGACCGTATTACCCTCTTCCACTTTTCCTTCCTCTTTCAGGACGAGCTCGGCATGTCTTTCTTGCAATCGTTTTAATTCCTCATCGACTTCTTCTTCGGTCACTTCGATCGTTTCTTCTTCATATTCAATCCCTTTGTACTCGCCTAATTTAACTTCCGGCTTGACCGTCACTTCACAGACGAACACTAAATCTTTTCCTTTTTCGATTTCTTCAATGTCGATTTTCGGTTGATCAACAGGGAAAATTTCCGTTTGTTCGACCGCTTCCGCATACGCATCCGGCAAGATGATGTCCACCGCATCTTGATACAATGCTTCAACACCAAAACGTTTTTCAAAAATATGGCGTGGAACTTTCCCTTTTCTGAATCCTGGCAAAGTCACATCTTTGACCACTTTTTTAAACGCTTGATCGAGCGCTTCGTCGAAACGTTCAGCAGATACTGTGATCGTTAATATTCCTTCGTTTCCTTCTTTTTTCTCCCATTTTGCCGTTACCGTCATAGTATTACCTCCAACTTATCCATAACGTATATTTCATTTAATTTCTTTTATTAAAAATCGCAATCTATTTTTTCGACGCTTAAGAAAAATTGAATGATTAAAAGAGCAAATTTTCAACTTCTTTAGTATACCATATTGCTCTTTGCTTTCAAATAAAATATATTTAAGCAATGGTCAAGCGCAAAAACGCTTCGTATTTCGCCTCGATTTGTTGTTTGTTGGCGAGTAGTTCCTCGTTTTCTTCCATTTCAGAACCAACTTTTCCGAATAAGTGTTCTTTTGCGGCCAACGTCGCCGCCTCGGCGATGAGATCGACGTTTTTGGCATCTTCCATGAAAGGATAATCATATTCGAATGACCGCTCCAACAGTTCGACGCTGAACGAGTATAATGTAGGATCTTTTTGTTCCACTGCTTCCAAATGTTTTAACGCATCGACATAAAGCGGATGTTCCGTTAAGTACGGTAGTTCCGCCGCTTTTATTTTTAATTTGCGGCCATTTTTTTCAATATACACGACGTCCTCAATGTTCCGCTCATGCAATTCGAATAAAATAGCCGTTTTGACAAACGGATTCACTTCAGCCATTGACAACATTTCTAAGATCAATTTCGCGGGCGGAGCGTTCAGCGCTTTCCATCGGTTGATGAGCAGCCACTGCTCGATTTCATTTTTCGTTAAGATTGCCAGTTCTAATTTTTTCAACAGTTCGTTCGATTTTTCCTTCAATTTTTTTAAACTTTCGTTTTGCAGATGGCACAAATACTCCCGGTGTTCATTCGTGATCTGCACATCCCCTAAATGGTCCTCGATCAATTGTTGGACGAACGAATACTGGCCTTGATGGTACAAACTTGTCAAATAATATAAAAAATATTCGACGTAATCACGGTCGTTTTGCCTTTTTAACAATGTTTCGCTTAAAGCCTCCGCTTCAGCCCACCGTTCAAGTTTCGTCAAACAAAACAATTTATTTTTATAGATGGCCGGATAATAAAATTGTTGCTTTTCCAAAAATTTGATGTTTTTCAGCGCCCGGTCGTAAGCGCGCGCTTGGATATCTTTTTCAATCTTTCTTGCAAGCAATTCCAAATGCCGTTTCACATGAGGCAAATGAGCAATTTTTTTATTCATCGACGCCCTCTCCTATCCGCCATGTCACATTCTCGCTGTTTCGTGTAAGTGTAAGCTTTGCGCGCCCGTTTTGTCAACCATTATTCTTGGCGGCGGCTGAGATTGGTTTCGAATCCCTTTATTAATGATCTTTTTCCGCCAAATTTTTGCTACCGCTGTACAGGCCGCTGGCGGACAAACCAAACACGAGCCCTAACAAGATGCGATCTTTCATCGAAACTTGAAAATAAATGAGTGCAAAAGCAATACCGAGCAATATGGCGAGAAACGGGGCATACTTTGGCTTTAAACCTGCCATTTTGGCCAATTGGACTAAACCGATGATGACCGGAACGATCGTCATATCATAAATTTCAATCAACATCCACACCCCCTTTTATTACTATATGCGGCAAAAACGTGAACAACAGTATTTTTATCGGACGTAAAAAGCCTTTTTTCAGGTGTGAATGTTGATTTGCTTATGAACGTTTTAAAGCATAAAGTTTAATAAATGTCGAAGTAAGGCGCCTTGGCGTGATCCCTTCTTACAAAAAGGGCTTGACCGAAAATGAGAAATTTTTTTCTAAATGCTTCGTTCAAAACGAATCGAAGTTCATCTCCCACCTGCTCATAAGTTTTGTTTGCACCTTTTTGATCCTTGA
Organism: Bacilli bacterium; assembly: GCA_012518125.1. Taxonomy (GTDB): domain Bacteria; phylum Bacillota; class Bacilli; order Bacillales; family Amphibacillaceae; genus Pseudogracilibacillus. Next base: position 13,153 of record JAAYTF010000121.1, on the reverse strand, counting down.
GGTTGGAGACGTCTTTCTGACATCATCGTTAACCGATTATTCCATTAACGGGGCATCCATCCAATCTTTTCCGTCAATATGGCGTGTGACAAGCATGGAAGCAACCGTATCGCCAGTGGCATTCACCATCGTCGCCGGCGGATCGATGACGACACCGATTGCCGATATGATCGGCAATGCTTGAATCGGCAAACCATATAAGGTGACGATTAACATTTCACCCATGAAACCGCCGCCAGGAATACCGCTCATAACAACGCCGGATAACAATGAAACCCCGATCGCCGTCAAAAATGTGCCAATGCCGGAAAAATCGATATTAAATACACTGAATACGAAAGCGATTTTTAACATCGCTGATAAACATGAACCATCCATGTGGATCGTTGCACCCAATGGAAGCACCGTTTCCCGGACATCGCGTGGAATACCGATCCTTTTTGCCGCTTCCAAGTTGATCGGGATGGTCGCGACACTGCTTCCTGTTCCCAAAGCGGTGACAGCCGGCGGCAAAATGTTTTTCCAAAACCGTTTTACCCCTTCTTTGCCACCCGCAATGAAGGCATATAGCGTAAAACCGATGAAGAAGTAGACGATCGATACCGGATAATAAATGATGATCGCCTTGGCGTAATCACCAAGTAAAGCGCTACCAAAATCGCCGATCAATGTCGCAAAATAAGCCCCTAAACCGATCGGCGCATAGTACATGACGATTTTGACCACTTTCATAAACACTTCGGATCCGCTTTGCAGGAATTTGGCAAACGGTCTGCCCGCTTCCCCAGCAAGGCCGGTCGCTACACCAATCAATACGGCAAATAAAATTAAGACAAGCATATTTGAACGAGAAAACAGATCGACGAAATCGGGAACGGTAAACGTCAACACGAGCTGATCGGCAAGCGACATCTCTTCCACTTCAGGCGTTTCAAGCGGTATGTCGGCCGTCGTAATCGGCGAAAACGGCAAAATGGCAATCAGCATGAAGATGGAAGCAATCATTCCAGTGATGACAAACACGGTGATCATCGAGCCGAAAATTTTGCCGAGCCTGCGCATGTTGTCCATATTTGCGATCGATGAACTGATCGAAAAAAATACGAGCGGCACGACGATCATGAATAACAAATTGATGAAAATGTCCCCTAACGGTTTAAGGACGGTTGCTTTCTCGCCGAAAATAAGTCCGATGATTGAGCCGATGATGATGGCAGCGAGCAAAATGAGCGGAAAACGGTATGCCTTCAATCTATCCATTCAAACATCCCCCCTAATATGTCAATCAACCTCAATATGAAAACGACCTTCAAAGACGGTTTCAGCTCTTCCGGTCAACTTCACGTTCGTAAACGTCCCATTTTGTTCACGGAATGATACGACAAGCTCGCCCCCTTTCATCATGACGTGCACCGGAGGCTGTACATATTTCAAGGAAGCCGCGATGATCGATGATGCGATCGCGCCGGTGCCGCAAGCGTACGTCTCTCTCTCTACCCCCCTTTCGTACGTCCGCACATAAATTCGGTTGGCGCTGATTCGTTCCACCATGTTGACGTTCGTTCCGTTTGGAAACAACCCTTTATTATAACGTATTTTGCGCGCAAAGTTTTCATACTCGAATGTAGCGATTTTGTTGATCGCGTCAGCGAAAAAAACGGCATGCGGCACGCCAACCATGACGGAGTAAACGATTTTGCCCCCAGCGGCATCGGGAATTTGCTTTATTTCTTCAACTTGATACGACGGAAATGTTATTTCGACGGTCGCATCATCGATGATCGTTAAACCATATAAGCCAGATTTCGTCTTCAACGTCATCTGTTTGGGAACCAAGCCTTTATCGAAAACATACTTCGCAAAACAACGCGCCCCATTGCCGCACATTTCACCTTCCGACCCATCGGCGTTAAAATACCGCATCGTTACGTATCCGTTCGTTATCCTTTCCAAAAATATGACTCCATCTGCGCCGATGTGGAAATTGCGCCGACAAATCGTTTTGACAAATTTCGCCACGTCGATTTGTTCCGTTATCGAAATGCGGTTGTCGATAATAATGAAATCGTTTCCATTTCCGTGCATTTTCGTGAAGTAAATTTCGATGGACAACACCCCCAGAAAAACGTTCAACATTTTCTTTGAAAAAGTTGATTGTTCTTTCATTGTACTGAAAGATTCTAAGATAATCTATACCATTTTATAAAATTTGCATCGCCCAATCTCATCCCATTTTCTTTTCATCATTGCGCCGGTTAATGCATAAGCTGTATCAAACCTCGAATATTGGAGGATAGAAGAAAAATGGATATGTTAGACAAACTAAAAAAGTATCGTGAAGAAGAAGAAAAATTGAAATGGGAAGGAACGTTTGCCGAGTATTTGGAATTGGTTAAAAAAAATCCGATGATCGCGCAGTCCGCTCATTCACGTATATATAATATGATCAAATCGCATGGCATCACAGTGGAAAACGGCGTGAAAAAATATCACTTTTTCTCAAGAGAAATATTCGGTTTGGAAACGACGATAGAAAAATTGGTGGAAGAATATTTTCATCCCGCTGCAAAACGGCTCGACGTAAAAAAACGGATCCTATTGCTCATGGGGCCGGTAAGCGGCGGCAAATCGACGATCGTCACGATGTTGAAACGCGGTTTGGAAGAATATACGCGGACCGATGAAGGTGCCGTCTACGCCATCAAAGGTTGTCCGATGTACGAAGATCCGCTTCACCTCGTCCCGCACCATTTGCGCGACGACTTCTACAAAGAATACGGCATCCGCATCCAAGGCAGCCTCTCTCCTTTAAACACGCTGCGCCTCGAACAAGAATACAACGGCCGCATCGAAGACGTCATGGTCGAACGAATCCTTTTCTCGGAAGATAAACGCATCGGCATTGGAACATTCAGCCCATCCGACCCGAAGTCACAAGACATCGCCGACTTGACCGGAAGCATCGATTTTTCCACCATAGCTAAATACGGTTCCGAATCCGACCCGAGAGCGTACCGTTTCGACGGCGAATTGAACAAAGCAAATCGCGGCCTGATGGAATTTCAAGAAATGTTAAAAAGCGACGAAAAGTTCCTTTGGCATTTGCTCTCGCTGACGGAGGAAGGGAACTTCAAGGCGGGACGGTTCGCGCTCATCAGCGCCGATATGCTGATCGTCGCGCACACGAATGAAGCGGAATTTCGCAGCTTCATCGCCAATAAAAAGAACGAAGCGTTGCATTCACGAATGATTGTCATGCCGATTCCTTACAACTTGAAATTGAGTGAAGAAGAGAAAATATACCGGAAAATGATCAACCAAAGCGACTTGAAAGATGTTCATATCGCACCGCATGCACTTCGCATCGCCGCGATGTTCTCTATCCTTACAAGATTGAAGCCGTCAAAAAAATACCGCATCGACCTCGTGAAAAAAATGTATTTGTATGACGGTCAGCAAGTCGATACCGGGGAACAGATCAACGTCGACGAATTGCGCAATGAACATCCGGACGAAGGTTTGAGCGGTATCGATCCGCGTTATGTCATCAACCGGATTTCCGCTGCACTGATACGAAAAGAAGTGAAGTCGATCAACGCGTTGGATATACTCCGTTCCTTAAAAGATGGACTTGGCCAACACCCTTCCATCACGGACGAAGATAAAGAAAGATATTTGCAATTCATTTCACTAGCCCGGAAAGAATACGATGAAATCGCGAAAAAAGAAGTGCAAAAAGCGTTCGTCTATTCGTATGAAGAATCGGCGAAAACGCTCATGGACAATTATTTGGACCACGTCGAAGCGTATTGTAATAACCAAAAACTAAGAGACCCAATCACCGACGAAGAGATCAGCCCTAACGAAAAACTGATGCGCTCCATCGAAGAGCAAATCGGCATTTCCGAAAATGCAAAAAAAGCGTTCCGCGAAGAATTGTTGATCAAAATTTCCACGTACGCCCGCAAAGGGAAACCGTTCGATTATAATTCGCACCAACGATTGCGCGAAGCGATCCAAAAGAAATTGTTCGCCGACTTGAAAGACGTCGTAAAAGTGACGACGACGGCGAAGACGCCGGATGAAACGCAGCTGAAAAAGTTGAATGAAGTCATCGCCCGTTTGATCGATGAATACGGCTACAATTCCATTTCGGCAAACGAACTGCTGCAATATGTCGGCAGTTTGTTGAACCGATAAAATCCGCTTAATTTGTACGCTCGTTTTCAATTTGCCAGCACCCTCAGCATATACTAATAAACAACGTGTGAAAGTGAGGGGTATTATGGAGCATCAATTTGTCGTCTCGAAAAGCGATTGGTCCCTTCACCGAAAAGGTCATGAAGATCAACAACGCCATAAAGAAAAAATACGCGAAGCGATTCGAAAAAACCTTCCGCACATCATCAGTGAGGAAAGCATCATTACGTCTGATGGAAAACATACGGTCAAAATCCCGATCCGTTCCTTGAATGAATATAAAATTCGTTACGATGACAAAAAGAAAAAACACGTCGGTACCGGTGACGGCGACAGCCAAATTGGCGACGTCATCGCAAGAGAGCCTGGCTATGGAAGCGGCCAGGGTGCCCAAGGGGGCGAACGGGCCGGCGACCAGCCGGGCGTCGATTATTATGAAGTCGAAGTGGAAATCAGTGAAATTGAAAAAGAGTTGTTTAAAGAACTTGAGCTGCCGAATGTAAAAGAAAAGGAAACGAAAGAAATCGAAACGGAAGATATCACATTCAACGATGTTCGCAAACAAGGATTGATGGGAAACATCGACAAAAAACGGACGCTCTTGAATGCACTTAAGCGTAATGCGAAGGATGGCAATCCGACCATCACCCCAATATTAAACGATGATTTGCGTTTTAAAACGTGGAATACGATCGTAAAACCTGAATCGAGCGCGATCGTGCTTGCGATGATGGACACGAGCGGCTCTATGGGAAAGTTTGAGAAGATGATCTCGCGCAGTTTCTTCTATTGGATGACGAGATTTTTGCGCAGCAAATACCAACATGTCGAAATTTGTTTCATTGCGCACCATACGGAAGCCAAAGTCGTCTCCGAGGAGGAATTTTTTTCGAAAGGCGAAAGCGGAGGTACGATTTGTTCATCCGCTTACAGCAAAGCGTTGGAACTGATTGAGACGGAATATTCCCCTTCCAAATACAACATTTATCCGTTCCATTTTTCCGATGGAGACAATTTGTCGACCGACAACGCCGAATGCCTCCGTCTCGTCAATGAAATCATGGAAGTGGCAAATATTTTCGGCTATGGGGAAGTCAACGCCTACCAGCGTTACTCCACATTGATGAGCGCGTTTCGCCACATTGAAAACGAAAAGTTCCGCCATTATATTTTGCGAGACAAAAAAGACATCTATCATGCTTTGAAACGGTTTTTCAAAAAATAACCAACCATCCTGTTAAAAAGGTGGTGATTTTTTTGAATGAAATGGAAGAATTGCACAAGGCGATCGATGAAATCACGGAAATCGCCAAAGGTTTCGGACTTGATTTTTTTCCAATGCGGTACGAAATTTGCCCCGCCCATATCATCTACCAACTCGGGGCCTACGGGATGCCGACGCGCTACAGCCATTGGAGCTTCGGAAAACAATATTACAAAATGAAACTTCATTATGATCTCGGTTTAAGCCAAATCTATGAACTCGTCATCAATTCTGATCCTTGTTACGCATTTTTGCTTGACACAAACACGCTTACGCAAAATAAACTGATCGTGGCTCATGTATTGGCGCACAGCGACTTTTTCAAAAACAACTATTACTTCAAAAAGACGCGCCGCGACATGGTCGAAAGCATGGCGGCAAGCGCAGAACGAATCGCTTTTTACGAAAGGGAATATGGAAAAGAAAAAGTCGAATCATTTTTGGATGCCGTCCTAAGTATTCAAGAACATATCGATCCATACGGCATCGACTCTGTCACCTTGGATGAATCGACCCGTCCAAAAATGAAGACGGCCTATGACGATTTATTTTTCGATGAAGCGGATGAGGAAGAAAAAGAGGCATCTTCAAAAGCAAAACGTTTTCCGAGACGACCGGTGAAAGATCTCCTTTTATTTATCGAAAAACATAGCCCGGTGTTGGAGGATTGGCAATGCGACATATTGACGACCGTCCGGGAAGAGATGCTTTATTTTTGGCCGCAGCTGGAAACGAAAATCATGAATGAAGGTTGGGCGACTTATTGGCATCAACGGATCATGCGCGAACTTGATTTGGGCGACGATGAATTGATTGAATACGCCAAATTGAACGCCAATGTCGTGCAACGTTCGAAAACACATATCAATCCTTATTATTTAGGTTTGAAATTATTTGAACATATCGAATATATGTATGACAATCCGACAGAAGAAATGAAGCGGCAAGGCGTGAAAGAAAATTCCGGACGAGAAAAAATATTTGAAGTTCGGGAAATCGAAAATGACACGTCTTTTTTGCGGAACTATTTGACGGAAGATTTTGTGAAAAATGAGGATATGTTCATTTTTGAAAATGAAGGCGGGTTGTATCGCATCACCGACAAACAATTTGAATCGATCCGCCAAGAGTTGATTACATCGCGCACGAACGGAGGTTTTCCTTACATCGTCGTGCAAGACGCCAATTATGTCAACAACGGCGAACTGTATTTAAAGCACGAATACGAAGGCATCGAATTGGACTTGAAACATCTGGAAAATGTCCTTCCTAACATTTACCAACTTTGGGGGAAAACCGTCCATTTCGAAACGGTCGTCGACGAACAGAAAATGTTGTTTTCCTACAACGGCATCAAACAGTTTCAGCGAAAATTGCACAATTGAAAAAATAAAAAAAACGAGCATTTTCGCTCGTTTTTTTAATCGTCGATTTCCCAGCAGCGGCAGACGAAGCGTCTTTCCCTTCTTTTCCGTTTTTCACGGCAATACGGGCAATTGCAGCGGTTCCTTGAAGAACAAGGCCTTAATCCATCGTAAAAATATTCGTAATAATCGTTTTTTCTTCTATCATCGGAATAAGATTCGCATTTTGAACGACGGTACGATTGGACGTCTTTTCGGTCATAAGAATCTTGCCGCGATTTCCCTCTGCCGCAGCCGCAAGAATAATATAAGCTCGGCGAATGGTATTTACTCATCGTTTCACTTCCTTCTTTTGCTTCTTACTATCAGTTTATGGCGACGTTCCGTGTTTCGTATGGTCGACTTTTTCACATCAATCGTCCAAAATGTCGTTCTAGGAAGCGAAACGACCGTGCAACTTATTTTTCGATTCCGGATAAAAACCGCTTCGTTCGTTCTTTTTGCGGGTTTTCTAAAACGCTTATCGGGTCGCCTGTTTCGACGATTTTCCCTTCGTCCATGAAAATGATGCGGTCGGCTACCCGTTTGGCAAATTCCATTTCGTGCGTCACGACGATCATCGTCATCGACTCTTCCGCCAATTCTTGGATGACTTTCAACACTTCTCCTGTCAGTTCGGGGTCAAGTGCCGATGTCGGTTCGTCGAACAACAAAATATCAGGCTGCAACATGAGCGCGCGGGCAATGGCGACGCGCTGCTTCTGGCCGCCGGACAAATTCCCAGGGTAAACGTCCATTTTATCAAGCAGCCCCACTTTTTCCAACAGCCGTTCCGTATGTTTGCTGATTTCATCCTTCGGGATTTTTTTCGTCACCCGAGGGGCGAGTTCCAAATTTTGCTTCACTGTCAAATGCGGAAACAAATTGAAATGTTGGAAAACCATCCCCATTTTCGACGTGACCCGTTTGATCGTCTGGTTATTGCTGTACGTCCCCTCTTTCACCAAATAATCGCCGTCGATCTTTATCGTCCCGCCGTCGACTTGTTCCAAGTATATGAGGCTTCGCAACATCGTGCTTTTGCCGGATCCGGACGGACCGATGACAGCGACGACCTCATTTTTGGAAACGGAAAAGGAAATGTTTTTCAACACTTGTAAACTGCCGAACGATTTTTGCAAATTTTCAATTTCAATCATCGCACTGTTTCACCTCATTTTGAGAAGGGCCTGCAATTTTATTCATAGCTGAATTTTTTCTCCAAATATTTAAACAACAACGTCAAGACGAGCGTCATGAGCAGATAAATGATGGCGGCAAAGAAAAACGGCATGATCGTAAAATCGCGGTTTACGGCCGTTTGGGCAAAATGAAGCAGTTCAGGGACCGCAACCGCATATAAAAGCGCCGTATCTTTCACCAACGTGATCGATTCGTTGGCGACCGGTGGAAGCACCGTGCGGATCATTTGCGGCAAGATGACGCGGACGGTCGTTTGAAATTTGTTGAGTCCGAGCACTTGGGCCGCTTCATATTGCCCTTTGTCGATGGATATCAATCCACCGCGGAAAATTTCGGCAAAATATGCGGCATAATTCAAAATGAAGGCCAATGCGGCCGCGACGAACCGGTCTAAAATTAAATATTCGCCGACAAACGGTATGAGCGGCAGCCCGAAAACAAAAAACAACAATTGCAATAAAAGCGGCGTCCCCCGCATTAAATAAATGTATGTCTGCGCCAAATACGAGATGATTTTTAATCTGCTCCTCACCAATAACGTCACAAGAAAACCTAAAGGAATGGACGTTACAATCACCAGCAAAAATAATAATATTGTGATTTGTGCCCCTTCCAGCATCGGTTTTAATACCGTAAGAATATAATCGAACGACATCGGGCACTTCCCCCTTTGCTCCAAAAGATCGATTGTGGCTGTAAAAAAGGCGGTGCAAAACCCGCCTTTTTCAAGTGTTTTAGTCTTTTAAAATTTTATCTTCGCCGAACCATTTTTTCGAGATTTCGGCAGCCGTTCCATCTTCGTTCATTTTGTCAAGCGCTTCCTGCAATTTGTTCAACAATTCCGTATTGCCTTTTTTCACACCGACTCCGTACAATTCCGGCGCCAACGATTCATCAAGCACTTTGAACGTATTTTCTTCGATCGACATGTAATAGTTGATGACGACTTCGTCAATGACAACCGCATCGACGCGCCCCGATTTTAAATCGTTCAACGCCAACACGTTGTCGCTGAATTCCGTCACCGTTCCGATTTTTTCATAAATCGGGTGGTCTTGCAATGCATCCATCGCGGATGAAAGCGCCTGTAATCCGACGTTCTTCCCTTCCAAATCTTCCAAACTTTCTATGTCACTGTCAACCAATGTGGCAACGACTTGCGAGTTGGCCAAATATGGTTTTGTAAAATCCACCTTTTCTTCCCGTTCCGGCGTGATCGTATAGCCGTTCCAAATCAAATCGATGCGGCCGGAGTTCAATTCATTTTCCTTCGTTTTCCAATCGATCGGTTGGAACTTGACTTCCACACCCATGTATTCCGCCGCGGCTCTTGCATAATCGATGTCAAAACCGACAAGTTCATTATTTTCGTCGCGGAATCCCATCGGCGCAAACTTGTCGTCGACCCCGATCACAATCACTTCCTTTTCTTCCGATGTATCGTTTGCTTCACCCGCTCCATCGCTTGATGAATCCTCGCTGCTTGCGCAAGCGGCTAAAACCATGCTGAAAACTAGCAATGTAATGAACAAAAATAATCTTCTTTTCATTATTACTTCTCCTCTTTATCTCGTTAATGTATTATGACCATACACATTCTATCATGAAAAAACGAAGAAATCTAATGGAAATGACTAAAAATGACTAGAAAAATATGTGAAAATGTCGTATTTTCGTTACGATACGTTCAATTAATCATCATAATGTCTTCCATTTTTCACAGTCCGATGTCAGGTAGAAAAGTTATCGTTTGCGAAAAAAAATAAATTTTCCTATGATAGTTTGTGTAAATTTCATTTCATCAAATGAATAATTCATGCTTATTCATCAAAAAACTATTACTATATACGGAAAGGGGCTACTTAGAGTGATTACCGCTTTATGGAATCGACTTTGGTCGATGCACGACGAGACAAAAGAGATGTTTCGCTTTTTCGTCAAACCGGCCGATTCAAAAATTGTAAAACAGCACATAAATGAAGAAAATGATCTCGATGATGGGCAAGATGATGACGACAAACCAAGCAAAGCGAAATTGATCGGCCTCTTTTTAGGGCCTTTGTTATTCGCACTCATCTTGCTTTTTTTCAGGCCGGCTGACCTTTCGTGGGAAGGCGTGGCGGTTCTGGCAAGCACGGCTTGGATTGCGACATGGTGGATCACCGAAGCAGTGCCGATTCCGGTGACTTCGCTTTTGCCAATCGTTTTATTCCCTTTGACGAACAGTCTTGACGCCAAGGCGACCGCTTCCGCATATGGCGATGAAGTCATCTTCTTATTCATGGGCGGATTTTTAATTGCGCTCGCGATGGAAAAATGGAATTTGCACCGGAGAATTGCGCTTTCAATCATCCAATTGGTCGGTACAAACACCGATCGCATCGTTTTAGGATTTATGGTCGCAACCGGCTTTTTATCGATGTGGATTTCAAATACTGCCACGGCGATGATGATGGTTCCGATTGGGCTAGCCATTACATATCAATTTCAAGATGCATTAAAAGACCATCCGGAAATTGATACACGTAAACGGCACTTCCCATTTGGTAAAGCATTGATGCTATCCATTGCTTATGCTGCTTCACTCGGTGGTATTGCAACATTGATTGGTACACCGCCAAATGCATTGTTGGCAGGAGCAGTGAACAAAATTTTCGGCATTGAAATATCCTTTGCGAAATGGATGTTATTCGGTGTACCGTTTGCTTGGATTTTCATTATCCTTGTCTGGTTCTATTTAACGAAAATTGCATTACCGATGAAAGTGAAAGACATACCTGGCGGCAGGGAAATCATCGTCAAACAAAAAGAGGAGCTGGGAAATGCTTCAACGGAAGAAAAAATGGTGTTGACCATTTTCATTTTGGCTGCTTTATCTTGGATTACGCGTGAATTCATCCTTGTTAAATTCATTCCGGGAATTAGCGACGGCGTCATCGCCATCCTTTTTGGCGTGTTGCTTTTCATCATCCCTTCGGTGACGAAAAAAGGGGAACGTTTGTTGGATTGGGAATGGGCCGTAAAACTTCCATGGGGCGTCCTCTTGCTCTTTGGCGGCGGTTTGGCGATCGCTTCCGGTTTCGTCGAATCTGGTTTGGCCGAATGGATCGGATCGCAACTATCCGGCTTAAAAGGATTGAATCTATTGCTAGTCATTGCAATCGTCGCTCTACTTGTTACTTTCTTGACCGAGGTGACGTCAAATACGGCGACCGCTTCCATGATGTTCCCGATCATGGCATCCTTGGCTTTGGCGTTGGAAGTTCATCCGTATTCGCTCATGATTGCAGCGGCTGTTGCCGCATCGTGCGCGTTCATGTTGCCAGTTGCAACTCCGCCGAACGCGGTCGTCTTCGGTTCCGGTTATTTGCGCATCCCGGACATGGCCAAAGCGGGTATATATTTGAACTTAATTGGAATCGCATTGGTCACTGTATTCATTTTCTTCTGGCTCCCTGTTGCATGGGGAATCGATTTAAACATCTTGCCTGACTCTTTGCGTTAAATAAAAAAGGAAGCCGGTCAATTCTACTGGCTTCCTTTTTCTATTCCACGTTTTTACTTGTTTACTTAAGTTCAATGATGTCCGTTTACTTTTCTTGCCATCTGCACCATCATTACGTATAAAAATGGCAATAATGCCGTGATCGTGATGATTCCTTTCCATTCAAACATATCCCATACCGGTGCCAAACATGTCGTACCAATCGCGACGCCCAAATAGTAAGAAACGAGATACAAGCTTGAAGCGCTCCCTTTAAAGGCCTTCGCCTGATTCGACACCGAAGCGGAAGCAAGTGAATGGGAGGTGAAAAAACCGATGCAAATGAACGCTAATCCGACGATGATATACGCCAATCCCTTCCCTAATGTAATGAACATCCCCGTCGTCAACGTGACGACACCGATGATGCGCAACGTCCGCATCGAATACGTGCGTGCCAACCATCCGGCAATAGGCGCAATGATCATGCCGAAACTGTACGCCAAATAAAAATAGGCGATTTGTTGCAACGATAAATGGAATGGATCTTTGATCAAATGGAAAGGCAAAAACGTCCACATCCCGGCAAACGATATTTGCAATACCATCCCCAATCCGAACAGCAACAGCATACGTCGGTCGCTTAGGTGGTACGTGAAACCCCGCAAATCTTCCATGAAACGCCGCTTTGATTCAAAAAAATGATTCGACTTCGGCAGTAAAAACAAAACGATGAAAAACGTGATGAGGCCGCTTGCCCCGAGTATGTAGAGCGTTGCCGCGTAAGAATAGGTTTCCACTAAGTAACCGGAGACGAAACGGCCGACCATGCCGCCAAAACCGTTAAACGATACGTATAACGACGCAGCAAAACCGAAATACCTCGTCTCAATTTCTTCAGACATGTATGCCAAAGCGACAGCCAAGACGCCGGCCAAAATAAAACCTTGAATAAAACGAATGACGACGATCAAAGAAAAATGCGGAATATACACCATCAAAAATAAAAGGACGGCCGCCAACAGGACTGATGACAAAACAAACGATCTCCTACCCTTGCGGTCGGACAAAAACCCAATGATGATCAATCCACAGATTAGACCTAATGTATGAATTGACATCGCCAAACTGGCATAGGAAATGGTGATTTCATATTGTTCGACTAAAACCGGCAAGATCGGCTGGATAAAATACATCGTCGCAAAGACGAAAAAAGATGCGATCCCTAAGCCCATAACGATCCGCCAATATGCGAAATCTCTAGTCGTATACTTTTCAGGCTTCAATTTATACACCTTTTTTCCCTAACATATTTTACAAGCATCCTCTATATACAATAGCACATATCGAAAAAAAATGGCAAAATGAATTATTCATAGCCGTTTTGTCAACATATTGTCAAAAAATTTTCATCATTTTTTTACTTGAATTATTCTGAAAATTTGTGTATCTTATTATTTATATAAAAGCTTTGTTATATAACAGTATTTGCCATTGCGAACGCATTTGTTATATAATAGCACACATATTTAACGATTTTCATCATAATCTATTGTTAAACATCTGTTGTTCGTTAACAAAAAATTTATGTAGAGGTGA
>JAAYTF010000120.1 GCA_012518125.1 Bacilli bacterium | reverse complement strand
TGAAATTACGGAAAAAGTAAGCGACCATTACTTGCTCGATTTTAAACTAGCCGAAAAGTTGAAACGGAAAGTGGTTGTGGAAAAGGAAGCGACAGTCGAAGACATCCTCGGCTTTGAAGTGACCGTTACATACGACGAGTTGTTGTCCGTCATTGATGACAGCGTCGATCATTTGGCGAAATTGCTTGCCGACAAAGTGAAATCATTAAACAATAAAGCACCGCAAGCCGTCATGTTGATCGGCGGCGGAAGTTTGACGCCGATGATCGAAGAAAAACTGGCAAACTATTTGCAGCTTCCGGCAAATCGTGTAGCCGTAAGAGGTTCGGAGGCGATCCAAGTCGTCGCAAACAAAGAGGCGATCCCGCGAGGGCCTGAATTTGTCACACCGATCGGCATCGCCATCAGCGCGACGGAAAACCCTTTCCATTACGTCAACGTGTTTGTCAATGACAAACCGACTTATTTGTTTACGATGGATGAGCAGACGATTGGCGACTGCCTCATCCAAGCCGGCATCGATCTGAACGATTATTACGGTAAAATCGGTTTGGCTTATTTTGTCAAAGTGAACGGTGAACAAATCACGATCCCAGGCGTCCGCGGCGAAGCGCCGAAAATCACGTTAAACGGACAACCAGCCAGCGTCGACGACAACGTAAAAGAAAACGACCGCATCCATATTGAAAAAGGGAAAGACGGGACATCGCCGCATATAACCATTAGCGACTTGGTCGGCGAGATCGAACCGGTCGAATGTTACATCAATGATGAAAAAATCGCCATTGAACCTCGTTATCTCGTAAATGGAAAACCGGTCCAACCGGATTACCGCATCAACGACAATGACGATATCGTCGTTTCCATCCCGGAAACTTACGGTCAATTGTTAAACGAATTGGATATCGACGAACGCCATTTGTACCACTTCGTTATTTATGTGAACGGCCGGCCGCTCGAATTTGAAAATGCACGCAGCAAACTCATCGTAAACGGCAAGCCGGCTTCGCTTTCGCAGCCGATCCGAAAAGGCGACAAAGTTGAAATTGTTCCCAGCGAACCGATCACCGTAAAAAAAGTGTTGCAAAAACTTGAAAAACCTCGGCAATATTCCATCGACGTAACCTTCAACAACCTCCCGGTCACGTTGACGCAGCCGTTGGTGACGGTGAAGCGCAATGACAAAGAGTTACATGACGATGACGTCGTACAGGCAAATGATCGGTTGACGATCGAAGAAAACAAGCGAAAAGATTTCATTTACCAAGATATTTTCCGTTACGTCGATCTTGATGTATCACAAAGAAGCGGCAACTATGAAGTGCTGTTAAATGGCCAACCGGCGAATTTCCACCATGTCATACGCGACGGGGATGCGTTGTCGATAAAATTTAAATAACCATGATAAAAAGCTTCTCGTTTGAGAAGCTTTTTTCATTGCGTCTTTATTCCGTTTTCTCGCCCTCGTCGGATGCTTTAGGGGATTCGGCGTTTTCCGCTTCTTCGCCCGTTTCGGCATCGGCTGAAATTTGTCGATTATTGTCCGCCCCTGCTTTTGGCTGAGCTTCTTGGTTTGGGGTTTCTAGTGTATCAGCCGCTTCTTTATCCGCAAGCTGCTTCACTTTTTCCGTCACTTCTTTCGCTTTTTCCTTCGTTTTATCTGTCACATCATGGGCGATTTCCACGGTTTTCTCTTTCACTTCTTTTGTCAATTTGGCCGTGGAATCGACCGCTTTTTTCGTCCACTCCGCGCTTTTGTCTTTCAATTCAGCGCCGGCTTGTAACGCCTTGTCTTTATATTCGATGCTCTTTTCTTGCAGCGCGTCTTTTAAGTCGTCCGCTTTTTCAATCGCTCGTTTCGTCCCTGCCCCGATGTCCTGGCGCAGCTCCCTGCCTGGCTTTGGTGCCATCAATAGTGCAGCGGCCGCCCCGATGATGCTGCCCAAAAACGCCCCGATCCAGAAACTTTTGCCATTTCCGTTGTTGTCACTCATGCATTTGCCTCCTAATTATTGCGGTTTTTCCAAATATTCAAAATGGCTGAACCCCATTTGACCGCTTCTTTCGCTTTATTGACTTCCTCTTCATCATTCAAACTGCTCGTCAATTTTTTCAGCGAGTTCGACAAATTGTTAAACGACTCGCCAATCCCTTCAATGCCTTCAAAGACGCTGTTCAATTTCGCCACTTTGTAGTTTACGTCCTCGGCCAAATCGTTCGTTTTTTGCAATAAAAGGGTCGTTTCCGTCGTAATGCCTTCCAATTGTTTTTCGACGCTTTCAAGCGTGTCCGAAACATTGTTCAACGTTCTTTGCGTCGCCTTCAACGCCATGGCCATGTAGACGACCAACACCGCAAACGCCACAGCGACGATAATCACGGCAATTGCAATTGCAGCATTCATGTATTTCATCTCCTTTTACAACATATGATAAAATTTCTCATATGTACTTTCTGAAAGTGTCCATAATTTAATCTTACCTTATTCGCACACGTTTTGACAATAAAAAAATCAGAAAATAAAAAGTGTTTACATATAAAATATTGCCTATGTAAACACTTTTCTAACAGCTGTGTTATTTAATTTGGACGGATTTTGCCAACACTTGTTCATATGCGTCTTGGAACTTTTGAATGTCGCCTGCGCCCATGAAAATGAGCACGCTGTCCTCGTGTTTTTGCAACTCTTGGACGTTTCCCAACGTCAACAATTTTCCGCCGTCGACCTTCACCAATAAATCTTCAATCGTCAAATCCCCGTCCGTCTCACGCGCGGAAGAAAAAATGTCGCATAAATAGACGTGATCCGCTTCGTTTAAACTTTCCGCAAATTCATCCAAAAATGCTTTCGTTCTTGTAAACGTGTGCGGTTGAAAAATGGCGACGATCGGTTTTTCTTTATATTTTTTGCGGGCCGCATCGATCGTAGCGGATATTTCATTCGGATGATGCGCATAATCGTCGATGAGCACTTGATTTCCAATCACTTTTTCCGTAAAACGTCGTTTCACGCCCGGAAAAGTCGCCAATACTTTCATCGCCGCTGCATCCAAACCTTCATAATGGCAAAACGCAATGACGGCCAATGAATTGAGGATTTGGTGATCGCCGAAAAGCGGTATGAAAAAGGTGTCAAAATACGAATCTCTCACGTAAACGTCAAACTGGGTGCCATTCTCTTTCACTTCAATGTTCGTCGCATAAAAATCGTTTTTCGTCGATAAGCCGTAAAAAATGATCGGCACTTTCGTTTGCAAGCGTTGCAAATGCGGATCGTCGCCGTAAGCGATGATGCCGCGTTTCACTTGGTTCGCCATCGTTTGGAACGCATCGAACACATCGTCAATGTCTTTGAAATAATCCGGGTGGTCGAAATCGATGTTGGTCATGATGGCATAATCAGGTTCATACTGCAAAAAGTGCCGTTTGTATTCACACGCTTCAAAAACGAAATATTTGCTGTCTTTATGGCCTTTGCCCGTTCCATCGCCGATCAAATAAGATGTCGGAAAATTTTTCTCCAAAACGTGTGCCAGAAGGCCGGTCGTCGAAGTCTTGCCGTGGGTGCCGGCAACCGCGATGCTCGTATATTGGTTGGCCAGTTTGCCCAAAAATTCATGGTATTTATAAAAAGGCAAGTCAAGTTCACGGGCACGTTTGATCTCACAATGATCTTCAGGAAACGCATTTCCTGCGATGATGATTTGCCCTTCTTGAACATTATCGGCAGAAAATGGCATAATGGTGATTCCTTTTTCTTCGAGTGCTTTTTGTGTGAAAAAGTATTTTTCCACATCGGAACCTTGCACGTTTTCGCCGGAATCATGAAGGATTTGGGCCAAAGCACTCATGCCCGTTCCTTTTATGCCGATGAAATGGTAAGTAGACATGTTAAACCTCCAAAATACGGTTGAATTTTCTGCCAATCGGTTTATTCAGGTTTGACGTATTCAACTTTTTCGAGGCGCGGGTTCGGTCGGTACACCCGCCCGGCTTTGGCAGAATGTTCTCCATTCAATAAGACGTTGTCGCCGGTAAATGCGATATTGATTTTCAATAAACTTCGGCCGACGCCGTACATATCTACCGGCACGTTTTGTTTTTCAAATTCTAAAATGCGTTTTTCGTCAAATCCGCCGCTGGCCACGATTTTAACGTGATGGAACCCTTCGCGGTCCAACGCTTCACGCAAGGCGAAAATGAGCTCTGGATTGACGCCGCGCGGGTCGAACGTGCCCATTTTGTGCGGATTGCGCAAGAAATATTTATCGACCATCGTCTGTGATGTGTCGAGGCGGACCCCTTTCAACTTTTCGCCGAATGCACGGGCGACTTTCAACGAATCGGTGATGACGTCATTATTGTAGTCGACGAGCGCCACCAAGTCATCATCCGGAAACACTTCATGATAGGCTTTCGTCGCTGCGACGACATCCCCTTTGAACATTTGGATCAGCGCATGCGGCATCGTGCCCATGCCTTCTTTTCCCCACCATTCGTTCATCGCATGTGTCGCCTGAGCGGTGGAACCACCGATATAAGCTGCATATCCGTCGCCGGCTTGTTGGGTGAAGTGGTCGTCGCGGTCGCCCATGAAGATGATCGGTTTTTGCTTTCCGGAAATGCTCGCTGCTTTTACTACATTATATACGTTCGTGGCTACAGACGTTCTTCTAGCCAATATGCCGTCGATAATGCCCTCCAGAAAGCCGAAATTTTGATAAGGGCCGGTGATCGTCAAAACCGTTTCATACGGTTCAATTTTGTCCCCGTCTTTCAAGGAATATATTTCCAGTTCTTCCGGATCTTTGGCGAACGTGTGCAACAAAGCGATGACTTCGTCCGTGCCGCAAAGGACGGCGTGATTTTTTTGGAAAAATTGCATCGTCACGATGTTGTTCGGAAGTTTTTCTTCCACGATTTTTTTCGTCTTTAAAAAATATACAGCAGAAAACCAACCTTCGCCGATCCGTTCGTCAAATTTGAACGTTTTGTTTGTCAAACGTTTTATTTTACCTTGTAATTTAAGTTCTATCTCTTTCATCGTTAACTCCTCTTACTCCATCATTTTTTATGATTATTCGAAACCTTTCCATTGCGCTTTTGTGATCAATACATCGCGCGGTTTTGAACCGTTTTGCGCGGAGATGATTCCGCGTTCATACAGCGCATCAATTAGTCTTGCGGCTCGATTATAACCTATTCGAAAGCGTCTTTGCAACATCGAAGTGCTCGCTTTGCCTTCCTCAAGGATATATTCCACCACTTCGTCGAACAATTCATCTTCCGTTTCATCTTCCATTTGGATGTACAGGTCATCGTGCTCAAACAAATAGTTCGGTTCCGCTTTCGAGCGCAAATAGGCTGCGACCCGTTCGATTTCTTCATCGGATACATATGGACCTTGCAAACGAAGCTGTTTGTTCGTACCGTTTTCAATCAATAACATATCGCCTTTGCCCAACAGTTTTTCCGCGCCATTGGCGTCAAGGATCGTCCTCGAGTCGACTTGCGACGAGACGGCAAAGGCAATCCGTGTCGGAATGTTCGCTTTGATGAGCCCCGTTATGACATCGACGGACGGGCGCTGCGTCGCCAAGATGAGATGTATGCCCGCGGCGCGCGCTTTTTGCGCAATACGGCTGATGTAATCTTCGACTTCTTGCGGTGCAACCAGCATCAGATCGGCCAGTTCGTCAATGATGATGACGATGTATGGCATCGGCTCGACCGCCGTTTTCCGGTTGTAACTTTTAATGTTGCGGACATTGTGCATCACGAACAATTCATAACGGCGCTCCATTTCGTCGACCGCCCATTTCAACGCTACAGTCGCCGCTTTGACATCGGTGATCACCGGTGTCACTAAATGAGGTATGCCGTTGTATTGGGTCAATTCGACCATCTTCGGATCGATTAACATTAGTTTTACTTCGTTGTAATCGGCTTTATACAACAAACTCAAAATCATCGCATTGATGCAGACGCTTTTTCCGCTTCCCGTTGCGCCGGCAATCAACCCGTGCGGCATTTTGCCGATGTCGGTAAAATACGGTTCGCCTTCAATCGTCATCCCTAATGCGACCGTAAGCGGCGAGTCGGCTTCTTTGAACGCTTTTGCTTCCAACATTTCTTGCAAATGGACGACTTTTGGCGTTTTATTCGGAATTTCAATGCCTACCGTATGTTTGCCGGGTATCGGCGCTTCGATGCGGATGTCTCTTGCAGCCAAATTCAATTTGATGTCGTCTTGCAAATTGCGGATGCGGCTCACTTTCACTCCCAAAGCCGGTTGAATTTCAAAGCGCGTCACTGTCGGACCTTGTGTTATGGCGACGATTTCCGCATCCACGTTAAAGTGTTCCAACGTTTGTTTCAACAATCGTTTTTGTTCTTTGAGCCATCGATGATCTTTTTCTTCCGCCCGAATCGGGTCATCCAATAAGTGATGTGGGAGATCGATCGGTTCATGCGCAACTCTTTGTTCACGGACTGCGGCCGTTTCCGCTCCACTTTCAAATGGTGTATTCGGTTTTTGTTTGTTATGTTTTTCCTTTTCATCTTCGCCCTTGTCATCTTCGGACAAACGTTTGCGCTCATGTAAACCGGTTTTTTGTGCTGGTTCGGTAGTTTCAGCATGCATGTCGCTGTCATTGGTAAAATCGTCTGCATCATCTTGCTTACGGCCAGTTTCATCCGTCTTTTCATAAATCCGTTTGAAAACGGCATCCAGTTCGTCCGGGGTTGAATAATTCATTTCGCCCTGTCAAACGTCCTCCGTTTGAAGACGAGCATGTTCCTTTTCCTCTTCATCAACCGAACGCATATCTTGATGAACCGTTTGTTTGTTTCGGCGCAGGTAAGCAGGGACTTCCTCGAGTTGTTTGGCGAGTTTTTTCTGTTCATAAAAGTTCGGTGCAACATTCGGCTTAAGCGTTCTTCGTCTCTTTCGCTTCGTTCTTCTCATATACGCCGGTTCGTTTTCATCCGATTCGCTTTTTTTATTGCTCGTCTCAAAATGATCGTTTGCCGATTCGTCTTTATCATCATCGGGAATGACCGGAAACCGGAAATTGGCTGCCTGCTGTTTTGGATATTCAAACGTGACACGGGCTTTCACTTCATCTCGTTTTTCCCGCGCCATCATTTTTTCTTTTTCCAGATGGTTTAACTCCTCGAAAAATTCCTCTTCTTCGATTTCCTCATATATGAAATTGATCACTTTCTTTTTGAATTTTTCCCACATCGAGATCACCTTTGTACCATCACTGTCCATTTTTATCTTATCAGTTTTTTTCCAAACATTTAATCTTTTTTTCGGCTCGGTTTATTACGTGCCAAAATGAAAATCGGCTCCAATTTATTGTTTTCATAAATGAATGGCAGCGCCGTGATCGGCACGCGTCCTTCCGAGAAAAAGCGAAACGTCATTTGCCCTAAGACGTCATAACCGACTTCATTGACGATATCCGCAATGATGAGGACGTCTTGATGTGGCGTGGCAACCGCCATATCGCCGCGACACTTTTGTTTCATTTCTTCCAAAAACGCTTCGTTCAAAATTCTCGACGCATCATAACCGTCGTTTGTGGCGACGAAATAAAAGATATTGTCGT
This sequence comes from Bacilli bacterium, assembly GCA_012518125.1. Taxonomy (GTDB): domain Bacteria; phylum Bacillota; class Bacilli; order Bacillales; family Amphibacillaceae; genus Pseudogracilibacillus. Next base: position 9,342 of record JAAYTF010000120.1, on the reverse strand, counting down.
TTACGGAATCCTTTTTCACTTCGTGCTTCAACGCACGTAAATTGAACAACGCCATTTCATGGAGCGACTCTTCGGTCAAATTCGCTTCTTTTAACATGTCTTCATCGATCAACCGATAAGACGAGTTTAAATCAAGCGCATAATAAATACGTGTTTCCGCTGTATGCTCTTTCGTCACCAATTTTTTGCCGTTTGATTCTTGTGGGAACGAAGTGGAGCGAATGACTGGATAAATTTGTTTTTCATTGCCTTTTAACGTATGTTCTTCACCCATTAATTTTAAAGCTTCCTTCACATCTTTGACAATTTCATCTATCGCTTCCTCGCCGCGTTCGTTGTATTTCGCCACCAGACGCGGCAATTCAATCGTCAAACCTTTTTTCGTCTCTTTCCATTCAATGCGAAACTGTTCTTTATCACGGTCGTATGACGTACGAAATGATTCGCCGCCCAGTTTTTTTTCCAACAATTTTTTCATTTTGATGCTGTTCATGGACATACGGAACCTCTCCTCATTAAATCGGGCATATGCTTTCTTTATTTTATCATATAAAAACTAATTATACTTTCAATTGCGAATCTCATCGCTTATAATCGAATACAATAAGAAAACGTGTTGGAGGCGATGCAAATGGAACTGACCGTTTATTTGGCGGGAGAAATACATTCGAATTGGCGCGAAGAAATGAAACAAAAAGCGGAAGCAGCGGATTTGCCGATCACATTCGTCTCTCCGCAAACGGATCACGACCGTTCCGACAACATCGGCGAGGAAATTCTCGGCAAGCAGCCCGGGCCTTATTATAAAGACGACGCGGCTTCGGACATCAACAATTTCCGAACGCAAATCTTATTGCAAAAAGCGGATGTCGTCATCGCTTTGTTCGGTGAAAAATACCGTCAATGGAATACCGCGATGGATGCGAGCGCCGCCATCACAATGGGCAAACCGACGATCATCATCCGGCCGCCGGAATTGATTCATCCGTTGAAAGAATTGTCGAACCGGGCGAACGTCACGGTCGAGACGGTCGATCAAGCGATTGAAGTGTTGAAATACGTGTTTGAATAATGAATGAAATGGCGAACGATCTAACCAAAATCGTTTGGTGAAATCGTTCGCCTCAGTTTTTTTGCGCATATAACAGTTGCCCTTTCAAAAGGGTCGCAATTTGTACGTAAATATCGTTGCGTACGACGAGTTCATTCGTAAACAAACCGATTGCGCCTTCTTTTGTGCGCAAATACCGGCGCTTTGAATAAGCTTCGATCAAATCGCCCAACTCTTTTCCCTCTAAAATAGGTTCGATGAAAGCATCCGGTAGCGGGATATGAAACGCGCTCGCCGTAAAAAGCATGTCGTCACCACCGACGAGCGCCCCCCAATTGCACAAAAACAGTTTTCCGCCGATGAACGTGACGCCCCCTTCAAAACCGATGCCATAGTCGCATGTTTCACTTTGTTTCGCGAAGCGGGCCCGATTAATTGCGCCCATCCGCGTCATTTCATCACCGATCGGTTGGGCCAACACGTTTGAAGGAGCTTTCACCGCTTCGATGGCATATTCGGGGAAAATCTTTTTTACCGCATCGACTTTCGTTTCATTCAAAGAACCGACGATGATTTTTTTCATGCCCCCATTGACCTTCCTTACGTGAATTTATTCTAGCTATTGTTTACGGATTGCATCAACCGTCGCTTGGTCCGTCTTTTCGACCAATTTGATGAGCAATTCTTTTGCCGCAGCGTAATCATCGACGTGAATGATTGCACACGACGTATGGATGTATCTGGCTGGAATGCCGATGACGGCCGATGGCACGCCATCATTTGCGATATGGACTCTACCTGCGTCCGTTCCGCCTTGCGAGACGAAATATTGATACGGAATATGATTCGACTCCGCTATATCCAATACAAATTCGCGCATTCCCCGATGCGTGATCATCGTCCTGTCGAAAATCCTTAACAATGCACCCTTTCCTAAATGGCCAAATTCTTTTTCATCGCCAGTCATATCGTTGGCCGGAGACGCATCAAGCGCATAAAATATGTCCGGTTTGATCATGTTCGCAGCAACTTGGGCGCCGCGCAGCCCCACCTCTTCCTGTACGGTCGCTCCGGCATACAATTCGTTCGGGAGCGTTTTGTCGTGCATTTCTTTCATCAATTCAATCGCCAAGCCGCAACCGTATCGATTATCCCAAGCTTTCGCCATGATTTTCTTTTTATTCGCCATCGGTGTAAAAGGACAGACCGGAACGATCGTGTCGCCTGGGCGAACGCCGATTGCCAGCGCGTCTTCACGACTATCCGCACCGATATCGATCAACATATTTTTTATTTCAAGCGGTTTTTTCCGTTGCTCTTCCGTCAGCAAATGCGGCGGGATGGAACCGATGACGCCTTCGATGATCCCTTTTTTCGTTTTGATCTCTACGCGTTGGGCCAGCAACACTTGGTTCCACCAGCCTCCCAACGGTTGGAAGCGGATCATCCCGTTTTTTGTAATTTGCGTCACCATAAAACCGACTTCGTCCATATGGCCGGCAACCATCACTTTCGGCCCTTTGCCACGTTTGACGCCGAAAATGCCGCCTAAATTGTCATAAATGACGTCGTCGGCGTATTTTTCTAATTCTTGCCGCATAAATGCGCGGACATCGCCTTCATCCCCCGGTGCACCATGCAGCTCCGTCAACGTTTTGAACATTTCCAAGGTTTTTGATTCCATTTCTTTCATCATCCTTTTGTTTTCTAATTTTTCACATCGCACTTTCTTTTCAACGTGAATATTGTATACTAATAATTAAGGCAAATAAAACGTTTGTTAACCGTTTGCCGACTACTTTTGTTCATTTTGGGGTGAAGCGTGTATGGAAAACAAGTCTTGTCAAAAAGGCGTAATGTTTTTTTTAGGACTCGGTTTAGGATTTGCAGCGGGGTACTTATTGAGAAATCAAGAAACATCCTTTCAAAAACTGACACCTGAAAAAGCGTTGCAAAAAGCGAAAGAAGCGCTCGAACAGTCTGGCCCAATCAACGGTTCGTGGATTTACATGAAGCCTGAAACGCTGGAAAAGAACGGCCTAACTTATCGCACGTATCGCGGTGGCATCAGCCGAAATGTCGATGGCGAAAACAAACAATACGATTTTCATATCGACATCGATACCGGCGCGATCATCGATGTTTCCGAAGCGACCTCTTGAACATAAACGGCATCGTCCTTCACATGGAACAACTCGTTGGAAAAGATTCCAACGAGTTTCTTTTATCGGTGTTCAGCATTATTTATATTCATACCGTTTTCTTTCCACTTTGTCAATGACGTCCCCGTTTTCATCGTATTTTAACGCACGGTAATACGCATCGTGGTAAAACGTGAACCATGCTTTTTTCTTATAACCATATGCGAACCATTTTTCTTTCTGGAAGATCGATGTGATCGGATAATCATCGTACGCCATGACCCAGAGGACGTTTTGATGTGCATGGGTCGGGAACAAATCGGCCATGTGGATGAACATATCATCGCCGTCTTCGAATACGATGATCGCATGTCCGTCGCTATGGCCGCCGGTATGGATCATTTTTACGTAATCGTTTATTTTCATTTCCTCTTTGAACGTTTGCACCTGGTCTTGGATCGGCTCCCAGTTCATTTTCCAATATGAATTGCGCGAGCGGATATTCGGATTGCGCATTTCGTTCCATTCGGTTTCACTGACGTAAATCGGGACATTTGGAAATGCCGAAACGTACACATCTTCATCCACTTTATCGGTCAATCCGTTTGCATGATCGTAATGCATGTGCGTCATTAAAATGCCGTCAAGCTCTTCCGGCTTAACGTTCAGCTCCATTAATGATTCCTTTATTTTCGCTTCCTCCAAAACACCGAAATTGCGGATTTGTTTTTCGGTTAGTTTGTTCAACCCGGTTCCGGTGTCAATCAGATAGTTTTTTCCGTCCACTTGCAAAAGAATCGGGTCCGTGCGATATTCCACTAAATTGTTTTCATTTACGGGGTACTTTTTCGTCCACAAGACGCGCGGAACTACCCCGAAAGCCGCCCCGCCATCAAGGAAATTCACGCCCCCATTCAGCCACGTCAATTTGGCTCGTCCGACTTTCAATTGTTCCATATCCTTCACCTCTCCTTTATGTAAGCGCTGCCGCTTTTATGTAAACTTTTTAATAAAGTATATTATAACAAAATAGTGGGAAATATAGCATTGAGGTGATTTGAATGCATTTATCCATTCAAAACCAGTTGACCTTGTTGCATGATTTGCTAGATGAACAGATTACGTACAAAAAAGTTTCGATTGATGAATACAAACAAATCAAAAAGCTCGTCCAATCAATTATTACAAACCGCGATGTCGAAGGCGAGCTGTTAAACATACTCCCCGAAATCTATTACTACGGCATCAAAGGCGAAAATGCGCAGTCATATTTCGCCCACATCACGGAAAACGAGCAAAAGATAAAACGATGGCTACGCATGATCAACCAGGTGAAATTGCATCAAAGCGGCTAACGTCCATTCACTTGGTTGTTTTTTTTGCACCTTTAATATAGAGTGGCTGTGGAAATTTCCGGATCGATGCCGCCTTCAACTTTCCATATTCGCCATCGACTTGATACGGGATTCGTTGATGCGCCCGGACCGTCACTTCTTTCGTTTTAAACGTATAGACTTCTTTATAAGCCGTATGTTTTCCAAAAAATACCGTACCAAACAAGAAAAACACTTTCCATTTGGAGATGTTGTCGACGACTAAAACGGAAAAGTCCTCATGGTTATTATGGGCATCCGGGTTTATTTTCATTCCTCCGCCCATGAACGGCTGGTTGCTGACGGTAGCAAATAATACATTTTTAAACGTTTTTTCTTTGCCGTCAAGATGTAGCGAAATTTCCAACGGTTTGTAAACAACCAGTTCTACCAAAAGTGCAAACAAATAGACGAATTCGTTCAAGCGCAAGACACTTAACAGTTTACGGATCGCTAGTTTTCTCGCCCGGTTGACGACCGCTGCATCAAAACCGAATCCGATGCTGTTGACAAACTTGTTCGTTATGCCGTCATCCGCGGTGTATGTCCCGAGCCAGTAAGTTTTTTCATCTTTGTCCAAAATGGCACGTTCAATGATCTCTTTCGGGCGTTTATCGCTCTCGATGCCGCGGGCAAAGTCGTTTCCCGAACCGCCTGGTATGTAACAAATGCGGATTTCCTGGTCACTCAACGCATTTACGACTTCGTGAACTGTTCCATCCCCGCCGATCACAAAGAGGATGTCTAACGGTTCTCCTTTTGCTTTATTCGACTCCAGCATGCGGACAATTTCCTTTGCGTGCCCTTCATATTCGGTTAAATAAAATGTCGCTTTATTTTGCAATATGGGCAAATGGCGGATCGATTCATATATTTTTTTCGCTTTGCCATTCCCTGCAATCGGGTTGACGATAAAAGAATACATATCACTTATCCTCTACCAATAATGTTAATTCGTTGTCGTCTTCGTTTTCCCACTCCGGCCGGCGGACAGATGTCGTTAAACAATGTTCTAGCAACGCTTCGGCCACTTTCAGTTGCATTCCTTTTAATGAGCCGGTTAAATCGCGTTTCTGTTCGTACCATCGTTTAAAATCGGAAGCCCCGACCAATGACACGTTGTATGGCTCTTGGGCATAGACGAGATGGGCATCTTCCGACAAAACCGTTTTTTTAATCGTGTACGACAAGTCGTGTTTTTTTAAAATGCTGCGCACGATTTGTTCCGTACGTTTCAAACTGATGATCGGACTGATGATTTTTTTCGACGTATCGTTGTTGTAGTTGACGGTCCACGTCCGTTCATCATCGACGATGACGATCGTATTCGGTTCTTCCTTGATAATGGAAATGATTTCCATTTCAACAGGACTGATCATGATGATGTCCATGTCGACCGGCGCTTTTTTCACATTGACGATCGGATAATACATGATGAGATAAATATCGGGAAAATGCTGCAATAAAAATTTCAATTGTTCGTCGAAATAATACTTTTTATCCGTAAACGAAACTTGGGTGAGCGTCGAAGTCGCCCATTTCAGCTGAAACGGAAACAACCGGTTTAAAAAATATTTGCGCAAGTTGTCTTTTGATTTGGGTAAATTCCGTTTAAAAATGACCGGGTCCTCCGCTTTCGTATTTCTTTGAAACAAATTTTGCCAGCGGAACCGTTCTTTTTCTTGTTCCCTTCTTAATTTTTCTTCCATTTCCGCTTTTCGTTGCGCTTCGTTTTCTTTTTCCCAGAGCAACAACAATTTTTCCCAGTTTTCTCGTTTTAACCGGATAAATTGCGTTGGATAATGATATGGATTGACCTCGTACCGTGAAATGTAATCGCGCAATTTAATGAGTTGAGCCAACTTTATTCACCCTCTTTTAAACTTTCCAGCCATGCGATTTCTTCAGCAGTTAAAGGGCGGATTTGACCTGGGTCCAATTGATCGTCCAATTGAATGTCGCCGATTTTCGTCCGTTTCAAATAAAGCACTTCCATATCCGTTGCCTGAAACATTCGTTTCACTTGATGGTATTTTCCTTCGGTGAGCATGATGTTGACCAATGAACGATTGCCCTCGATATTTATGATTGTTAGCCTAGCCGGTTTCGTTTTATATCCATCGTCCAACGTGATGCCATGCCGAAATTGCTCGACGTGTTTTTCCGTCACGACTCCTGAGACGACCGCTTCGTACGTTTTCCAAATGTTCCTTTTTGGCGATGTCAGCATATGGTTGATTTTCCCATCATTCGTAATGAGTAGCAAACCTTCGGTGTCTTTGTCCAAACGCCCGACGGGAGACAAACGGTAATGAACATATTGATCCGGGACCAAATCCAATACGGTCAAATGTTTTCGGTCGTGCGTTGCAGTAATATAGCCGCTAGGTTTATTCAACATTAAATAAACGTACTTTTGATACGTCACTTCATCATCATGCACGGTTATGACATCCGTATTTGGGTCGACGTGTAGACCGTGATTCGTCACGACGTCCCCGTTTACTTTCACGTATCTTCGTTTAATTAATTGCCTGACTTGCTTGCGTGTGCCATAACCGGCGTGGGCAAGCACTTGATCAATTCGCACGCAATTTCCCCCTGATTTTTTCCATTATCGTCGTATCGCCCAAAACGGCATCCAACAATGTCGATTTATACGTGAAAAAGAAGTATACGATGATTCCGATGAAAACCCCGATTCCCAACATGAGGGTTGCAAACAGCCTGCTTTCATCAAAAGGCATGAAAAAGCCAAGCAGCCATTTTGAAACGATCACCGCGATATACATAAGGATGCTAAAAATAAAGATGAAAAGACCTCTTTTATACGTCTGGACAAATGACATATGTAATACCGATTTTATGCGCCACAAGTTCAAGAAAGAAGCGATTCCCACTGCAAGGGCTGTGGCGAAAATTGAACCTTTTGCACCAAACGTATGAATAAGTACGGAGTTTAAAGACAATTTAATGATAAAACCGGCGCTTAAACTGACGATGGCAAACCGTTGTTCATTGATCCCTTGCAAAATCGCCGCCGAAACGGTAAACAGTGCCAACACGATCGCCAGTGGCGCACTCCAAGCAAGCAAACTGCCGGTAATGTTGAGATCGTTCATGGAAAACAGCGATCCGTACGCTTCGGGAGCCAAAGCGATCAAACCGAACACCGCCGGAACGACAAACAATAAGACGATTTGTACCGCCAAATTTATTTCAGAGATGAGTTTTTGATGCATTCGTTTTGTAAACGACTCTGTCAAAGACGGCACTAACGTCAGCGACATGCCCGTTGCAATCATCACTGGAATGACGATCAATTTGTTGCCGTTTACGTGAATGGCGGCAAATGACAATTCGGATATGTCACTTAAGCCGATTGCTTCCATCGCACGATTGAACGTAAAAAGATCGATAAATTGGTAAAGCGGTGTGGCAATCCCCACAAGTATGAAGGGGATCGCGTAAGAAAACATTTCCAACAGCAAATCCTTCGTGGAAAGCGTAACCGTTTTCCGCTGCTTTGCAATATTTTCATAAAAGAGGTCTTTTTTGCCGTTCCAAAATTTGATCAATATAACTACCGAGCCCAATGCGCCGATGAAAGCAGCAAACGTTGCAAAACTGACTGCTGTCACATAACTTCCGTCGAAAATGACGATCACGACAAAACCGGCGATCAAAACGAAAGAAATGCGGACGATTTGTTCGACGACTTGTGAAACGGCGGTCGGCTCCATCGTTTGATGCCCTTGGAAAAAACCTCTGACGGCGCTCATTGCTGGAACCACGATCAAGGCAAAACTGACCATTTGAATTACTTTCGTGACATCTTCCACCGTGTTTCCTTTTGGATCTTTGCTCGCCACGATCATGTGAGCAATCGGTTCCGCTGCAAAAAAAAGCAATAAAAAGGCGGCTATTCCGGTCAAAATCATAAAATAAAAGCTCAAACGGAATACGCGATATCCCGTTTTATATAAACCGAGCGAATTGTACTTCGCGACGATTTTTGAAATCGCCGGCGGTATGCCGACGGAAGATAAACTTAACAAAACGGTATATGGTATGTATGCATAAGAATATAAAGCCATCCCTTTTGCGCCAACCAATGCGTTTAATGGAATGACATAAATCATGCCTAAAAATCGGGATATGTATCCTGCTGCCGTCAACAACAACGTTCCTCTTACGATACGATTCGACATTTTGTCACCTTCAATTGCGCTCTTCTTCTAACATATTTTATCATACTTTGTCATTGAAAAAACTGCCAGCTATTTATTTCCATTCGATTAACCGATGCCATCTCGCCATTTTTCACCTTCAGGTAAATGATGCCTCGAATATTAGCGGCTCTACGTGCAAACATAAATATGAAGATGATTTAATGATGAAAGGATTGAACGAAGTGAAAAAAAACGACTGGATTTTACCCCTTTTAGCTTCAATCGGTGTAGGTGCGGCCACGTTTTACACGATGTCCAAAAACAATGGTTCCATTGCCAAAACCGTTGAAAGCATGGCTCCGATGTTATCCAATTTGACAAATGGCACGAGTTCAAATCAAAATGACCAATCCGGACAATTAGGGCCACACGGAATGAGCTGATGTTTATATGAAAAAAGCAAGGGAATTAGTACAAAACTAATTCCCTTGCTTATAAAACAATCTGGCAACGTCCTACTCTCGCAGGGGCAAAGCCCCAACTACCATCGGCGCTGGAGAGCTTAACTTCCGTGTTCGGGATGGGAACGGGTGTAACCTCTCCGC